>CALBHW010000050.1 GCA_937893125.1 uncultured Clostridia bacterium
GTGGTGCCTTTGGCACCAAGGGGGTAGTTTTATATTTAAAAAACAACCCAAAACTATTATAAAAAAATAAAAAAAGTTTTAAAAAGTGTAAAAATTTTTCACTTTATAAAAAAAGGAAAATAAAAATGAGTAAGAAACAATTTGTTGCGAAAAATGTTGAAAAAGCGATTGAACTTGGATTAGAAGAACTTGGGCTAAACCAAGAAGATGTTGACATTAAAATCCTTGACCAAGGCGGACTTTTTAGAAAAGCAAAGGTCGAAATTATTTACGACGGCGAAGTCGTAGAAGATAAAGACGACGAAAAGGAAGTTTCGGAAACTAAAAAAGAGACTTTGAAGGTAGAAAAAAAGCAAGAAAAAGAAGAGAAAAAGCAAGAAAAGAAAGAGCACAAAGAGTCGGAAAAGACCAAAGACGACATTGTGAAGATTTGCGAAGATTTCCTTAAAGGACTTTTCGAAAAAATGCTAGTTGACGCTGAAATTTCTCACGAAGAAAAGGACGGAAACGTTGTTTTTAGCGCTAACGGCGAGACGGTTAATAGGCTTATAGGAAAGCGTGGCGAAACTATGAACGCTATTCAAGAAATTTTGTCAATTGTCGCTAGAAATGCGGGAAATAGAGATTTTAAAGTCTACTTTGATGTCGAAAATTACAAGGCTAGACGCGAAGAAACTTTGGTGGCTCTCGCAAAAAGAACAGCAAGTAAGGCAATTAAAATCGGCAAGCCAGTTAAACTCGACAATATGTCCGCATATGAAAGAAAAATTATTCACACAGCACTCCAAGATTTTGACGGCGTAACAACAAAATCGGAAGGCGAAGAACCAAATAGACACCTTGTCGTCATTCCAACAAAAGAATAAATTAAAATTTTTCCCCTTTTATAAAAGGGGTTTTTTATTGCAAAAAATAAAGATCTTTTAAGCAAACAAGATTTTTTGGATGTTTTTTTTGTGGCTTTCTATCTCTTTTATTTTTAACTTTTTTGTTGTTATTTTTTTAAATTACTTTTTTTTAGAGTTAATTATTTTTTTTCTATGGCTAATCTTTTTTCTATTATATTTTTTAATGACCTTATCTCTAAGGCTAATTATCTTTTTAACTATCTTTTTTCTAATGTTAATTTTTTTTAATTACTTTTTTTATTTTACTTTTTTTATTTCTTTTCTTTATAATCAATTTCAAAAAATTATTATAGATTTTGTAAAAATATGTGATATAATAATTAAAGAATAAATAAAAAAGTTTAGCGAGAAAGATATGAAAAATGATACGATTATTGCACTGTCAACTCCGCCTGGAAAAGCGGGCGTTGGGGTTGTCAGAATAAGTGGAAAAGATAGTTTAAAAGTGGCAGAAAAGATGTTTAAACCACTTGATAAAATGAGCGACCCTACTCCAAACCTTATGCGACTTGGAAACATTGATTTAGGGGGCGCAAAAGACCTTGGATTTATGGTCTATTTTAAAGCGCCAAAATCGTACACGGGCGAAGATGTTGTTGAATTTCAATGCCACGGCGGGGTGGCTGTCACCAAAAGAATAATCGAAAAAGCGCTTACGCTCGGTGCAAGAGTTGCTGAGCCTGGCGAATTTTCAAAGCGCGCATTCTTAAACGGCAAAATGTCTCTTGACGAAGCGGAAGGCGTTATAGACACCATTAACGCGGAGACGGAAAGCGAACTTAAAGCAAGCGGACAACTCTCGCGTGGGGCGCTTAGTCAGGCTGTCAACAAAATGCAACAGGTTTTGCTCGACCTAATCGCCGATATAGAAGTCAGTTTTGACTATCCCGAGGAAGATATTGAGTATAGGACCAAAAAGTCGATTGTAGGGGCGATTTCGGGTTTAAAACGCGATATAGCGTCTTTACTTTCCACCAGCCAAATAGGAAAAACAATAAAAAACGGCGTTAGCGTCGCAATTGTGGGCAAAACAAATGTTGGTAAGAGTAGTTTATTAAATGCTCTTCTTGGCGAAGAACAAGCCATTGTGACGGACATTGCGGGTACGACGCGCGACATTGTGACGGGGAGCAAAGAATATCGCGGGTTTAAGTTTAATTTTCTTGACACGGCGGGACTTAGGAAAACTAAGGACATTGTCGAAAATATCGGCATTGATAAGGCCAAAAACACCATAAAAAATAGTGACATTGTTTTGCTTGTTTTTGACGCAAGTCGTGCACTTGACAAAGAAGATAGGGACAATCTTAAACTCACCGAAAATAACGATAGAATAATTGTTCTTAACAAATCTGACCTTAAAAAAGTGTGCGACATTATGCCCGATATTACGCTTAGTGCTAAGTCTGGCGAACATATTGACGACCTTATGGAAATGATATTTGATAGGGCACTAAAAGGCAATTTTGAGTACGATAAACTCGTTCTAACCAATATGCGCCACATTGAAATACTAAGTCGCGCAAAAGAAAAGGCGGATGAAATATTATCTACTATTGACGCCCTTCCCCTTGACGCAGTCGCAGTCGACGTTCGCGAAATGTGGGAAATTTTAGGTGAGATTACAGGAGAGACTGCAAACGAAAAAATCGTCGATAAAATCTTTTCAAAGTTTTGCCTTGGAAAATAAAAGTTTAGTCAAAAAAATATTTAAAAAAAATTACAAAACCAAAAAAAATTAACAACAAAAAAAGGACAAAAACAAAAATGGAATATGACGCGATTGTGGTTGGAAGCGGACACGCAGGCGTTGAAAGTGCGCTTGCACTTAGTCGACTAAATAACAAGACTTTACTGTTGACGCTTAATCTTGACAGTATTAGTTTTCTTGCGTGCAATCCTTCAATTGGCGGGACGGCAAAGGGACAACTCGTGAGCGAAATTGACGCGCTAGGCGGTGCGATGGGGGTCGTTGCGGACAGAAACATTTTGCAAATGCGAATGCTCAATCGTGGCAAGGGCGTCGCGGTGCAAAGTTTAAGGGCGCAAGTTGACAAGCACGCTTATCACCTTGATATGAAAGACGTTCTTCAAAACCAAAAAAATCTTGACATAAGGCAGTGCGAAGTGGTTGAAATTTTAGTTCAAAACGGCAAAGTTAGGGGGGTTAAAACGGCGTTTGGAGAAGAAATATATTCGCGCGCCGTTGTCCTTTGTACGGGCGTTTATTTGGACAGTCGAATAATCATCGGAAACTACACAAAAGACCAAGGCCCAAACGGTTTTGTGAACGCTCACGGACTTTCAAAAAATCTTGCAAGCCTAGGCTTCAAAATCCTTCGTTTTAAAACGGGAACACCCGCGCGCGTGGACAAAAATTCTATTGACTACTCGTCCTTTGAAATCCAAAACGGCGACGACAATATTCCCTATTTTTCATTTATTCATATCGGAAATCCAAAAAATAAAGCAGTTTGCTATCTTGGTTACACGAACGAAAAAACTCACGAAATCATCCGCGCTAATCTTGACAAAGCCCCTATGTATTCGGGATTAATTAAGGGCGTCGGGCCTCGTTATTGCCCTTCAATCGAAGATAAGGTCGTGCGATTTTCTGACAAAAATCGACACCAAATTTTCCTTGAACCAGAGGACAAAACGGGCGATGAAATTTATGTTCAAGGTTTTAGCACTTCTATGCCTGTTGACGTTCAAGAAAAAATGTATAAAAGTGTCGACGGCTTCCAAAATGTCAAAATTTTAAGGAACGCCTACGCGATTGAGTACGACTGTATCGCGTCAACTGACCTTCTTCCAACGCTTGAAAGTAAACTTGTCGAAAACCTATTTTTTGCGGGCCAAATCAACGGCACAAGCGGTTACGAAGAAGCGGGCGCGCAAGGCATTGTTGCGGGCATAAACGCGAGCAATAAACTACAAAATAAAGAGCCTTTTATTTTAAAACGCGACGAAGCATACATCGGAGTTCTCATTGATGACCTTGTCATAAAAGGCACAAACGAGCCTTACAGAATGATGACAAGTCGCGCCGAATACCGCTTGCTTTTAAGGCAAGACAACGCGGACATTAGACTTACGCCTTTAGGTCGAAAAGTGGGGCTAGTGGACGACGCTCGCTGGGCTCTTTTTAACAAAAAATTACGCCAAATCGAGCGCGCAAAACGGGTGCTTAACCAAAAAGTTGACGGCAAAAAAGCCTGCGAATTTTTGCGTGGAATGGGCGAAGGTGAAGGCGGGGTTATAAGAACATACGCTGACCTTTTAAAGCGTAGCAAAGTGACAATTTTCGACATAAAAAGCCACTTCAATGTGCTAGGTCGCATTCCGACACAAGTTTTAAATTATGTTGAAACAGAGATAAAATACGAAGGCTACATAAAAAGGCAAGAAACACTCGTCGAACAATTAAAACGCGACGAAAACACTTCCCTTTCGCCCGATTTTGACTACTCGCTTGTGAAAGGTTTAAGGCTCGAGGCGAGACAAAAACTAAACGCCATAAAACCTTTGACTCTTGGTCAAGCAAGCCGTATTAGTGGTGTTTCACCTGCCGATATTGCAGTTTTGTCAGTGTATTTAAAGGTGAAAAACCGCCTTGAAAAAACGACTTAAAAATGGGCATTGTGAACCTATTAAAGACATTTTATATACCAACAAAAAAACTTTTTTCTAGTGAAAAATCTTTAATGAATATTGGTCTTTTATATTTCTATGAAACGGTGCGTATTCGTAAAAATAGAATTTTTATACTTTCAAAAACCTATTTTGTTGTGATAAAATCTTTAATAGATATTCTCTTACGTTATTAGTTATTTAAACTATTTATAAAACTAAAAAACATCAAAAAAGGACAAAAAATGGATTTTAAAAACCTTTTAAAAGAAAAATTTTCGCTATTTGACATCAATTTGTCTGACTTTCAACTTTCGCAATTTGAGACCTACTATAATTTACTTAAAGAGTGGAATGAAAAGTTTAATTTGACGACAATTTTGAGCGAAGAAGATGTCGTTATAAAACACTTTTTGGATAGCGTTTTATGTGTAAAAAACTTAAAAAATGGCTCAAAAATTTTGGACATCGGCTCAGGTGCAGGCTTCCCCGCTCTTCCACTTAAAATTGTAAACGACTCACTTAATATTACAATGATTGATAGTGTCAATAAAAAGGTAACTTTTTTAAACGAAGTTATTTCAAAATTAAACCTAAAAAATGCTCACGCCTACCACACCCGCGCGGAAGATATGGCAAAAGGCGAGCGTCGCGAAAGTTTTGACTATGTTGTGTCGCGCGCGGTCGCGAGTTTAAACACGCTATCTGAATATTGCCTTCCTTTTGTAAAAATTGGCGGTTATTTTGTAGCGTACAAGTCGGAAAAAGCGGAAGAAGAAATCGAACTTTCGGGTCGCGCAATCGAAAAATTAGGCGGAAAAATCGAAAAAACCGACGAAATCGACCTTTTTGGCGCAAAAAGAAAGTTTATTTATATAAAAAAGATTTCTTCAACACCAAAAACCTTTCCCCGAGGGAAAAACAAGCCACGCCTTGCCCCATTAACGTAGTTTTTTAAAAACGCTAAAAGCGCTAAAAATGCTTAAAAATTTTATAAAAAGAACTAAAAAATCTTATTTTATCCACAAAAAGTTATAAAATGTTGATATGTTTTTAATATGAATTTTCTTATAAAATACTTATATAAGCCTAAAAATCACGCAAAATAAATGATTTTTGGGCTTTTTTATATAAAAACATATTCTTTATTGATTTTTTAGTTTGGATATGATATAATTTAAATATAGAGGAAAGAAAAATGGTTGAAAATTCATTACAAAACTATTTTGATAGAAAAAATATGGAAAAATTGGGCAAAGATGACCCAAATATGCTTGCTTTATCAATGACGGCAGTCCGTTTTGGCTCGGAAATGGAAATTGAGATAGTGGGAAAAACAAAATTTTACGGTGCAAATATTAGAGCCATCGTCAAAGAATTTAATGACACTGACTTTTCTATGAAGTCAAAAGACGACATTGTTGCTTTATGTAGCGAAATCCACCAAAGATTATCCGTTAAAATGGGGGTTGAGCCTTGCAAAGTTGTTTTTAAGCAAAGTCTGCCAGGAATTGTTGATGATGTGATGAACTGCTCAAAGGACAAAAATCTAATTAGTATTTACGACTCAGATGTTAACTTGACTAGTGCGGACTATCTTTTTAACATCCTTCACGAAACTTACCATAATTATCAGAACCAAAATGTTAACAAAATGATTCAAGGCTACGCTTACGACAAGAATGTTCTTGTTAGTGAAATGCAAGAAATTATAAATGAGTCAGACCTTGAAAATAATGTTTACGGAACTTTTGATATGGACGCAAAAAAAGCGGATAAAGAAAGGAATTATCTTGAAAGTCTAAAAGAAGTCGAAGCAAATCTATTTGCCTATGAAAATATGAAAAAATTGCAGGAAAACGGGCTTATTCTTGACGAAAAGTCGATAAAATCTTTAAAAGGAAAGAAATTTTTAGATTTTGTCTTATCTCAATATTTTGATAAAGAGAAGCGTGAAGAAATGCAAGATAGGATAAAAGACGGATATTGGAACATTAAACAAACATACAAAAAAAATAAAGAAAAATTGCCCGAAAATTACGCAACGCGTGTTAATGACCTTTTCTATGCTCTTGACGAACGAGATGTTGACAAATATTTTGAAGATTTTGGTAAAAAGGTTGAGCAAATTCAAGATTTTGATCGCGAACAAATCTGATTTCATTTCTTGATATTTTAATATTTGGAACAAGAACGCGAGTAAAGCTAATTTTTTGCCCTAAATTTTGACTATTAGAAATAAGAATACAAATTATGTGATGTTGCTTTGTATTCACAAGTCAATTTGCTTAACACAAATCCACAACGAGTTGTAGCACCACTAGTTTGAATAACCATCAGTTTTGCTTGTGAGTAAACTCCCCGACAAAACTTCCGATAATATTCAAAATTTACTTTCTATAATTTTTATTGATAAATTTTTAAAAATAATAACTTATAGCCATAATTTTAACAATTTTATTGAAATTTTAAAGCGCTCAAAAATACTGGGCGTTTTATTTTTTTCTAAAAAACTTATTTTTTTTCTAAAAAACTTATTTTTTTTCTAAAAAAATAAGTTTTTTAGTGTAAAAAAGTGAAAAAAAGCAAAATTCTCACCAAAAATAAATGAGGATTTGTTCATCTAAAAGGTAAAAATTCTGTCTCAGAACGCGATTTTTAATAAAAAAAGTGCGTTTTTTTACTAATTTTGATAAAAAAAGATAGATTTTATTTAATTTTCTGTTATAATAGTGACGAGAGGATTTATATGGGAAAAATTATTTCATTTGCAAATCAAAAGGGCGGAGTCGGGAAAACGACAACCTGTATCAATTTGGCGGCATATGTTTCGGCACTTGGGAAAAAGGTGTTAGTTGTTGATATGGACCCACAAGGGAATGCTTCGAGTGGGCTTGGAGTTAATAAAAATCTTAAACTTTCTACACTTTACGACGCAATTGACGGCGAAAAGGATATAACTGAAGTCATAAGACGTACGGGAGTTAAAGGTTTGGACATCATTCCAGCGACAGTTGACCTTGCTGGAGCCGAAGTTGAGCTTGTTTCTATGAGAAATCGCGAAAAAGTGGTTAAAGATTTACTAAAAAAGGTTAGAGATAACTATGATTACATCTTTATTGACTGTCCACCGTCGCTTGGATTACTTACAATTAACGCTTTGACGGCTAGTAACTCGGTTGTTATTCCAATTCAATGCGAATTTTTTGCACTCGAAGGGCTCAGCCAACTTATGAACACGATAAAACTTGTAAAAAAGCATTTAAATGAAGAAATTGATGTCGAAGGGGTCATTTTAACGATGAAAGTGAGCCGTTCGAACCTAATTCAAGACGTTTCGACTGAAATTAAGCGCTTTTTTGGCAAAAAAGTGTTCGAAACTTTCATCCCAAGGAGTATTAGGCTCGCTGAAGCACCAAGTCACGGCAAGCCAATTATGCAATATGACGCAAAAAGCAAGGGTGGAGTAGCGTATTATGAACTCGCAAAAGAGTTTTTGACTAGAAATAAAGATAGTTATAAAAACATAACCAATTTTTAAAAACAATACTAAAATAAACAATTTTACGCCGTTAGTTATTAAAAAATAACTAGCGGTTTTTATATTTTGACCATAAAAAATGATTTGCTAGTGGGTAGTTAACTATTTTTTTAAGTAAACTATCAAAGTTGCCTAAAATACATAATGTAATCTCACAAACACGACCATTTCCAAACAATTTTTAAACTTGTTTCAAAATTTAATTCTATAGTTTTATTGGTACACTTTTTTCCCTTTTAAGGCTTATAATTATTTGTTTTAGCAAATTTGAAATATAACTTGCTTTTTTTGTTGATTTTGATTATAATATGAGTGTAAAAAATATTAAATAGGAGTGCAAATATGAAAAGGGGATTAGGAAAAGGGCTTGACGCGCTGTTTTCAATTTACGAGGACGATGAAGATGTAAAGGTTGCTGATAAGAAAGTTGAAAAGAAAGAAGAGGTTGCTCAAAACCAAGGTGTTGCTGAGATTGACATTAGAAAGATTGACCCAAACAAAAACCAACCTAGAAAGAAGTTTGACGCAAATTCGTTAAAGGAACTTGCGGAATCGATAAAACAACACGGCGTTATTCAGCCTATTATTGTTAACGAAGAAAAAGACGGAAGATATGTAATTATCGCTGGTGAAAGGCGTTTTAGAGCAAGTATAACGGCTGGACTTAAAACTATTCCTGCTATTGTTAGGAAATATTCGCCAAGAGAAGTTAAGGAAGTCGCTTTAATTGAGAACCTTCAAAGAGAGGACCTTAATCCAATTGAAGCGGGAAGAGCAATTAAGGAACTTATGGATGAATACAATTTTACACAAGAAGAAGTTGCTGATAAAATTGGTAAATCCCGTCCGCTTGTTGCAAATACTTTGAGGCTTTTAAACCTTTGCCCAGAAGTAATTGCTTTTATTGAAGTAAACCAACTTTCCGCAGGTCACGGCAAATGCCTCGTTGCTATTGAAGAAAAAGATAGACAAATTGAACTAGCCAAATTTGTGATTGAAAATAAATTGACTGTTCGTGATTTGGAAAAACTTATAAAAGATGGCGCTACTAAGGCTAAAATGAAAGAACAAAAAGAAAAAATAGCGCAAAGTATTGAGCTTAAAGAATTGGGGCATAGAATGCAAAGATTGTTTAGAACCAAAGTTAAAATCGTTGGCGATGACAATAAAGGCAAAATATCAATTGCATATTTCAATACGGATGACCTTGATAGGATTTGCTCTTTCCTTGACAAATTGGAAAGATAATTGTTTTCTAAATTTAATTTTTGTAAAAAAAATAGCATATTAAATTTGTTATGTGTTTAAATGATTAAGTTAAAGTTTTAATTTCTTTTGTATCTATATATAGAAAAAGTCGCTTCAAAATGAAGTGGCTTTTTCTTTGTCATATTTTTTATCACTATTTTCATTTATATTCGTCGCTTTGTCTTATTAAACTTTTACATTTTTATTTCTAATTGTTTCACGTGGAACAATTATTTTATCGTGCCTAGAGATGTTCTTTTAATGAATACTTGTGCGTAATGTTAATTTTCTATATAAATTTGTTTTGATTGCTGTGTCTTTGAAGTCTTCTTTGTTGGCAATATCTTTTATATAGATTTTCTATATGGTTCATTATTTGCTTATATTGTTATTCTATTTATTGGCAATAAAAAAAGTTCCACGTGGAACATTTTTTGTAAATATAATTTATTGTTTATTTCAATTTATTTTATTTCAAATTATTTTATAACAGATTATGAAGCGAACTTCCTAAAGTTGTCTAACTTCTGGGTTGCACCCCATTATTTTATATCTATTTTTATTTATTTTTCATTTATTATTTATTTTTTAATATATTATACCCGTTTTCATTATCTGTTTTAATTCTTTTCTTTTATTTTATTTTTCTGCATTAAACAAATTACATGTTAAAATGTTTCACGTGGAACAATTTTGAGTGGTGAGAATATCAATGTCACGAAGTGGTTTAAAATTTTTTAATAAAGCATATTCAATTGGATAAGATTCTTTAATTGGTGGATAATTGTATTTTGGTGTTGGAAGTTTAATTAAATTGTAGTTTTTTCTAATAATATCAATATTATTAACAAATTTTTGAATGTATTTGTTTGATTTCTCTTTAAACTCTTCAAGGTGTGTGTTAATAAATGAGTTGAAATTGTTTGTAAGTGAATCTAAATTTGACACATCTTGTATCGCGTTAATTATATTAACTGTCGTTTTAGGGCCCACGCCACTAATTCCCTTTATATTGTCTGATTTGTCACCAATAAGTGACTTATATAAACAAAAATTAGTTGGAAGTACTTGATATTTTTCATAAATAAAGTCTTTGTCGATATATGTAGAGTTTTTACCTTTATAATTGATTATTTTGACATTGTTTGTAACTAATTGATAAAAGTCCTTATCAGAAGACAAAATATATGTGTTTTTGCTGTTGTTATTTGAAATATATGCAATATAATCGTCGCACTCAAAGCCATCGGTTTCAATCCAAGAAATGTGTAGAAAGTCAAGACATTTTTTTATGTAATCTAACTGCTCAAATGGGTTGTTCTCTAATGTGGATAAGTCGGGTCTGCCCTGTTTATATTCCTCGTTTTCTTTTTGTTTATCCACAATTGAATTTTCTCCGTCAAAAACGACAAGACAATTCTCTGCTTTGCAAAAGTTAATTGTCTTTGCTAATGCACCTATAAATCCGACTGTCGCGGTTATGTCCTTCCCTATGCTGTTTGTAAACGGAAATGGCATTCCGAAAAACATTCTAAAAAGCAAGTTATGCCCGTCTATTAACAATAAATTATCCATTGTAACCCCTTTTGTGTAAATTTAATGTTTTTTGCTTATTCTTGACTTCATGTTTTTATTTTTTTAAAAAATGTTTGTATGTTTATGGTTGCAAATTTTGTTAAATTGCTATTCTCCCAAAAAAATTCAGATTTTTATTGTTTGTCTATTGTGCTAAAATTTTTAAAGTTATCAACAAAATGTTAGTTTTATGTTTGTAACTTTTTTGTAGTAAAAGTTATCCACAAAAAAAGTAATAAATGTGTATAGTTATAAAAACATAACAAAAATTTCGAGTCGTGCTAGATGTGGATAACTTCATTATAATATCAAAATTAGTTATAAGATTATAACTATTCTTAAAAATTTTAATTACTTTTATTTGTATCTCTCTAAAACGATTTTAGCAAGTAACGCAGAAAAATGCAAATACTTTTATTTGAAGTTTTGTCCGAAAAATTTTAAAAGAAAAATTGGCAAATTTGTGCTATTTTATTTGATTTAAAAGTAATAATATGTTATTATTAGTAGTATTAAATTGGAGGAGTAATCTTTGAAGAATAATAATAAGGCAAAAAGTTGGATTTTCTTTGTTATTTCTTTGCTTGCAATTGTCTTTTTGATATATTTTTCGCAAAGTGGCAATAACGGGACTAGAATAAATGCGTTTGGCTCAACTGATGACGGCAAAGGTTCGGTTGTTGAACTTATTGGCGGGAAAAAGAACAGTGAAGGTAATTGGACTTTTACTGGTGAGAGTAAGGTAAAATATATTTCCGTAAATACAAATGGCGTCGGATTTGTTATTTTAAAGGATAGTAAATACAAAGTAGACTCAATTACTAAATATAGCGACCATTATTTCTATATTATTGACGGCGCGCAACAAACTGAGTTGCAAGAACTCGTTGATGCGTACAACACTTTTGCTAAAAACCATAACGATGGAAAGGCTGAAACCGATCCAAGTTATATTACGATTGTCGGCGTTGGGACAATTCCTGTCGGCTCGTCGTGGTGGGAAGCGGTACTTCCTTATCTTAGTGTCATTGTGGTTGTCGTTTTGGGCGTCATTTTGATTAGAAGCATTTTGGGCGCGAATTCAAAAAGTTTCAATTTTGGGAAAACCAAGGCGCAAGTTACGCACAACACAAATGTTAAGTTTAGCGATGTTGCTGGAATTGACGAAGAAAAAGAAGAACTTCAAGAAGTTGTTGAATTTTTGAAAAATCCACAAAAATTTACTGAACTTGGGGCTAAAATCCCTAAGGGTATTTTGCTTGTCGGGTTGCCTGGAACGGGTAAAACCTTGCTTGCAAAGGCTATTGCGGGTGAAAGTAATGTTCCTTTCTTCTCAATAAGCGGAAGTGACTTTGTGGAAATGTTCGTTGGGGTGGGGGCTTCTCGTGTCAGAGACCTTTTCGAACAAGCCAAGAAAGAAGCCCCATGTATCGTTTTTATCGACGAAATTGACGCGGTCGGAAGACAAAGAGGCGCGGGGCTTGGCGGTGGAAACGACGAAAGAGAGCAAACTTTGAACCAACTTCTTGTTCAAATGGACGGGTTTGAAGGAAATACGGGCGTTATTGTCATCGCGGCGACAAATAGGGCTGATGTTTTGGACCCTGCCCTTTTAAGGCCTGGGCGTTTTGATAGACAAATATACGTCAATCCGCCTGATGTCAAGGGGCGTGAAATGATTTTGAAAATTCACGCAAGAAATAAACCTCTTGACGCGAGCGTGGATTTTAAAAATTTGGCGCGACTTACAAGTGGGTTTACGGGTGCTGACCTTGAAAACCTTTTAAATGAAGCGGCAATTTTGGCTGCACGCGAAAATAGAAAGAAAATTACAATGACCGACATTTCCGAAAGTATAAATAAGGTTATTATGGGCCCGCAAAAACGCAGTCGTGTCGTTTCGGATAACGACAAACGCATAACCGCGTGCCACGAATCGGGTCACGCAATTGTTGGGAAAGTTCTTCCACATTGCGATGTTGTACAAGAAGTATCAATTATTGCGCGTGGAATGGCGGCGGGCTATACAATAAGTCGCCCTGACAACGACGAAGCGCATATGTCTTATAACAAACTTATCGACAATATTACAATGATGCTTGGCGGGCGAGTTGCGGAAGAGGTTTTAATAAAAGACATTTCGACTGGCGCGTCAAATGATATTGAGCGCGCGACAAAAATTGCGCGAAAAATGGTCACAGAATGGGGGATGAGCGCAAAACTTGGCTCGATAAATTACGGGTCAACAAACGAAGTTTTCCTAGGGCGCGACTACCAATCGCAAGTTAATTACAGCGAAAAAACGGCAGGCGAAATAGACGAAGAAGTTAAGAAAATTATTGACAATTGCTACAAAAGAGCGCGTCAAATTATTGAATCGCACCTTAAAGAAATGAACACGATGATTGAGATTTTGCTTGAAAAAGAAACAATCTATTTCAACGAAGTCGAGCTCATTATGAAAGGCAAAACTGCGCGACAAATTTTGAACATTATGGAAAAAGAAGAGTCGCGAAACAAAGCAAAAATCGAAATTGAACGCGCCGAAGCAGAGCTTGAAAAGGTGAAAAAAGAGCAAGTTATTAGGCTTAAAACCGCTGAAGCACTACAAAAAGGTGGGGTGATTTCGCAAGAGGACATTGAGAAAATTAAAATTGACTCTGAACGTCTTATTAAACAACACGAAGAGCGCGTTGAAAAGGTGAAAAAAGAGCAAGGCGTAAAAGCGAATTCAGTGGTTGCTGAAAAACCAGACGAAAATTTGGGCGAAAATTCTAGTGAAAAAATTGGTGAAAATGCGGACGAAGATGTGGCTCAAAAGGCAAAAAAATCTTTAAATAGCGACCTAGAAAAAGCCACGACAACAAAAGGCGAAAATGCGGAAAATGATTTGAATGAAAAGAGCCAAAAACGACAAAAAAAGACGACTCGCGAGACAAAAAAAGGTCTAAAAAACGAAAAAAATGGGAAAAATGATACACAAAAGGACGACTAAAAAATGAAGAAGATTATTATTTGTACGGTTTCAATTGGGCTGGTATTGGTGGTTGGGCTTACAGCTCTTATCATGGCGCTTGTTCCTGTCGGGCAAAACAATTTTATTGTCAAGCCAACTAATGTTTACTTTTTGAACGAAACAACCAAGAAAAATGGTGACGAATGGTGCAAGTTTAGGTCAAATTATAGTACTGACGAAAAAGAAAAACTTGATGAGCTTTATCGAATTTTTAATGAAGGGTTCTCTCAAAAAGCATTAACTGCACTCTTTAAAGGCGAACTAAATGACAAGGTTGAAACTCACTATGAAAAAAGCGTTGGAACAGAAAATTATGTTAGACGCGACGGAGATTCAACACATTTGACAATCGTATTTGAATATGCCGAAGAACAAACAATTAAGGCTGATGACAGAAGTTATAATTATAAGTATTTGTTCTTCCAAATTAGTAATTCGACTGAACGTGTAGAATATTTGTTTGGTGTTTCGAATTCTGTTTCGCTTGAATCTTCTAGTAGGTATTTGTCCTACAATTATTGGTTTACAACAAAAATGAACGCGACAAAACTTTATGACCATATTGCTGAACTAGAATTTAATGTTGAAGGGTCGCCAACTCACATCATCGATTCAAGAGCATAAGTTGATAATTTAAAATTTTGATTAAAAAAAATCGGGTTTTATAATAGGCTCGATTTTTTTGTGCTTTTAAATTTTTTGACATAAAACTAGTTTCTTAATTTTCGTAAGTAAAAAGGTTTACTTAACAAATAAATTTTTATAAATTAGATTTAATAATCCGTTTTAAAACTGACCTTCCAAAAAAAAATGAAAATTTTAAAAAATTGGCTTTATAAAAAATTATTGCTTTTTGTAAATAAGTTAAAAAACTTTTAATAAAAGGATTTTTTTAAAAAAATTGGTTTAGTAAAAAAAAATTATTTATATAAAAATCTCATTAAATCTTTAAAAATATGCATAATAAAAACGGTTTAAAAGGCCGAAAAAATGATACAACTTTTTTGCAAAAATTTTTATTTTTTTCGTAAAAAAAAGACAAATAATTTTTAAAAATATTTGCCTATTTTTTTTACTATTTTTTTGTGAATTTTTAAAGAATTTTTTTATATTTTTTCGCCTTTATTTTAAAGGAATTTATTGGTTTTTAATTGTGGTTAAAATTAAACGAAATATTCTAAAATTATCTCTCAACTTCAGAGTCTTTTTTCGCGGATTTTTCCTTTAAAAGTTGTTGCCAAGATTCTGAATAATCTGTGACATCTCCTGTTGGTTCATTTGTTAAAACAAAGTGAGAATTGTTTGCATTAAAAACCATATTGTAAGACGCGTGCCCGTCGTTACCAAATGCTTTAAGTTCGTAAGGTCTAAAAGCAAAATCTTCGCTTTCTGATAGTTCGAGTGTTTCGTCTGTTAGGTTCTCGATTGCGACTCTTCTTGGATTAAAAATTCTTCCGCTCCATTCTTCGTCAGCACAAAAACTGTTGACTGCTTTTTTAATGTCTTCTGAAGTATAAATCTTTTTACTCATTTTAAATTCTCCTTTTTTATTTAATTATTTTACATCTTTTTAGCATTTTTGCAATTCAAATAGTTGATAGAAGTATGCAAAAAACGATTACAGTGCTTGCTCTTGGAATTTTTCTCTATTTTGCGCGTCTTTTTTAAAACGATAGCCTTCTTTTGTAAGAACAAAACCTTTTGTCCACTCTTTATTTAAGTTTGGGCTGTAAAGATTTGTAAGTGTGTTTCGTGTTTTGCCATAAGTCGTGTATGCCCCGCTGTCGCAAGTTTGAAGAACTCTTGCCATAGTTGACAATGCGTCTACGCTGTGCGAAGAGCAATCAAAATTATTTACTCGTAGCAACTTTTCTGACATTTTGTTTAAAACTTTTAAAGCATAGTCGTCGTTACGGACATAGTAATTTGAAGTCGCACACTCCAAAATTTGCGTCAAATTTGTGATGAAAAGAGCAAGTTTTTTACTGTTTTCGACATCAATTTTTAGGTCAAAAAACAATTTTAGCGCTTTTTCGTTGTATAACTCAAATTTTTCGTTTGCGCCAACTAAATGTCCGCGCGATTCTCTTCGCTTTTCTTCCGCTTTTCCGATGTCGTGGCAAAAAATAATTAAATTCATTATCGCTCTTGTGTCTTTGGAACAAGCAAGCGTGTCAACAAAATTTTCTTCAAAAAAAGTCATTACTGATTCGGTATGCTCGCCAAGAGTGAAACCTTCCCAAAGTCCAATTTGGCTCGCAAAATCGGTTTTGAGTTCTTTTCTTGTGTGTGCTAAAGCGTATTCCATAACATCTTTTGGGGAATTTGAAAAGTTGTCGATTATTTCTTCGTTTCCTAAAAGATTCGCTAAATCATTTGACAGGTCAGAGCAAATTCTCAAATTTTTTAGTTTATTTGTCATTTTCCACCTTCAAGGACATTATTTTAAAACAAATAGCCCAAAAAGTCAATAATGAAAAGACTATTTGCGACAAGTTTTCCACAAAAATTAGCGTTTTGTTAATAACTTTTTGATAGAAAAAGATATTTTTATTATTAAAAGTTGTGTTTGATGATGTGTTTTTTATAACCTATTATAATTATAACTTCGCGACACCGAAAGATATTTGCGCTCCGCCAAAAATTTTGACCGTTGATGACTCTATTCGTTTCATTTGTAATGACATAGCATTTCCAACACTCATTATGCGCTAGCAAAATATCGTTGTGTTAGGAATATTGTTTGTAAAAGAAATATCATTTACGCCACAAAATATCATTGTGAAAAAAGGAAGTCAAGCGAGACTTCCTTTTTGTCTATTTGGAGCAGGTAACGGGAATCGGACCCGTATTTCTTGCTTGGGAAGCAAATGTTTTACCACTAAACTATACCTGCATATTTTGACTTTAATAAGTTATCATATTTTTATAAAAAAAGCAAGTAAAATTGGAAAGTTAGTGCGGAGTTTTAAAAATAAAGTAAAAATGCACACTGATTTATTGGACAAAATGGGCAAATTAAATTAAAATATTTATAGAAAGAAAAATTTTGAAATATTTTCAAAATTTGTATCATCTAAAACGCTATTCTTATATTGGGATACGAGTAAACTTTTTGGTTTAACTTTCGATAACATCTTGTTTTATAAGGTTAACTTTGGGTGGGGCATTAAAATTAAAAAAGGAGATAAAAATGGGATTTTGGACTTATGAAAGTGCTAACGATGTAAATTTTATGTTCAACAAAAATCATTTGGTTGTCATCCTTTTTTCGCTTGTTATAATTGTGTTTTTAACGATGTATGCGTGTAGAAAGAGTCTGAAATTTCAAAAAATTTTAATAACTGTTTTGCTACTTTTGGGACTTATTTTGCAAGGATTGAGAATTTTTTGGCGCTACAAATTTTTGGAAAATACGGGCGAAGTGATTACATTTTTAAAAGTAGTCGAGCCTAGTTTTTTCCTTTTGTCTTTTTTATTGAGCGTTCCGATTTTGATTTTTGCACTTTTTAGGAAACGAAACGAAGATTCGCGCGTGTTTGGGCTTAGTTTTGTGTACAATATTGCGACTTTAAATGGAATTATATCCCTTGTTTATCCAAATTTTTTGGTGCAGAATTTTGAAATTTATCATTTTTGCAACCTTTCTAGCGTGCTTGTTAGGTGTTTTGTCATAACAATTGGGCTGATTTTGGCGTTTTCAAAATGGATTCCGCTTGGAGAATATCTCGACCTTTATCGCGCAATTTTTTCGTTGTTGTTTTTTGGAGCGGTTTGTGCTATATTAGGTTTTGTTTTGAAAGGCGACAACTTGTTCTATGTGGAATATTGCCCAATTTTTGAAATGCTCGGATTGACGCTAAGATTTCCATTTCAATATATTGTGCTTGGGGTATTTATGTTTATGTTCCAGTGCGCGATGTACTTGCCTTTTAGGCTAAAAAAGAAAAAAGAAGAGTAAGGAGAAAATATGAAATTAGGTGTTGTTGGTTTGCCAAATGTGGGCAAAAGCACTCTTTTTAATGCGATAACTAAGGCGGGAGCGGAAAGCGCGAACTACCCTTTTTGTACGATTGAACCAAATGTCGGGATCGTTGATGTGCCAGATGAAAGGCTGGATGTTTTAACAAAACTTTATAACGCCAAAAAGACCACGCCAGCGCAAATTGAATTTGTCGACATAGCGGGACTTGTTAAGGGCGCTAGCAAGGGCGAAGGCTTGGGAAATAAATTTTTGAGCCACATTAGAGAAGTCGACGCGATTGTCCACGTGGTCAGGTGTTTTGATGACGAAAAAATTATCCACGTCGAAGGCTCGGTCAATCCACTTCGTGACATTCAAACAATAAATCTTGAACTTATTTTGGCTGACCTTGAGAGTATCGATAAGTACATTGACAAGGAAAATAAACTATTGAAAGCGGGGGCGACCACTAAAGAGCATATCGTTCTGTTAAACACGATAAAAAATACGCTTGAAAACGAAAAACCAGTCAGAAGCCTTGTGCTAAACGACGAGCAAAAGGATTATGTAGACAAGTTGTTTTTGCTTACAACGAAACCAGTAATTTATGTTGCGAACATCTCTGAAAACGACATTTTGAAAGAGCCAAGCGGAATTGAATATGTAAAAGAAGTGTTGGACTATGCTGAAAAAGAAAACGCGGAAGTTTTGCCTTTAAGTTGCAAAATTGAAGAAGAGTTGTCTCAACTTGACGCGGATGAGCGCGAACTTTTTAAGAGTGAACTCGGGCTAAATAAGAGCGGACTTGAAAAATTGATTGTCACTAGTTATCGCACACTGGGGCTTATGAGTTATTTGACTGCGGGCGAAAAAGAAGTGCGCGCGTGGACAATTAAAATCGGAACAAGAGCGCCACAAGCGGCGGGAAAAATCCACAGTGACTTTGAAAAAGGTTTTATCCGCGCGGAAATTGTCAAATATGACGACCTTGTTGCACTTGGAAGTTTTAACAACGCAAAAGAAAAAGGAAAAGTTTTATCTGTCGGCAAAGACTATGTTATGCAAGACGGCGACGTTGTTTTGTTTAAGTTTAATGTCTAATATTTTTGCGCTTACTTAAATAAAAATATTTTTTAAAACATTTTGACTAGTGCAAATTATAACAAGTTATGATATTGTAATGTAAACTACGTGATGTTGCTTTGCTCTCTTCGTTCGCAAATCAATTTGCTAGACGCAAATCCACAACGAGTTGTGGCATCACTAGTTTGAATAAACATCAGTTTTGCTGGTGAGCGAGCTCTCCGACAAAACTTCCGATAATATTAAATAACTATTAGTTTTTTAAATTACAACAAAATTTTTGATGTTAGATAGTATTTGTTCGTGAGACAATCATAATGATATTATTTAGATGTTATTTGTTATATAAAGAGTTTTTTAGTTGAGGTTAAAAAGTAAAAGTCTATCAATTAGAAAAATGTTTTAATAAAAAAGCACCACTTTCGTGGTGCTTTTTAGTAAGATTGCAAGGGAACGGGATTGAAAAGAGATTATCCAATAATTATAATTTTTGAATTTGTTCCTTGCAATAATACCCCGAGCATTGGATCAAAAAAGGGGATTTATCTTTTTTAATCCTACCATAATTATACAAGTAGATTTCTACTTTGTCAACATATTTAAGTAAATTTCTACTAAAATAATTATATGGGCAATATAATTTCTACAAGAATTTACGAATTACGAAAGGAAAATAATTTATCACAACTTGAACTCGCAAAACGAATCGGTGTTACTCAAAAGGCGATTGACTTTTGGGAAAAGGGGACAAACGAACCAAAAGCGACTTATATAATAAGGCTTGCGCAAGTTTTGTCTGTCACTACCGACTATTTGCTGGGACTAGAAAACTAGTTTTTAAAGTTTTAATCGCGTATATTTTAAGGCAGACAAGATTTATAAATTTAATTTAACAAATTTTTTTTGGACGCTTATAAACATCAAAACTAACATTTGAGCGTCTATTTTTTTGTGCCTTTAAAAATTATTTGATTATTATTTCCTTTTACCCACATACTAATTCTAGCACTATAGATAGGCTTTGTCAACTCAATAGTTGTATTATTTTAGGGAAATATAAATTATACTGGTGTAAAATTTAAACTATTGCGGAGAAATTGAATAATGGAACCAGAAGAAATAGGTAAAAGAATTAAGTTGTTAAGGGAAGTTAGGGGACTCAAGAAAAATACACTTGCCAATTTAGCGGGTGTTGCGCCAACATATCTGAATGATATTGAAGCGGGACGAAAATGTCCAACCGTCGCATATCTTAGTTATATTTGTCAAGGATTGAATATTTCTTTAAGTGAATTTTTTGCGGAAGATTCGGTTATGATTGATGTTTCAAATTTGAGCGAGCAACAACGAATTTTACTTAATAACTTTATAAAAAGTTTGTAATGCTACTTTTTCGGAAGATAAGTTTTCTTTTTAAAACGAAATTTTTTTATAAAAGTTTTTTAGAAAAGAAAAGCGGACGATAAAAATTCTCGAAAAGGGTAAAAGACTAAAAAAATAAAGAAATAAAAAAGGGAAAAAACAAAAGGCGGACTATTTATCCGCCTTTTTGTGTTGTGTTACTTAATTGATTATCATTGATTTTTAAAAAAAGATTGATAAATTAAAAATCTAAAAATTAAGTTCAATTAAGGCTATTAAATTTAGTTTTAAAAATATTACTAAAAATTTAAGATATTATGAAATTTAAAACATTTATTTTTAGATAACGAATAAAAATCTGATAATTTTTAAAAAGCAAAAATCTACTTTTTGTCCACTTTTGCCATATGTGCGATAAGGTCGACAACTTTGTTTGAGTATCCCCATTCGTTATCGTACCACGCAACGAGCTTAACAAATGTATCGTTTAGCATTATGCCAGCGCTTGCGTCAAAAATACAAGTGCGTGGGTCAGAAATAAAGTCACTTGAAACAACAGGTTCTTCGGTGTAGCCTAAGATTCCTTTCATTGCGCCTTCGCTTTGTTTTTTGATTTCCGCCTTAATTTCGTCGTAAGTCGTTGGTTTTGCGAGTTTGACAGTCAAGTCAACAACCGAAACATCAAGGGTTGGGACTCTAAAACTCATTCCTGTTAGGACGCCGTTCAAACTAGGAATGACTTGTCCGACTGCTTTTGCTGCGCCCGTTGACGATGGAATGATGTTATATGTTGCCGCTCTTCCGCCACGCCAATCTTTTTTGCTTGGCCCGTCGACTGTAAGTTGCGTCGCAGTGACCGAGTGAACAGTTGTCATAAGACCTTCGACTATACCGAATTTGTCATTGATGACTTTTGCGAGTGGGGCAAGGCAGTTTGTTGTGCAACTTGCGTTTGAAACGACATCCATTGACTTTTCGTACTTGTCTTGATTGACGCCCATAACAAACATAGGCACTCCGCCTTTTCCTGGCGCTGTGATAATAACCTTCTTAGCGCCCGCTTCAAAGTGCAAACTTGCACCTGTTATGTCGGTGAATTTTCCCGTTGCTTCCGCGATGTATTCCGCCCCACAACCTTTCCAGTCAATGTTGTTTGGCTCTTTTTCAGCAAACATTCTAATTTTTTTGCCGTTTACGATAAGGCTATCTTCCGTGTGCGAAACATCCGCATTGAAATATCCGTGAATTGTGTCGTATCTTAGCATATAGTCCGCGTAGTCTGGCGTAATAAATGGGTCGTTAATGCCAACGACTTCGACATCGTTTCTTTGTGACGCCACACGCAAAATGAGACGCCCGATTCTTCCAAAACCATTGATACCTATTTTTGTTTTCATATTAAAACTCCTTTTTATTTGTTTATGACCTTTTAGTTTTTAAGATTTACATAAAATTTTGTCCAATTTGTTGTCAATCAAACACATTTTTGGCACAAACTCTTACAAACAACTAAATTATATAACAATTTTTTCTTAATACAAAATATTTTTTTAATAAAAGTGGCATTTAATTTGATTTTAAGCCTTACTTTTTTTGTTGCTTCACGGGTGACAATGCAATATAATTTCTATTTTTTTAACACTTTATTTTGTGTGGTTTGTAATTTTTTTTGTTTTTTGTTTGATGATTTGACTGAAATTTTTTTAATTTTTTTGTTGGAAGTGTTTGATGATGCCTTTTTTTTGACCACCTATTTTTTGAGCAGTGGCTTGTTTTTCTTTTCTTTGGGTGACTTCTTTCTTTTTTTCTAGCGTTACAGTCTCAAAAGTTGCGCCTTGTTTTTTTGTGCGGATGTCAAGAAAATGTTTTGGAATGAGAAGTGTTATCCCTGCTAAACTTCCAAGTACCGCAAAAATCGACAGTGACATAAGTAGCCTTTTTGAAAAGACGGCACCTAGGACGACTCCCGCGATTGAAATTAGATTTAATCCTAAAAAGACAAAAATTGTTTTTAGGCTACTTGTCATAGTGCGGAAACTTTCTTTGTAAGGCTTAATGCTATCTTGAACAAAAATTGTGCGCCCGTCGTAGCCGTAGAAGTCGTTTGTATTTTTTAAAAAGCACGCTTTATGTGGAAGAGTTCTTAAAATGTCAAGGAGATTTTTGTCGATAAGCCCAAGAGTTGGAACATTAAACTTATCTTTTTTGCCAGTGTAAATTGAAAGAAAAAGGTTAATAAATTTTTCCTTTAAATTTGCAAAGAAGCCCTTAAATTTTCCGTATCGTTTTTTGATATGGACAATGTTTGCGCCGTCCTTATTTTTCTCAATACACTTTTCAAAAAGTTTGCCCAAATTTGAGACTTTTGTGTCACCAAGTAGCAAAATGTCGCACGAAGAATTGAGACTTAGATAGTCGAGAAAGGCGTCATTTATATTAAAATTTTTTTGGGCTTTTCTTATTTCGTAACTCGACGTTGTTGGAACTTTTTTTAAAAAATCAAGAGTAGCGCCTTCTTTTACATAAAAATAGTAGGTTGCGTTGGTAGTTTTAGCAAAGTTTGAAGAAAAATATGTGCTAAAAAAGTCGTTTGAATTTTCGAAAACGGGAAATAAAATATCAATTTTCATATCAAAATTATATTATATTCCTAAAAAAAAGAAAAATACTTTTGCCTATTTTGAGAAAAAAGAGAGAGCAATTTCGTTTTTGCACAAAAAATGTTTGATTTTAGGGCGGAAAGAGGCGAAAAAAGTTTAACTTTTTAAAAAATATAGGTTAAAATATATGTATAATTGTTGAAACAAGGAGAAAAATTATGAAAAAATATTTGCTTAAAGACGCTCTTGAAAAAGGGTATGCTATTGGTGCTTTCAATTTTGCGACGCTTGAAGTTTTAAAAGCCATTATTGCGTCCGCAGAAAGTAAAAATTCGCCAGTTATCGCCCAAGTGAGCGAGTCGGGAATCGCTTTTTTGGGTGACGACTACCTTAAAGGAATCATTGAGAGCGCGAGAAAAAATTGTCGCGTGCCTATCAGTTTTCATCTTGACCACGGCAAATCTTTCGATATTGCAAAACGCGCAATTGATATTGGCTTTGATAGCGTGATGATTGACTGCTCAATGTTGCCATTTGAAGATAATGTCGCAATAACAAAAAAAGTCGTCGACTATGCGCACGAAAGGGGAGTTTTTGTCGAGTCGGAACTTGGCTCTATTGCGGGAATTGAGGACGATTTAAAGGTTGCAGACAAAGATAGCCTTTATACATCGCCTATTCAAGCAAAAGAATTTGTCGAAAGAACGGGGACGGACAGCCTTGCAATTGCAATCGGCACGAAACACGGCGCATATAAGTATAGTGGGGAAGCGAAATTGAGATTTGATATTTTGGAAGAAATAGAGAAACTCATCCCTGACATTCCGCTTGTTTTGCACGGCGCGAGCGGGGTTGAAGCGCGTGATGTTGCAAGACTTCTTGAAATGGGAGTTGACATTCAAGGCGCAAAAGGTATTCCAGAAGAACTTTTAGCCAAGGCGAGCAAGCACCATATCTGCAAAATTAACGGCGACACGGATATAAGAATTTCGCTTTTGGTCGGCATTCTCGAATATATCGGCAACAACAACTCAAATATTGATTATAGAAAATATTTGGGCGCGGGGATGACCGAAGTCGCAAACCTTGTTGCGCACAAAATCGATGTTTACGGCAGTGCAAATAAGGCGTAAAATATACATTAAAAACAATTTAAGTATAAAAGACACTCTATTTGAGTGCCTTTTTTTGATATAAATTGTTTAAAAAATACATTTTATAAAAGCCAACAAAATGTACTTAAAGATTTTCTCTTTAAAAGCATATTATTCCTTTTTGTTACACAAAATAGGTGGTGAAGGGAAAAATATGAACATTGAACGCAACAAAAACGAACTTAATCCGCAAGATAGTATCGGCAAGGCGACAGGCTTTTTTCTTTTTCGTAATCTTGTAAATAATTACAATATTGACAAAGAAAAGCAAGAGGATGAAAGGAAAAGTATCAAAAAGTACGGCAGAACTTCGCTTATTTTGTCCTTTATTTCCATTCTTCTTGGCGTGTGTTCGCTTGTTTGCAAGTTTGCAAACCTTGAACTCGCGGGCTTTTCAAATTTACTCATTGTTGTCATTTATATTTTGAGCGGAATAGTCGTTTCGACAATTTTGTCTCTATATGCTTTTGTGTTCGCCGTTTTGCAAACAAGGCTTAATAGAAAATCAATTGGAATAATTGGGCTTATTGTGTCCATTCTTTCCATTATGCTTGTTTTGACGCTGATTTTATTTTTGCTTATTTAGTTGCTCTTGCGCTGGCTTGTTTTTTCTAAAACGCTTTTCAATAAAAAACCATTTTGCAATAAACACCGCGATTATTGTCGAAAATGCGCCGACAAAAACATCGGTGAAGAAGTGTGCGCCTGCGACAATTCTTGATAACATTACAAGGAAAGTATAAACACAAGCGGTTGTCATAAGTGCGATTTTGCAACCTGTTGTGTTTGTTCTCTTGACAAAACAAGGGAGCAAAACGAGAAGAAAAGTGCTCGCCCCAGCGCACGAATGCCCTGATGGGAACGACTTATAAAAGTCGCCAATAAAAGGCACGTCGTCCACCACGGCAAAGCGGTCTTTATTGATTTTAAACCAATTTGTATAGTGCGAAAATTCGGTGTCGTCCATATAATTCATCGCCCTAAAACGCGTTCTGCCCCAAAAAAGTTTGAGCCCTTGGACAAAAGCGTTTGAAACAGCACTGATAATTAAAACCCAAATTGCCCATTTTGAAAGGTCGCGCAAAGTCTCTTGTTTGACCCTAATGAAACACAAGAAAATGCAGAAGGTTACGACAAGTGACATCGCAAAAAGGGCGAGTTTGCCTATCGTTGTTTCCCTAAAATCGCTCAAACCAAAATCAGTGTAAATGCCAATATATTTTGACATTTTGTAAAAACAGTAAAATCCAACAAGCGCGCCTAAAATGCACATTGCTATCATAAGAAGAGTGTTAAGCCACTTTTTTTCAAGTGGGGAGCGTAAAAGGTGGAAGAAAAGTATCGCGCACGCACAAGTTAAAAAGCCGTAAAGCACTTGTTCGCCCAAAATTTCGCCTAAAACGGCAAAAATATTTTCGGAGTAATAGGCTCCGCGGGGAAGGTCAACAAATAGCTCGCTGATTTGCAAATCAAAAATCGTTCCCAAAACGAAAATCCCAATGAGTAGTCCCCAAACGATTGATGTTGTTATTATAAATGCTTTTTTATTTGTCATTTTTATAATCCTTTTTATATAATTTTCGCGTGTTTAGATTTTACGCAGTTTAAAATAGATATTTATCTGTAAAAACTTTTAGTAATTTTTGTTCGTTTTATTGCTAAATAGTTCTATTTTTTTTGTGGAGTTTTTAGTTTTTTTTGCGCGTTTAAAATAAACGTAAATATTCTTATGACTTTTTCTTTTTAATTAGAATTTAGACAAGTGTTTTTAATTATTTTGTGGCGCGCCACAGTAAGGGCATTTGTCGAGATTTTTGGCAAATTTGCATTTGCAATACTTGCAAGTTGTCTTATTGTCAACAAGTTTTGGACGAATAGGGGCTTGCGTTACGCAATGAGTGTGGTCGCAAATATGCTCGCCTGATGTCGTCGAATTTTGTGTGTTGCTCGTTTGGCTCGCGGGACTTTTTTTGTCGTCTTTTTTTTCTTCTGGGTTCATTAAAAGAAACATTCCAGCAAGCGTTCCAATTGCGCCCATAAGGACAAGCCCGATTGAAAAAACATCTGCTTTGTAAAATAAAAGCAAACACAACCCGCCAAGTAGCGCCAATATTGAAATGAATAAATAGGTGTTATTTTTCACAACATTTTCCTTTTAATACAATATTACTATTTTTTGACCATTTTTTCAAGTAAATGTCTTATTTTTGTTATGCAAAAAAATAATTTAAAATATATTGCTTTATTTTTTGCGAAAAAAGTCGAAATAATTTTTAAAATGTCATAAATTTAAGAACAAAATATCAAAAATTAAATTTTTTCTAATAGGGCTCTATTTTTTTTAAAAAAATGTCTAAAATTGTTTTGATTTGTAAAATTTTGTTTAAAAAAGTCGTAAAATCAAGATTTTGCCGTTTAAAAGGCGCGCACAAATTAAAGTTTTGCTGCCGTTTCAAGAGCAATTACAAACATTTCGGAATAATTATTTTGTCTTTCGCGACTGGTAGCCCCTTTACCACTATAAATTTCGTCGCTTACTGTGCACAAACAAAGTGCATTCTTTTTGTAGTCAAGTGCATTTTTGTATAGCGCGGAGCATTCCATTTCAACGCCCAAGAAGCCGTCGCGAGAAAGTTTTTCGTTTGTGCCTTCCTTTGCGTAAAAGGTGTCGGTCGAGAAGATTTTTCCCGAAGTGATTTTGATATTTTTTTCTTTTGCGATTCTTAATAGGACATCTAAAATCTTTTTTGAACATTTCATATTTGTTGCGTTATTAGTCAAAATATCTCCGTAATTTGAGTCAGTGTCGATATTTTCTCCCACAATCAAGTCGCCAATGTGAAGGGCGGGATTTAGCGCGCCGATTGTTCCCACGCGAATAATATTTTTGACCTTATAAACATCAAAAAGTTCGTGCGAGTAAATGCCCATTGATCCTGACCCCATTCCGCTTGACATAATGGAAACGGGCGTATCCTTATAAAACCCCGTGTAACAAAAATTGTTGCGTGTTTTACTAACTAGCCTTGCGCCGTCCAAAAATTTTTCTGCCATTTTTTTGGCTCTCAACGGGTCGCCTGGCATAATAACTGTTGGCGCGATTTCGTTTAAATTCGCGTCGATGTGTGGTGTACTCATATTATTTTTCCTTTTTGTGTTATTGATTTTTTATTTATAAGCAAAACTTATTTTGTTAGTGTGTAATTTTTTGTGTTATCGTTGCATTTTAAAGATGTTCTTTAATAATTTTATTTTAGAAAAAAAGTCTTTTTAAGTCAAACTTTATACTGCGAAAAGGCAAAAACAGTGATTTTTATTTTGAAAAAGTGAAAATTGATTGTAAAATAACTGTGTAAACTAACCGCTATCTATGGCACTTTGTGTTTTTGATTGTTAAACATTTAAAGACCAAATTTAAAATTGTACAAATGCTACATTATTACTAAATAAAACGCGTAGGGGCTAAAAAATAGCGGGAAGTTAAGAAAAGAAAAAAGGAACAAAAATATGTTTAATATTACAATTGACGGGGTTGCGGGGTGCGGAAAATCGAGTTTGGCGGACGAGTTGTCAAGGCGTTTAAACTTAAAAAAGTTTAACACGGGGATGGTTTATCGTGCGATAACATGTGAATATTTATCTCGTTTTAAGGGT
Organism: uncultured Clostridia bacterium; assembly: GCA_937893125.1. Lineage (GTDB taxonomy): Bacteria > Bacillota > Clostridia > Christensenellales > UBA1242 > UBA7862. The sequence continues at coordinate 27,739 of CALBHW010000050.1, forward strand.
AAGCCTGACAAGGAAAAAATAGCAAAACTTCTTTCGTTATTAAATGTCGATGTGGAGTTTAAAGACGGAAAACAAGTCGTTTTTGTGAATAATCACGACTATTCAAATGTTCTTCGCGACGAAGAAGTCAGCAATATGACGCCATATGTTAGCGGTTACGACGAACTTCGGGAAAAAGTGCGCGAAATTCAAAGAAATTTTGCAAAAAATAACGATTGCATTATGGAAGGGCGTGACATTGGACAGGTTGTTTTAAAGGACGCGCAAGTCAAACTATTTTTGACTGCAAGTGACGAAGTCCGCGCGAAAAGGCGTTTTGACCAAATGAAGGGAAAAGAAAATTGCCCAACATTTGAAGAGATTTTAGTAGACATAAAAAAGCGGGACGACGAAGATAGAAAAAGGGAACACGGCGCAATGATTCCAGCAAAAGACGCAGAAATTATCGACAATTCAAACGAAACGTTAGACCAAACCGTCGCGCGTTGCATTAAGTTAATCAAAGAAAGAAGATAATAAAATTCACTGGGCTCATTTCATTTGCCCATGGATTTTCTATTGTTTTTCATCAAACCGTTTAGGACTCTTAATAACTTTGGTAGAGATTTTATTTTTTTGATATATATATAAGGAAAAAATCTAAAATTTTTAAAAAAGGTCACACAAAAAACAAATTAGAAATATCTTTATTTAAAAAAAGACGCAAAATGCGTCTTTTTGTTTTACCCACAATTTGAGTAGAATGTGTGAATAAATATAGTGGTTAGGTGGAGCGTTTTATGGCCCGTTTAATTTGAAGATGTTTTGATATAGGAACTATCTTTCTTGCTCTTCTTCTTTTTCTCTTTTAGTAATGTTTTCAAGAATAGAAAATAGTTTTATATCGTTGTTTGCTTTTTTAAATTCTTCAAAATTGTTTGGCTTTTCGACTGTCGCTTGTGCTTCTGTCATGCGGGCTTTTAGGCGGTTAACGATAGCATTTTTGTCTCTTTCGTCCAAATTGTTAAAGGAAGATTTAATATCAAGTTTACCTTTTTTCAAATCTTCTGAATTATTTTGAACAATCTCGAGAGTGTCAAGATAGCCATTAACCTTGCTATCGTAGTAAATTTCATAAACCGAGTAAGCACTTCTAAGCATAAAAGTGTGGTGGTTTAGGATTGTGCCTTTTTCCAAATTGTCTAGCATTGACATTGTACTATGATAGTGTCCAAGTTTGTTGATACAGTCAAAAATTTCAAATCTTTCTTCGGTTGTCATACCGTCGAGTTTTGAGACAATCTCCTCGCTTTCTTGTTTAACAGTTTTCTCCGCTTGTGGGTTTGAAACTTTGCGTGGGCGGAAAAATCCTTTTATCATAGAATCAACCGCATAGTCCCTTCTAAGTGCAGAGTGCATAAGGTTGTCCGCGATTTTGTATTGTTCTTCTGTGTAATCTTTTTTCATTTTTTTTCTCCTTTTTATTTTAAATTACTTTTTTGAACTATTTTTCTAATTACATCTCTTTTTCAGTTTCGCTTTTTTGAGCGCTAATGTCAAGTGCTTGTTCAATAAAATCTTGTAGTAACCCTTCGCTAGCGACAATTTGCGTGCATTGTTTTAAATCTTTTCTATTTTTTGTTCTTTCTGCTCTTTCGACGGCTTTTTCTCTAATGTCGCTTAAAAATGGTCTTACAAACTTTTTTTCTGTAACCGTCGCGCTATCAATGTCTTTTTTTATTGCGTACATTGCTTTGCCAAATTCTTCGTTATTTTCAGCGTCAAAAAGTTTAACTGCGTTTGCGATTTTTTCGCGGGCAAGGTTTTTAAAATAAAGGTCAAGAATTCTATGGCATCCGTCGCGTTTTGGGTTAAAATTCACATAACCATCTTGTTTTAGTGGCTTTTCGTACTCGTCGGTGCTTACTTGTGACCTATAAATCCAGTCTACTTGGCACAATATGTCGTCACGCGCTTCGTCGTCTAGCGCTTTGAGTGTAGAAATAATGCTTTTTTGCGCTTCTGCTTTTTCTAGAACAAAGTCGCACGCGTTCTCAAGTTGTTCGACGTCGTCATATTTGCTCAAAAAATATTGCGCCCTGTCATAGTCGTTTGCCCAAGTGATAAGTTTAGGGATTAGTCGCCTATGTGGATATTTTTCTCTTTCTTCGCGGATTTCTTTGCAAATTTTTTCTATCTCTTCTTTTTCGTTTTTTGTTAATTCCATTTTTTCTCCTTTTAACACCGCTTGAAGTTATGTGGTATTTTTATTGTAAGCTTGTTCAAGGGATTTTTTATATTTTTTTTGTCGACATTAAATACTATAAAAATTTTTAGATTTCTTTTGTAACGAACGATATGTGTTTAGATTTTCAAGTCTTGCCAAAGTTATAAAAATATGCTCATATTTTTATTATATATATAATATATCAAGTTTTAACAATTATTTCAATAGGCAAATTGCACGAAAATATTTTTTTTGTTTGTGTCTAATAATTTTTTTTGGTTTACCCTTGCAAATCCACAAATTCTTATTCACTTCTAAACTTCTCGATTTTGTAATCTTGCCATATTCTTTCTTCTTTTGACCGAAAAACTCCTTAAATTCGCAAACTTTTTCGGTTCCAGACCGAAAAACTTTGTCAAATTTCCAACTTTTTCGGTTCTTGACCGAAAAAGTGTTGATTTTTTAATTTCTTTTTGATAAAATGCTTTTGAAAGGAAAAGAAAAATGATTGTTAGAAATGATTATATTGAAAAGTTAAAACCATATATAGAAGTTAAGCTTGTAAAAATTCTTGCGGGAATAAGAAGATGTGGGAAGTCTACAATTTTGGAGATGTTAAGAAATGAGTTGTTATCGCGCGGAATCGATGAAAAACATATAGTTGTTAGGAGATTTTCAAATGAGGATTATGACTCAAATTATACTTCAAAAGAAATGTATGATGAACTAAAATCTGTTATTGTTGACGACAAAAAGTATTATTTTTTGCTTGACGAGTTGCAAGAAATTGAAGGGTGGGAAAAGGTTGTTAACACTCTTCTTGAAGAATATAATACGGATATTTATGTGACTGGTTCAAATTCAAGGTTGATGAGCAGTGAGATTTCGACTTATCTTACTGGTAGATACATTACAATTCCAGTTTATACTTTGTCGTTTAAAGAATATTTGACCTTCAAAAAGAAATCTAGAAAAAGCATAAACGAAAAACTCTTTGATTATATTTTGTTTGGTGGTTTTCCACTTGTTGCGAGTTCCGACTTTAATGTGGAAACGACTTATTCGATTGTTGAAGATATTTACAATTCTGTCGTTGTAAGTGACATATCAAATAGACATCAAATAACAAATATTGACTTATTTAATAGAGTTGTTCGCTTTGTTGTTGAAAATATTGGAAAAACATTTTCAGCAAATTCAATTGTAAAATTTTTAAAGTCTGAAAAACGGGCAATTTCCGTCGAAACAATATACAATTATTTGGATTGGCTGGAAAAGGCGTTTGTGATCTATCGTTGTAAAAGATACGACTTGCAAGGAAAAAATGTTTTAAAAACGCAAGAGAAATTTTATATTGCCGACCAATCAATAAAATATGCGCTTTTTGGGTTCAGTCCCACATCGGTCGCTTCAATGATGGAAAATTTAGTGTTTTTTGAGTTAAAAAGGCGTGGATATGAAGTTTACATCGGGAAAAATGGCGAAAAAGAAATAGATTTTGTGGCTACAAAGCGGGAAAACAAAATGTACATTCAAGTGTGTCGTGAGTTGCCAAAAGAGTCGGATAGAGAAGTCAATAATCTAATGGAAATAAAAGACCACTTTCCTAAAATAATAGTAACACTTGACGACTATGCGGGCGGAAATATTAACGGTATAAGTGTTGTTAAACTTGCAGATTTTTTACTTGGCAAATAAAATTAGTTTAAAAAAAATAATTTTTTTTAAAAGACATCTTAATGGGATTACGTGTACAAGGTTCATTTCATAGAGATGTCTTTTTCATTTCAAATTGACACACTTATTCCAAATTTATTCCAAATTAGCAAATTTCAACCTTAAAACCGAAATAAGTTCTAAATTTGATTATTAGTAATAATTTTAAAAGCAAATTTAATTGCGTAAAAAAAGTGCAAGACAACGGGGCGTCTTGTACTTTTTAGTTGTTTTAGATTAGGTTGATTTTTAGGAATGTTTTTTTGCCTTTTTTAAGGACGGGGGAAGTCGAAAGTTCCGCTAGGCACAAAGTGTAAAATGTGTCGGTGATTTGTCTCCCGTCAATTGAAACACCACCGCCAGTTATGAGTCTACGCGCCTCACTTTTTGATGGAGCAAGGTGGGTTAGAGAGAGCAAGTCAATAAGTGAAATTTTGTTGTCTTTTAGTGCGTCCTTTGGAAGGTCAAATTTTGGCATATTTTCATCGTTGTGGTCGCCAGAAAAAAGTGCTTGCGCGCTCTTTCTTGCGTTATCAGCGTCCTCTACTCCGTGGACATCTTTTGTGATTTCGTATGCCAAAATTTCTTTTGCGCGATTTAATTCTTCGCCTTTAAGTTGCGCGAGTTTATTGATTTCATCCATTGGAAGGAATGTCAACATTTTCAAAAATTTTATTACATCCGCGTCGTCAACATTTCGCCAATATTGATAAAATTCAAATGGAGTGGTCTTTGTCCTGTCAAGCCAAACAGCGCCTTTTGCTGTTTTGCCCATTTTTTTGCCTTCGCTTGTTGTGAGAAGGTTAATGGTCATTGCACTTGCGTCTTTGCCGAGTTTTTTTCTTATAAGTTCCGTCCCAAAAAGCATATTTGACCATTGGTCGTCACCGCCAAATTGAAGATTGCAGTTGTAGTTTTTGAACAAATAGTAAAAGTCGTATGATTGCATAATCATATAGTTAAATTCAAGGAAAGAAAGCCCTTTTTCCATCCTTTGCTTGTAACATTCTGCCCTTAACATATTGTTGACCGAAAAACAAGCGCCGACTTCACGCAAAAGTTCAATATAATTAAGTTTCAAAAGCCAATCGGCGTTGTTTAGTGCAAGCGCCTTGCCGTCGCCAAAATCTATAAAACGCTCCATTTGCTTTTTAAAACATTCGCAGTTGTGCCTTATTGTCTCTGGCGTCAAAACATTTCGCATATCCGTTCTTCCCGATGGGTCGCCGACATAACCCGTGCCACCGCCCAAAAGAACGATTGGTCGATTGCCACCCATTTGGAGACGCTTAATAAGCGCCAAAGTCATATAATGTCCGACATGTAGCGAGTCGGCCGTTGGGTCGAAACCGATATAAAAGGTCGCTTTGCCAGTGTTAATCAAATCTTTAATTTTTTCTTCATCGGTCGTTTGCGCAATGAGTCCACGCGCGACCAAATCTTCGTATAATTGCATAATATTCTCCTTCAAGCACCCTTATTGTACCATTTTTATTTAAAAAGACAAGCGTTTTGCGCCTAAAAAGCAACAAAACGCCTTATTATTTGCTATGAGAACAATAATGTTTGTTTTTTGTGATAGATAAAATTAAAAATTTGTTTTAGACGACGCCCTAATCTTTCAAAACTTAATAAATCAAAATCAAACGCGCAAACAAATTGAAATTAAGTTGTTTTTAACAAAATAATAAAACTTAATTTTTAAGGTAGAAAACTATAAATTTACTTCGGTTACGACGATGTCGCTATTGAGCTCTAAAATGTTGCGAATAAAAATGTCGCCAACCTTGATTTTTTGTGGGGATGGTTCATTTTTAATAGCACGCAAAACATCGTCAACTTTTCCTTTTGGAACGGGGCAAGAAGTCTTTAAACAAATAGTTCCATTTTTATAACTTTTAACGGTCGTGACAATGCGTTCGGGTGCGGTTGTTTCTTTTATTCCGTACTCGTGACCGCGTGGGCAAGAGTTGCCTGTGACGACAATTTCGTTCCCTTTTTTTGTAACCGTTAATGTACATCCAACGGGGCACATAATGCAAGTTAGTTCCATTTTACCTCCTTTTTATCTGTTATATTTTTATAACAAAATTTGTGATTTATCACTTTTTATGCGACAAAAGGCAATTTTAATATTGTGTTATATATTTATAACTTTTTTTGTAAGTGAAAAATGATTTAGTAAATGTTTTTTTGTTAAGTGAAAAATTGTAATGATGAAATTTGTTTTAATCTAGGATTTTTTTTAAAAAAAGGTTTTTGTTTATGTGGCAAAATTTAGTCGTTTTAAGAAATTATTTATTTTCAATATAAACTTTTATATTGGCTTTTAGCCCAGTTTTAGATAAGATAACCGTTTCCATTTCGGCGGGCAGTATGACTTTTTTAGGCACACGCCTAATTTCTTTGTCTCCACAAGTTACAACAATGTCGCAGTTTTTAAAAATTGCGGACGACCTAAAATTTAAAGTTAAGATGCCGTCACTTTCGTAAAATTTTGTTGGGTTAATGTACCTTAGCCCCGTGCCAAATTCAATGTCGTGTGGGTTGTCTAGTTTAAGTTGTCCCTTAACATATTTTCCCGCGTTTTCGCCCGCGCGCTCGGATTCTTTACTGACATTGTCGACGATGTCGTGAACGTGGAGAACATTCCCACAAGAAAAGACGCCCACTTTATCGGTCATAAGATATTCGTCGACTTTTGCTCCGCCCGTAATAAAATTTGGGGTGGCTTTTAGGTGAGACAAAAGGTCATTTTCGGGAACAAGCCCGATACTTAAAATCACGGTGTCGCAGGGAATAAATTCTTTTTTGTCTAGGTCAAAGGAAAAATCAGCCTTGACGGGCGCAACCCATACGCCTTCGACCCTAGTTTTACCCACGACTTCGACGATGGTTTTTGAAAGGTGCAAAGGAATATTATAGTCCTCAAGGCATTGAATGATGTTGCGTTTTAGACCCGATGGGTGGGGCATAACTTCGTAAACGCCAAGGACATTCGCGCCTTCGTACCTAAGCCTTCTAGCCATAATAAGCCCAATGTCGCCACTGCCTACGATGACGATATTTTTGCCGACCATTTTGCCATAAATGTTGACCATTTTTTGTGCCGAGCCTGCCGACATAACGCCCGCAGGTCTTGTCCCGCAAAGGTTTATCGCTCCGCTTGGTCGCTCTCTACAACCTAGCGCACAAATGACTGCTTTTGCGTTTAGTTTAAAAGAACCTTTTGGGCTAATACACGAAATTTCGTAACGCGGACTTGTTTCGCCACTTAAAAGGTCGTTTTTATTTGACACTTTTTCCTTTAAATCAAGAACGGTCGTTTCAAGCATAACATCGATTTTGGTTTGATTTACCTTATCAGAAAACCTTTTTGCGTATTCGGGCCCCGTCAACTCTTGCTTAAAATAGTTGAGTCCAAAGCCGTTATGAATGCACTGATTTAAAATTCCGCCCAGCCTATTTTCGCGCTCAACTATGGCAATTTTCAAACCTTGCTCGCTTGATTTTAGTGCGCTTGCCATTCCTGCACTTCCACCGCCTAGGACCACGATGTCGTATTCTTTATTCATAAATTCCACCTTCCTTTATATCGCCCGAGACGACGCTTGAAAAGCCTTTAAAATCGATTTCTTCTTCGGGGACTTTGTAGTAGTCTGCCATAATTTTGACTATTTTTGGATAGCAAAACGCCCCGCCACAATGCCCCATTGTTGTCCTAAGTCGCCTTTTTAGCCCGTCGGTCGTGAGTTGATAAGGGGTTGATTTTAAAACATCTAAAATCTCACCTTTTGTCACTTTTTCGCAATTGCAAACGATTTCGCCATATGCTTTATTTTTTAGAATGAGTGCGTTTTGTTCTTTTAAACTTAGGTCTACAATATGTGGAACGACTTTCAAGGTCTTTGGCGTAAATTTTCTTACCTTTACATTTTGCTTTAAAATGTAATTTGTAACATCTTCGGCAATCGCGGGGGCACTAGATAACCCAGGCGAACAAATGCCAGCAAGGACGATGTAGTTAGGGTTTTTGTTTTTGAAACTCACAACAAAATCGTCGCCCGATATGACACGAACGCCCGCATAAAGTTTTATGGTTTTCCTAAAATTTATGTGGTCGACCATATTTGTGACTTTTTCTTTAATAGAACCAAGGGAAGAATAGGAAAAGGCGGTGTCGTACTCTTTTTCGTCAACGGCGGTTGGCCCAAAAAAGATGTTTTGATGCACAGTTGGACACGCTAAAATTCCTTTCCCGTGCTTTGTTGGAAGTGGAAATATTGGACGATTGACAAGCCCCGACTCCGAGTTGTCAAGAAGGATGTATTCGCCTTTTTTAAAGGTCAAATTAATTTTATTTTCGTTAAGGAGCGTCCCTATTTCATTAACTCCCGCGCCCGCGCAATTTATGATAAAGTCCGCTTCAAAACTTCGCCCGTCAGAACTTAAAATGACATATTTTTCGCCCACTCTTTCAATTTTTGTTGTATTGAAATTAAGGAGCAAATCTCCGCCGTTAATGACACCCTCATTTACAAGAGAAATGCAAAAATGGTAGGGAGAAATGATTTTTGCGTCTTTAGAAAAAAGAGCATAATTTATGTCTTTTTTCAAATTTGGCTCCATTTTGTGTAAAGTGGTCGAATCCAAAATTTCAAGGTTTTTAACCCCGTTATTTTTCCCGCGTTCTAAAAGGACTTTAAGGGCGGGCAAATCTTCTTCTCGTCCCACAACAAACGACCCGCAAGGAATGATTTTTTCGCCGAGTCTCTTCGCTAACTTTTCGTACATTTTGTTTCCGCGAACATTATATTTTGCTTTTAGCGTTCCAGTTTTTGCGTCATATCCTGCGTGAATTATTCCGCTATTTGCCTTAGTCGCACCAAGTGAGACATCATTTTCTTTTTCCACTAAAACGCAACTTAGACCAGACAAAACAAGCGAATTAAAAATGTTGCTACCAATAATTCCCGCTCCAAAAATTGCGACTGAATACTCCTTCATATTGACTCCTTTTAGGCTTTTGTGGCTTTTAAAAGTTTGTAGTAATGATTTTTTCCGCGTCCAAATTTTAATGATTAAAGATTTTTTTCGTTATAACAACTTTTAGTATTTTAAAATTTTTTTTTAAAAAGTCGAAAAGTTTATTTTACAAAGTTATCCACAAAATGCCTACCAATTGTTCATAAATAAGGATAATTATTTTACAAAAAAAGGTCAAATAAATTATGGACTTTAAGTGGTTATTTTATTTTGATAATTTATAAATAAATGTTAAAATACTATTAGTATTATCATTATATAGTTGTAATTGTTGTTTTTTAGTTTTAATTTTGACGACAAATTAGGAGCAAAAATTTGTTTTAGGGTTTTGACTAAATTAGATAAAAAACAAAAAAATGAGACTAAAATTAAAAGGCGTGCAACTATATTAAAAAAAGGGAAAAGGCGTATGAAATACATTTTGACCATTGACGAAGGAACGACATCTCTTAGGGCGATTTTGTTTGATGTTAAAAAGGGCGAGTTTGCGAGAGTTGAACAAATGCCTTTTAAACAATATTTTCCAAAACCAGCGTGGGTGGAGCACGACGCGGAAGAAATTTGGGAAAAGACAAAAAAGTGTCTTGAAAAAGTTATGGAAGGGATTGACCCAAAAGAAGTTTATGGCATTGGGATAACCAACCAAAGAGAGACAGCCGTTTGTTGGAGTAGAAAAACTGGCAAAGCGCTTTATCACGCCATTGTGTGGCAATGTAGAAGGACGAGCAAACTTTGCGAAAAACTCAAAAAATCGACAAAATCTAACACGATAAAATCAAAAACGGGACTTATTCCAGACGCCTATTTTTCGGCAACAAAATATAAGTGGCTACTAGACAATGTGCCAGAAGTCGCAAAAGCCAAGCGCTCGGGCGATCTTTGTTTTGGGACGATTGAGAGTTTTCTTGTGCACAAGTTGACGGGCGGGAAAAGTTTTGTGAGCGACATCACAAATGCAAGTAGAACAATGCTTTTTAATATTAAAACCTTAACTTGGGACGATTATCTATTAAAACTTTTCAACATCCCATTGTCAACTCTTCCAAAAGTCGTTGATAATGACGATGTTGTTGGCGAATGCACTCTTTTTGGCGGAAAAATCAAGGTGGCGGGACTCATCGGCGACCAACAAAGTTCGCTTTTTGGGCAAGGCTGTTTTGATAAGGGAATGGCGAAAAATACGTACGGAACGGGCTGTTTTATGCTTGTTAACACTTCAAAAGATAGAGTGTCAAGTAAGCATGGGCTTTTGACGACCATTGGATATAAGGTCGACGGAAGATTGTGCTATGCACTTGAAGGAAGTGTTTTTAATGCGGGTTGCGTCGTCGATTGGGCGATTGACAATTTGGGGATTGCAAAAAATCCAAAGGAACTCACTGACCTTGCGACCGATTTAAAATCTAACGACGGAGTTTACCTTGTTCCAGCCTTTACGGGGCTTGGCACGCCTTATTGGGATATGGAGGCGCGCGGGCTTCTTTGCGGGCTTACTCGCGGGACGGACAAGCGTCACATAGCGCGGGCGGTGCTTGAAGGAATGGCGTATTCGACTTATGATGTTTTAAAAACGGTTGAAAAAGACGCAAAAATGAAAGTGCGTGTTTTGCACGTCGATGGCGGGGCGAGTGTTAATGAGTTCTTAATGCAATTTCAATCAAACCTTATTCAGAAGAAGTTGGAAAGGTTTAATAAGGAAAGCACTTGTATGGGCGCAATCTTTATGACGGGGCTCGCAACTGGTGCGTATAAAAATTTGGCGGAAATTAGAAGTAGAATTAAGTCGGAAAGGATTTATCTTCCAAATTGCGACGAAGAAGATGTTAAGCCACTTTTAAAAGGTTGGAAGAGTGCAATAAATAGGACGCTTGACTAGGCGACCAAGGTGTGACAGTGCTTAAAGCCCGCCACACCTAGACCGCCACTTAACAATACACAAGTTGACATAAAAATAAAAGGGGAAAAGAAAAATGAAAGAAGGCTTTTTTGAAAGTTTTGATAAGGAAAAAATTTATTATTACGAATGGGACGATGTGGAAAGTCCAAAGGGGGTTGTCCAAATTATTCACGGAATGAGTGAACACGCGTTTAGATATGACGAGTTTGCTAGGAGTCTTAATAAGGCGGGCTTCATCGTTTTTGCGGATGACCATAGGGCGCACGGAAAAACGGCGGGGGACATAAGCCGAATTGGGAAATATGACAAAGATAATTTGTTCCTTGACACTCTTCAAGACGAAATCTTTATAAGTAAAATGCTTAAAAAATATAATTTGCCTTTATATGTTTTTGGACATAGTTATGGCTCGTTTTTGACGCAAGCATATATTGAAAAATGCAAGTTGTACGAAAAAGCAATTATTTGCGGAAGTGCACTTATGAAAAACCGCGCAAAAGTTAAAGCGGGGCTACTTATCGCCAAAATTACTATGCGTCATAAGGGCAAGGACGCGCCTGCAAAACTTATCGAAAAAATGAGTTTTAATAGTTACAACAAAAAATGCAAGGGTGGATATTGGATAAATAGTGACGAAGAAGAAGGCAAAAAATATTACGCCGACCCACTTTGCACACAACCTTTTTCGGCAAAATTTTATGTCGACTTTTTTGGCGCTTTTTCGACAATTTATAAAAAGGAATATGTGGACGCAATTGATAAGTCAAAGCCAATTCTTTTAATTGCGGGGAAAGAGGACCCAGTTGGCGACTACGGGAAATCGGTCGTTAATTTGTACAAATTTTATATGGGGCTTGACATAAAAGATGTCCAAATGAAATTGTACGATAATGCGCGTCACGAAATTTTAAACGAGCCAAAAATTAAAGACCAAGTCACAAAAGACGTCATCGACTTTATTGAAAAATAGGTTATTAAAATTGGATACACAAAAATATTTAAGGGAAGTAAGGGGAAAAATATCGACACTTGATAGTTATGTTGAGGGTGAAGAACGCTTGCTTGTAAGGCTTACATTAAATGTTACAAGCGCGCAACTTTTTTTGCTAAAAGAACTAAGTCCCGAGCAAGTGGAGAAAATTGAAAAAGTACTCAAAAGGCGAATGAAAAATGAGCCACTAAGTAAGATTTTTAAAAGTGCCGAGTTTATGGGATATGAATTTTACATCAATAAAAATGTTTTGTCCCCTAGAAAGGAAAGCGAAATTTTGGTTGAACTTGTGATAAAAAGCGCGCAAGGAATGTTGACGAACAATATAAAGGGTGAAGAAAAATATGGAAAAAATGGAAGTAAACTCAAAGGTGACAAATCAAAAAAAAGAGAAGAAAATTCAACCGCACAAGATAGGAAGGCAAGCGGGCGAGACAACCTATGGGGTGATTGTGGACGGGGAGATTTTTCCGTTTCCCTAGACCCAAGAACAAATAACAAGGTACCTAGAAAAAACAAAATAAATATTCTTGATATGTGTTGCGGGAGCGGGTGTATTGGGCTGTCGATAAAGAAATTTTTAGGTGACGCGACAAACGTGACGCTCGCTGATTTATCAAGCGAAGCACTTAAAGTAGCAAGGAAAAATGCACAAAACGAAAGCGTTAAAATTATAAAAACCGATATGTTTCAAGACTTGAAAAAGGACGAAAAGTTTGATATAATCGTGTGTAATCCGCCATACATTTCAAAAAAGGAATATGACGATTTGTCGACTTCCGTCAAAAATTACGACCCCGAAATGGCGCTTGTTGGTGGGGTTGACGGGTTAAAATTTTATAGAATTTTAGCTAGAGACGGAAAAAGATATTTGAAAACAGGCGGACAAATAATTATGGAAATAGGATATAACAAGCGAGAAGATGTCCAAGCAATCTTTGAAAAGGCGGGATTCAAAACGAGTGCCTATAAAGATTTTTCGGGGCTCGATCGCGTTATTGTGGCAAACGGAGAATAAATATGATTGAAAAACTAGAAAGCATTGCAAAAAAATATGAAGAATTGACCTCAAAAATTATTGACCCACAAGTCATTGCGGACAATAGAACTTGGCAAAAACTTGTTAAAGAGCATAGCGAACTTAAACCAATTGTCGAAAAATTTGAAGAGCTTAAAAAGTGCGAAAACGACCTTGCGGGCGCAAAAGAGCTTTTAAAGGAAGAAAAGGACAAAGAACTTTTATCCCTTGCCGAAGAAGAAGTCACGGAAAACGAGAAACTTCGCGAAACTTTGCAAGACGAACTCAAAATTCTTCTTCTACCAAAAGACGAAAACGATGACAAAAATGTTATCATAGAAATTCGCGCGGGCGCGGGGGGAGACGAAGCGGCACTTTTTGCGAGCGAACTTATGCGGATGTATATGATGTATGCAGAAAGGCACAGATACAAGACCGAAGTCGTGAGCATAAACGAAATTGAACTCGGCGGAATAAAAGAAGTTGTTTTCCAAATTTCGGGCGCGGGCGCGTTTAGTAACCTTAAATACGAAAGTGGCGTTCATAGAGTGCAAAGAGTGCCAGAGACGGAAAGTCAAGGGCGCGTGCATACTTCGACAGTGACCGTTGCGGTTTTGCCTGAACTTGAAGAAGTGGAATTTGATATTGAAGATAAAGACTTGCGCGTTGACACATATAGAAGTAGTGGCGCGGGCGGACAACACATTAACAAAACGGACAGCGCGATAAGAATTACGCACCTTCCAACGGGCATTGTTGTTTCTTGCCAAGACGAACGAAGCCAACTTAAAAACCGCGAAAAAGCGATGATGGTTTTAAAGGCTAAACTTTACGACTTTTATCAAGGGCAAAAGAATAAAGAGTATGCAGAAGAGAGAAAGTCGCAAGTCGGCACAGGCGACAGGTCGGAAAGGATAAGGACGTACAACTTTCCACAAGGGCGCATAACTGACCATAGAGTGGGCTACACGGCGTATAATTTGCTTGATTTTATGAACGGCAACTTAGACGAACTTATTGAAATTTTAAAACTCGATAACCAACGAAAAAAGTTGGAAAATTTGAATATTTAAACTAAGTTTTAGGCAAAAAAGGGGGAATAAAATGTCGGAAAATTTTAATGACACTAAGAGCGAAAAGGAAATTAAAGACATAGTTAACAGTGCGTCCGCAAAGTCAAATGATGAAGCAAAAAAGGACGAAAACGCGGAATTTTCTTATTCGCGAACAAACGGCGAGTCTATTGTTGACCCTTTTGCGGTCAAAAGTTGCAAAAACGAGCAAAATCGCGACATAATTGAGAACGGGCGCCTTGGCAGTTACGACGAGTACGGCAATTATTTGTTTATTCCTGAGATTAGGCAAGAACTCATAGAGATTCCTAAACTTATTTACAACACCGCTATAAAAGACGGCAGAACGACCTACGATTTGCGCGCGATTATCCCCATTTTTGGCGATATGTATTTTAAACTTAGAATAAATAAGTACGAAGCAAAACTTTTACTTATCGAAAATGTCACTCGCGAAGCGGGGCAATATGTCGAAGTCTACGAAGAACTTGTCGACAGTATTGCTCTCTCTGAAACCGAGCCAGTGTCAACTGATGTTATTTTCACTCTTTTTCATATTTACGAAGATGATGATGACTACGGAATGGAATTTGACGCTTACTACGGCTTTGAAAATATTTTGCTCAAAAAAATATATATGGGACTCCTTGCAAACGAAATAAAAGATTTAACCGCAAGTGACGAGCACGCGTGCTATCTTGAAATGATGGAAATTATCGAAGAAAGTGGCGAGTATGGCGAGAGAATTAAAAAAGAATTTTTGACACGCCTTAAAGATAGACGCCAAATTTTTGACATAAAAGACGAGTACTCTTACGATAGGGCGGTTAACGAGATTTTGCTTTCGAGTGTTGACATTGCAACCACAAAAGAAGATAAGGAAAACCCAAAAACGCGTGCAGTTTACAACAAAATTATAAATGTTAGAAACAAAAATCTTGCAAAATACATCGAGCAAGCGGAAGAACGCGTTGACGAAAATTATGTTAAAAATGTGGAAGAAAGAGCGGTCAAATCCTTTATAGAAAAGAACTACGAAAGGGCAAAAGAAGTTAAACTTGAATATCTTGATAAACTTACTTTTGTTTCAAAAAAAGAAAAGGAAAAAATCGCGAAATCAGAAACAAAACGCGAAAAACATACGCTTGATAAACCTCTTATGAAGCAACTAATAGCGCAAAAAAAGAAAGAAGAAGAAAAGAAACCTTTGACAAAAGAAGAAAAGATTGCGCAAATTGTTGACAAGAAAAAGGAAGAAAAGAAAGAAGTTAAAAAGGTTACGCCGTCAAAAGCCCAAAAGGCAAAAGCAAAGGCGAAATCAAAAAGCAAGGGAAAAGCGAAGAAGGGCGGAAAGAAAAAGGGGGGTGCAAAAGTAAAGTCAAAAGAAAAAGTAAAAAAAGGCAACCCTAAGTCGGCTAAAAAAGCGGGCGGAAAATTAAAGAAAGACGCTAAGAAAAAGGACAAGGGGAAAGATAAAAAGGACGAAAAGAAAAAACCACTCGTTTTCTCAGTTGAAAAATTGGCACTTTTTGAGAAAAATCACCGCGCAAAACTCCTTGCAAAAGAGATTCAAGACATAAAAGAAAAACCTTTAAAACAAGAAGCGGTCGCACCACAAAAGGTCGCTCAAAAGGTCGAAGAAAAAGAAATTGAAATTGAAGAACCACTTGAAAAAGAGTCTGAATTTGGCGATGTTTTTGAAGCGGTTGATTTAAGAACTTCTAATAAGGATAACGCGGAAAAAGAGCAAAATCTTGTGAATAACATTGAGAAAGTCTACATTGAAGATGTTAAATCGGAAAAACAACCTGATGAAGACAAATTAAATGTTGTTTTGGAAAGACACGGTGTTGAAAATGTTTTTGAAGGCTCAAAAGAACCGCCAGTAGAAAAAGTGACGGACGGCGAGGTAGAAAAGTCTTTTGAAGAAAATGTTACAAGTAAGGAAAAGGCGCAAGAAACAACGACGCTAAATATCGAGCAGTCGGAATTTATAAAGGAAGAACAACTTAGTTCTATGTCTCAAAATGTCCAAAAATTTGCACAAGAGATTAGGCAAAATATGGGACGAGAAATGGAACACTAACTTAAAATTTTGTTAGATTTTTAAACATAAATCACAAAAAATAGCAAAATAATTTTTATGTTTTTTTGTAAGAAAATGGGCGTAAATTGTTAATTTTGGAGACTTTTATTTTTAAAAAAGTTGCTAAATTTTAAAAAATTTGTAGAAAAAATGTTTAAAAAAACAACTAGAAAAAGTACATTTTTTGGACGCTTTTTAGGGGTTAAATCAAGAAAAAATTGTTTTTTTGTGCAAAAAGACGATTAAAAATTTTAAATTGCCTATTTACAAGAAGAAAAAGGTGTGTTATCATACGATTAGAAAAAAGGGAGAGATGATTATGGCACATGCTATGATGGAAGATATGGTTGATTTCGAATACTATGCACCTTATGATAGCGAATGTTTTAGAAATCCTAACAGTAACGAAACCGTCAGCACACTTAACAATATTATTCGTAGAATGATTGTGAATGACAATTATGACGACAATATAGACAGCCTTACTTTTGTTGCGACAAACAATTACAAAATGGACCAAAACGTGCTTGGAAGAAATGTGTCGCCTGAGCTTTACGAAGAAAAAAAGTCGCAAATGGGACTTAGAATTTATACGGTTATTGATACAAATGACCCTAGAAGGTATTATAGAGATGTTGACGCGCGTGGTTCAATTTCGCCTATTGACAATTCGCAAAAGTCTTATGTCGCAATTCCGCTTGTTTATACGGGGAAAGACCCAGAAAGAAGACTTGACCCATTTAATTACGACCAAAAAGATGGCCCTGATTGCTACTCGCTTTTGTACCCACCACAATGGGAAGTTATTAGACGTAACTATCCAGAATATAAGTCTCTTATTGACACTGAAATTACAAAACGCCACGCAAGTTATTTCCACAACAAAATGTACTACTCGGAAGATAAAAAGTGCTGGGTAAAATGTGGGGTCGGTCGTGCAAGAGACCTTGTCGAACATATCACCAACAAATACTACAATAAATATATCAAAGGACCAGTGCTTAATTCGCAAAACGCGGAGCAAAATAGATAGGTTTTTAAAAAACAAGTGAACATCGCTTTTTAGATTATAGGCGGTGTTCTTTTTTTGTCAATCTATTGTTGTTTTTGCTAAACTATATTTTTAGATACTTTTTTTGTAATAAATATTGCTTAATTTGCTGATAAATCCCACATTTAGTTGTTTTTTTTTGTAAAAATAAAAAATACAATTAAGGCAAATTATTTGACCACGAAAAGAGCAATATATATAATTATAGCGTAGAAAAACTTTTTAAGTAGAAAAAAAGAAAATTGTTTTGAAAATAAAAAAATTGGTTTTAAGATATGATTTTGATAGAAAAGTGGAGAAAATCTTAAAAAATTGATATTAAAAAAGCACAAAAAAGGAGAAAAAAATGTTAAAATTAGAACAATATCGCGACCCGTGGCTAAGTGAAAAAATGGGGGAATTTATAGGCTTTTATCCAAGAGAATTTTTTGTTTTTGACAACTTTTCGTCGTTTAAAGTGTGTGTGGACGGTGTTACATATAGCACAGTTGAGCACGCATATCAAGCAACAAAATTTTTAAAGAGCGCTCCTGAAATAGCAAAGGAAATTATGGATAGTTATTCCGCTCACGACGCACAAAAAATCGCGTACAAAAATAAGGATAAACAGTGTGAAAACTGGGACGAAATCAAACTTTCCGTTATGGAAAAGTTGTTAAGACTTAAACTGGCGCAAAATCCATATGTCAAGAAAAAATTGCTCGAAACGGGGGATTATACTATTTGCGAAGATTCGCCAAAAGATAGTTTTTGGGGAATTGGACTTGACAGAAAAGGGCGAAACGAACTCGGCAAACTTTGGATGAAATTGCGTGAAGAATTAAAAGGAAAACAAAATGTTTAACGAACTAACTCAAGACGATATTGACAAAATGCAAAAGGAAATCGATTATCGAATCGCGATTTTGCGCCCACGCATTTCGCAAGAAATTGTCGAAGCAAAAGCCCACGGCGACCTTAGCGAAAATGCCGAATATCACGCAGCGCGAAAGGAAAAGGGCAAGAACGAAGGACGAATTGAATATTTGCGCGCGATGATAAAAACGGCAAAAATTATCAAAATAAATAGCAACGCGGACGAAGTTGGAATTTTTGATAAAGTGGAAGTTTTGTTCGAAGAAGACGGTACGACGGAAACTATGCAACTCGCGACCACAATGCAAAACGATGTCTCACAAAATATCGTAAGCAAAGAATCACCTTTTGGCAAAGCGGTTATGGGGCGACACATAGGCGACCGTGTTGAAGTGCGCGTCAGTCCCGATTATTCTTACCACGTTGTCATAAAATCAATAAAGAAAGCCACATCTGGCGTCGACCTAAAATTAAGTTGATTTTAAAAATTCATAAATGATTAAAATTTAGGGTTACATAAAAAAACTAAATAAGTAGAAGTGGTAAGATAAAATTAAGAAAAAATAATAGTCCTTATAAAATTTAAGAGAAAATGTGTTCTGAAAATAAAAAAAACATTAGAAAAACACCCCGTTTGGAGACAAACGGGGTGTTTATGTTTATCTAATCTTCTAACCCTAAAAGATAATCAACAGTTACATTAAAATATTTTGATAAAATGATAAGTTGGTTACATCTAATGTCGGATTGATTATTTTCCCACCTACATATAGAAGTAGCACCAATTCCGATATCTTTTGCCATTTTTTGAATAGAAACACCCTTATCTATTCTTAAATCTCTTAATTTTTCTCCAAAATTACTCATTATTTTCTCCTATCCAAATTATAGCAGAAGAAAGATGTCTATGTCTTTGAAATCCCTAAAACGGGATGAAATTAAAAAAGTTGTTAGAGAATTTTCACTAACAACTTTTTAGTTTGGCGGGGCGGAGGCGTTAATGTTTGAACCCCTATAAGCCCCGTTTTTTCAATATCTTTTATTGCCTCATCGGTATCGTCTTTACCAATAAATGCCGTTTCTTTACCGCCTTTTATATTGAAATAAATAACAATTCTATCGTCATATAAGTAAAAAGCATTTATCAGGTTATCAATAATTCTTTTTTGGAAATCCTTATCGTGCGGGTCGCCTTGGATAAACTCTGTAATAAAAGTAACAATATCGTCTTTTGTGTATTGCATACCTTGCTCAATCTCAATTTTAGATTGGTGGATAGTTAAATCGTTTAACAATTGTGTTAATTCGGTTATTTTTTTATCAAGTGTTTTAATAACTGTTTGTGATACGCCCGATACCAAAAGATTAACTGCATTGTCAATCTCTTTTTGTGTTTTAATGCGCTCGGCTTGTATGCGTTTCAACTCGTCATTACAAGTACGCGACTCATAATATTTAATAACATCGTTTGCAATAATATTAACACGCCTTGGGTCGCTTAAATATAATTGTGTTTGCTCCACGGCATACCACTCGGCAAATCCTTTATCTTCACGCTTTTTATTACAAGTGTGTTTTCTACTTGCTTTACAACTATAATAATGATAGGTTTTGCCTGTTTTACTCGTGCCTCCGTCTGCGACCATTGGCGAGCCACAATGCCCACAATATAATTTACCTGTTAATAAATAATCAACCTTGGCGGAATTAGCACCCGAAAAGTATTTATTTTGACTTAATCTTTTTTGTACTTTTTCAAACAATGCGTGGTCGATAATTTGCGGATATGTGTTTGTGCATAATCGCTCGCCAAAATAAAATGAGCCTGTATATTTTTGATTTGATAATATTCGGTCAAAACTTCGCCCCTTAAATGGTTTACCATTATATCGATAACCTTTTGAGTTTAAATCGTCGGCAATATCCTTTTTTGATACACCATTAGCATATTGCTCAAACACATATTTAACAATTGGTGCTGTTGTTTCGTTTAATTGTACAACTTTTATATTACGGGTGGCGGTTAAGGGTTTTTCAACAACCTTATATCCATAATTTATAAATCCACCTGTAAAAGTACCATTTGCGACGCTCGTGGTTAAACCTTCACGCACACGCTTTGATAATCTTTTACTATATTTTTCTGCCTCCCACTCTAAAAACATTTGATACAATTCGCCTTCTTCACTCTCGGTAATGTTTTGGGTGGCGGAAATAACTTTGACATCATTTTGTGCTAATTGGAAGGTATACATTGTGCTATAATATCGATTACGGGCAAATCGGTCGAGCATATAAACAATTATATAACTAAAAGAGTTTGTTTTTGCGTCGTCAATCATTTTTTGAAATTGTGGACGATTAACATCAGTACCTGTTTTATGTTTATCAATATAAGTATTAATTATATTCAAGCGATGTTGTGCTGCATACTCTTTACAAACCCTAATTTGACCCTCAATTGTTTGCTCATTTTGTCCGTGTGAACTATATCGAGCATATATGACGGCATTTTGCATAATTAACTCCTTTTAATTAGTATGGTAGTAGCAACATAAATGTCGTTACCAAAATTTAACTTGCTTGTAATTTGCTTGTAACTTGCTGAAGTTGTCAACGACATAAATGTCGCCAACATAAATATTGTTTATTGTTTGCTAATTATTTGAATATTGCAACCAAACTTATTATCGATACCATTTGTTATATCTGCAATTTTGCCAATCAAAACAAAGTCGTTTTCAAACTCCAAAACAAGCATTTTTGCTAAATCTTTTTTAATACTTCCCAAAATTTGATTTGTACGCGTATTAATTGCTATTGTTGCTTCAGGATATTCTGCCGTTGGTTTATGTGTTATCAATATATCGTCGCCGATTTGACTGTTTTTAATATTTTCTTGTCTATTGTCAAAAGTTACACCAACCAATTTTGCAAACATAGGCAACTCAACATCAATAAAGTTGTGTGTAAAAGATGTTTTTATTACAAATTCGTCGTCAACATTTTCATTATCACTAGATGTATTGTTGTCAATATCCTCGTCGGGTACATCTTCGACAATCTCAATATCTTTTGCCTCGTCGGCTGTGTAATGTTTAAAAGTACCGTCACCATATCTTACATCAAGACTTCCGTCAGGATTTTTTGCAATCAAAGTACGACCCGTACCTTTTGGTATTGGTTGTTTTTTTATCTTTTCTTTTTTTGGTTTTTGTGTGTTATATGCTTTAACGGCAAAAACAGTAAAGAATATACCAACCGCTAAAAATAAAACACTTAACAATGATTGCCAAGTAGACATATTATCGGTATTATTGCCAATAATAACTCCCATAATAAACATTGGCAACCAAGCACCAACCGCAATTAAAACTCTATATTTATTTTTTAAATTATAAAACCACTTCATATAAAACCTCACATAATTATCATTTTACCGACATTGGCAAATTCTAAATTTATTTTTTTGACTCACTCAAAAGAGCGGTAGCGTAAGACAACACATCGCTTTGTTGTTTTTCGGTTAATGCAGAACAAACCGTAACAATGGCATTTTGTATTGGCGTTAAATGTTTGCCATTTGATATATTATTGTTTTGATTGTTGTTGCCAATGATACCATTATTAATACCATAATTAACATTATCTTCTAAACCCATTAAATAACTAGGCGAAACATTGAAGTAATCGGCAAGTTTTTTAATCGAAGTGCGTTTCATATTCTCAACAGCACCACTCTCATATTTTCTAATTGCCGATTTTTGAACGCCAATAATTTTGCCTAATTCCTCTTGCGTTAAGCCCTTTTGTAACCTTAATTGCTTTATAATATCGCTCATTTTCATAACTTTTACCTCGTCCAGTGTCTTTATTGTAGCATAAAGTTTCTAATAATTCAATAAAATATTCATAAAATTAAAAAATATGCGAAAAATAGTTGACTTTGATTTTTTTCTTTGCTATTATGAAAGTGTCTTAAAAAGATACTTATAAAAATTTGGAGGTAAACAATGGATAAAAAATTGTTTGAAAGCAAAATGAAATTGTACGGCGACTCTAATGTAACGCTTGCAAAATATCTTGGTATTGCACCGCAAACATTAAGTGCAAAAAAGAATGATAATGCGGATTTTACACAAACCGAAATTGTTAAAATTAAAACAAGATATAATTTAACAGCAGCAGAAGTCGACGCAATTTTTTTTGCAAATTAAGTGTCTTAAAAAGATACTTTACAAAAAGGATTAACTATGAAATGGGTAACTGAAGGTAAAAAACAAATCGCCAAAGGCGATGACGGAAGATTTGAAATCGAAAAACGACGCGGTTTTTATTATGGTAAGTATATTGGCAAGGACGCAAATTTTAACTCCCCAAGGACTACCAAGATAAAAGAAATGAAAGACCATATGTGTGATAATTTTTATTGGGAGGAATAAGACAAATGAAACAATCAAACCAAACCGAAAATCCATTTATTAAATTTGGCACACCAACACAATTGGTAGTAAATGGAATTAAAGAGCCTAGCGACGAAATCGCGGAGTGCTTGGAATTATTACATAAAAATCTAAACGAGGTTGTTGCGTTTACATTTTGCTTGATTAATGGCACGGTCAAGTTATATGTGGCAACGGTATAGGTGGCGGATATGTTAAATGAAAGTTTAATTTTAAGCCGCGCCAAATGGCTTTACTTCAGCAAATGTTTATCAAATGTCGAGGCGTGTATCGAGCGTGCAATTTATGATTTGACACCAATTAACGATTTACGCGACGCTTACGCTTTATACGATATAACAATAAATGACCTTGTGGCTCATTTTAAAAATAAAATATGGAGGAATAAAGACAATGACACAAACAAACCAAATTAACCAAACAAACCAAAACAGCACAACAATAAAAGGATATAAAATACATCACATTTTTATCAACCTTGCAAAACCAATAAATAATGTGATTGTTGATAAAAAGACAAATAAATTGTCTTTATCACTTTTTAACTGTTGTGCTTTTTCTAATTCTTGGAAAAGACATCGCAAGGAGGTTTTGTTAAATGATTAAAATTTTAATTGGAGGCTCGCCTTGTACATTTTGGAGTATAGCACAAAAAAATAATAGAGAAATAACCGCAGAGGGTCAAGGTTGGGAGTTGTTTAAAAACTATCTTATTGCAAAAGAAAAATTTAAACCAGATATATTTTTATATGAAAATAACAAATCGGCGGCACAGCCTATAAAAGACCAAATTAAACAAGAGTTAAGTGTTGACGAAATCAATAACCACTATATTGAAATAAATTCGGCTCTTGTTTCTGCACAAAACCGACAAAGGTTTTATGTACATAATTGCGGAAATGTAAAACAGCCCGAAGATAGACACATTTATTTAAAAGATATATTACAACCAACACTAATTTTAAATGAAGGTTACGAATTAAAAAACATCAAACGCTTCCCTCAATATGGAAATCAGGATAAATCAAGACCAATCACAGCACATTATCCTAATAATTGCGGAGGTTGGTTTGATAGAATTAATGACCCAAATCCAGCAAAGCAACAAATTGATATGATTGCCGAGCCTGTAATACTTCAACGACCACACGGATTTAATAAGGGTGGTGTTAAAAAAGAAAAAGCACCAACAATAACAGCAAATGGTGCATATCAAGAAAATAATTTAATAAGCGAGCCGATAAGACTTGGCGATATAGGAAGTAGTAGCCAAGCACATCGTGTTTATTCTTATCAAGGTAAAAGTGTAACCATAAATGCAGGTGGCGGAGGTCAAGGTGGTAAAACAGGACTCTATGCCTGCCCTGTTAAACTTGGAGAGATTGGCAAAGGCGGTCAAGGTAATAGGATTTATTCGCCAAATGGCAAATCGGTTGCACAAACAGCACAAAGTGGAGGCGTTGGCTCAAATACGGGATTGTATTTTTGCCCAATAACCATAACAAGCGAGGACGGCACAAATATACCAGTTTATACAGTAAAAAATAATTACATTTTTATAAATAACAAAGAGTATCCAATCCCATTAGATGACGGGTATTACATTATAAGAAAATTAACCCCTATCGAGTGTGAAAGATTGCAAACAATGCCCGACAATTATACTGAAGGTGTAAGTAATGCACAAAGATACAAAGCACTTGGCAATGGTTGGACGGCGGAGGTTGTATTACATATTTTAAACAATGCTTTAAAAGATGTTTCAAAGGACGAGCAAATCGTTGTTTTGTCAATGTATGACGGAATTGCAACGGGCCGCTATATTTTAGATAAATTAGGATTTAAAAATGTTACTTATTATGCTTATGAAATTGATAAATATGCAATACAAATCGCTCAAAAAAACTATCCTGACATAATACAATGTGGCGACGCTTTTGCGGTACGCAATGAAAATTGGAGGTTAAACAATGAAGGTAACGAATAAAGAAAAAGTTATAATTAACATTTTTGATAGCAATAAAAATATTGCTCAAAACATCATAGTTGACAAAAAGGACCGTGAAAAAGTAATCGAAAAAATAAACAACTTACAAAGACGCAAAAATCAAGACCCAATATCTTTTATTTTAGACAAATTGGAGTCAAGCAAGGATATAACAATTGAGTATTTACCTTGCGAAGATATTTATATTAATGGAGGACAATAAAAATGGAAGATAATACATTTTATCCAACTTGCCGATATTGCGGCAAACAAAAATTACCAATGGCAAATTATGAAAGCCAAGAGGTGGCGGACGAGGCAGCGACTATTAGTTGCGATTGTTACGACGCCAAAAACTATCAATATGAATTAGAAAAGAAAAGCGAGCGCGAAAAAAACATTGTTAAATTATGACAAAGCATTGACGATTTTGCGGAATATTGCGACAAGCGTGGTGCGGAATTAACCGACGAAATCCACACACTTTTACTTAATACAGGCATTGCAGTATTGGACAGCGTTATCACTTCGGCTAGTTTTAAGTTTGCACGCTTAAAAGTTAATATATCCCAAAACAATAAAGGCAACATCGTTATTGGTTTTACTTATAGCGACGGTGCAAAAGTAGAGGTGTGATATGCGTGAGATAGAATTTAGAGGAAAAGACAAAACAGGAATAATGTACAAAGACTGGTTTTATGGGAGTTTAGATTTAACAACAAATCCTGAATTCCCAACAATTTTATGCAAAGATAAGTTTGATAATGTTATGCATATACAGGTTGATAAAGAAACAATCGGTCAATACATTGGCTTAAACGATAATTGCAAGCAAAAAGTATTTGAGGGCGATATTATGCAAGACCCGTTTGACCCCGATGAAGTTTTTGTTGTTGATTTTATAGACGGCGAATTTGTGTTGCTTAATGATGTTAATGTTATTGTCGATATTGAACAGGTACATTTTTTAAATATTATTGGCAATATACACGATAATAAAGAATTTTACAAAAGCGAGGATAATTAAAATGTTTAATAGAGAAACACCCGAACAAAACATCAATCGTAAATGTAGCGAGATTGATTGTTTAACGAGATTATTGGCTCAAATCGATAGGATAAAAATAAACAACGAAATACAAATCAAAGTTGTGGTGGCGGGATTATCTTTTGATATTACTTGCAACTGCAACAAACAAAACAAACAACCATTAGATATACCACCATTTATGAAGAAATTTTACAATCCTGAAGGTGGCGGTAAATTATGGTAAAAGAAGTTTATATACAAGTTGGCGTAACGGCTTTGCGCTCCCCAACGGGCGAGCCATTGCCTGCCGTGCCATTATACATAAAAGGTACGCAATTAAAAAATAGCGGGCTTACACAGGCAGAGGAAAATTTAATGCACGACATCTCGGGTTTATTTGTGGAAAAGCACAAAGAAAAGCAAACAAAATCCCAAAGTGGAGGCAAAAATGTCAAAATATAAAAAAATAATGCTCGATAACGGCATTATGCAAAAGGATTTATTGGAAGTTATCCACCGTGTTGATAATCGTGTGGATAAATCACTTTTAAGCAAAATGATAAACGATGTTTGTTTACCGATACCAAAAGTATTAGAAACAATCTGCGATTATCTTAATTGTAATGTCTTGGATTTGTACGATATTCGCGAGATTAATATTGCTCCAAGCAATACAAATTTAGTGATGACGGCTATAAAACGCCAAGATTGTGGCGGAAAATCGCACGGCGACAATATTTATAATTTAACAATTGAATTATGGCGCGATGTTGCCGAGCGAGTTTTTAACAAACAGTCATTAAAATTGTTAGGATTTAAAAATAAAACCGAGTGTATAAGACATTTGGTTTATACACTCGATAAGAAATTAAAAAAGATAAAAGAAAAAGCCGCCAATGATAATAACATTACCAATGGCGACCAACCAATTGCCAATTAACATTGACACAAGCATTATAACAAATGTTATTTTGCAAGTCAATTAATTGCTAAAAACTTAATATAAAAGGCTGTCGCAATTTTGGCACTCGCGACAGCCTTCGGGATTGACAAGACATCAACCAAACCTACAAATAGTATAGCATATTTGCCCCATTATGTCAATAAACGAAAACAAAAAATTGTGCTATTAGCGTCCTTGTAATGAAGTATTATTTAATCAACGAAGTATTTAAAAACACACAAGTAATTTACAAGAGAAAAATTAAAGCAGGATTTAAAGATTAAAGATTATTTTTATTGATTACCAAACGGGTCAAGGGTGTAACGCCTTGTCGTCCTGCAAGCGGCGAAACGCTTGCGTATTCTCTTTATTATTTAATATTTAAAAATTATATGGAGGCAATCAATGCACAATTATAGTGTTGACAAGTTTGATAAAGAAGATTTGTTTTTATTGGAACTAGAAAACCAAGAGAGATTATCGGCATTACAAGATAAACACATTGTCCATTATAGAACAAAGACAATTAAAAGCGGTAAAGTGTTGGAGTGTGAAGTTTATCCTGTTTGGGACACAAGAGCGTCATTGTCGAGATGTAGAAAGATACGAGAAAGTCGTGAGGCGCAAAAAAGACTTAATCAAAAGAATGCTGTTAAAAATCTTGTACGCCTAGTTAATACAAATTTTACCGATAAAGACATTTGGGGTACATTTACATACGAAACATCAAAGTTGCCTAAAAGTGTCGAGTTGGCACAAAAAGAAATGGTTAAATTTATTAGACGCTTAAAGTATTATGCAGATACTCACAATTTTGAGCCACTTAAATATGTTTATGTTACCGAATTTGAAGACGACGAAGAAAAAGGAAAACACCGTGTACACCACCACATTGTTACCAACTTCCCCGATAGAGATATTGCCGAGAAATTATGGTGCAACGGTGCAAGAAAACAAACAAGAAGATTACAGGCAGACGATAGCGGTTACGAGGGTATGATTAGATATATTCTAAAAGACCCAAGAGGCACAAAGCGATATGTTACATCAAAGAATTTAAACAAGCCAATAATTACTGTTGCCGATTATAAACTTACCCGTAAAAAAGTAAATAAAATTGTTAGAGGCGAGGTTAGTCCATACAATGTGTTTGAGGATATGTATCACGACCAATACAAATTAGTTGATTGTTTTAGTAAAACAAGCGAGTATGTATCAGGTGCTTATATCTATGCAAAAATGGTAAAGCGAAATCAAAAAGGAGGACGATGTCAAAATGAAATATTTAGGGAGTAAATCAAAACTTGCAAAAGAAATTGTATCAATATTGCAAAACTTGATTTATAAAAACAATATCAAAACATATATAGAGCCGTTTGTTGGTGGTTTTAACATTATCGATAAAATCATTTGCGAAAACAAAATCGGCAACGACATTGACCCTATTGTTATAAATCTTGTTGAAACTTGTCGTAACAATCCCCAATTGTTAAATTTAATCGAAACTCCAACAAAAGAGCATTATTACGATGTACGCGACAATGAGTTTAAATATCAACCTTGGTATCGTGCAGCAATATTATTATTTGCGTCATATAACGCCTGCGTGTATGGTGGTTGTTATGGTGCGATTGCCAACACCAAAGAAGGCAAAACAAGAAATTATTTTGAAGAAAGCAAAAGTAATTTTATAAATCAATTACCAAATTTAAAAGATATTTTACTTGCTTGTGGCTCGTATGAGTCAATAATCCCACCGTCAAGACAATGTTTAATATATTGCGACCCGCCTTATGCTGAAGGTGTTGGATATTGTAAAAAGTTTAATACGCAAAGATTTTGGCAATGGTGTAGAGATTTATCAAGGCAAGGACATATCGTTGTTATAAGCGAACATAACGCACCCGACGATTTTGTTTGTATTTGGCAACACGAAACATTATCACACTTAAACAACCGAAACAAAATCGCCAAAATAGAAAAATTATTTGTTTTCGGTGGCGCTTATGATTAAAAAAAGGAAAGTGGAAGTTTTGTATTTAGCCGTTACGGCTGATGACTTGGAGTTGCCTATCGGTGTATTTGATACGATAAAGGAAATTGCAAAATATGCACATTGCTCGTACAGATACGCAAAAACTATGGTACATCGTCAAAGTATATACAAAAAATTAAAATGCAAATTTATTAGAGTCGAAATTGGAGGATTTGGTAAAAATGAAAAAAATTAAAAATTTAATAAGTGTATTTTACTTAATATCAATGCTTGTGATTATCTTCTGCTTGCCAATAAGTGCGATAATGATAATTTGTAAATTATGTAAAGCAACATTATTGAGTTGGATTAATTGTTGTACCCCGATAATTATAACAATAGCACTTACACCGTTTATTATTTTATCAAAAATATTGATTGATAATAAGGAGGATTAAAATGCCGAAACAATCAAAAAAACAAGATATGGAAAAGAAAAAAACAAAACAAAGTCAAAAGGCGACTAAAATAACCAATAAAAAAACAACACAAGAAAAAAAGAAAACAGGTTTACCAAGTCAGTACGCAAATAAGGTAAAACCTTATTTGGACGACATCGAAAGATATGTGCGTTGTGGAGTTACCGAAGGACAAATTTGTTTATATTATGGCGTTGGCAAAACTCAATGGGCGCAATATAAAAAAGATAATCCCGAACTAAACGAAACACTTTTAAAAGCAAAAACAGCATTAAAGGTTGATTTAATCAACAAAGCGTATCAAGTTGCCATTGGTTATAACTATGAAGAAATCACCACACAAGAGTATAAAGACGACAAAGGTAATATCACAGGAACTAAAACAATAACTTATAAACGCCACGCAAAAGCCGACGCAGGTATGTTGCAATTTTTATTAGTTAATCGTTTTAGTGAAGAATTTGCACGCGACCCACAAATGGTGGAATTGCGCAAAAAAGCGTTAGAATTACAACAATCAGGCAAATTGCCATTTGATACGGAAGGTATTTGATTATGGCGCTAGACCCAATACACGCATTTTATTGTCGTAAAGATTATTTAACATTGGCGTTGCAATGCAAAATTAAGAGCGGTGGTAAGTGTGCAGAGTGTGGCGAGATATTTGATATTGACGAATTGCGACCACATCATATTATTGAATTAACACTTGATAATATTGACGATGTAAACATTACGCTAAACCCCGACAATATCGAGGTGTTGTGTCATAATTGCCATAATAAGCGCCACGCAAGATTTGGCAATGTTGTCGGACAAAAACATATTTATTTAGTCTATGGCTCGCCTTGTGCAGGTAAAAACCTTTATGTTGAAACCGTAGCAACAAGAAATGATTTAATTATTGACCTAGATAAAATACATAAAGCAATTTGTATTTGTGGTATGTATGATAAACCCGACGCAACAAAGCGCGTTGCATTTGATGTTAGAGATTATTTATTAAATGTGGCAAGATTGGCGGGAACTCGTCGCCGTTGGCAAAACGCATATATAATACAAACCTGCCCCGAAAAGTACGACCGCGACGAAATGGTTAAATTGTATGGTTGTGAACTTATCCATATTGACACAACAAAAGAAGAATGTGTTGCTAATTGCAAAAGAGATATAAAAAGACAAGCAGTACAGGACGCAGTACTTGGTTGGATTGATGATTATTGGTCGCGTTACAATGAATAACAAAGGAGTATTTAATTATGTCAAAAATAAAAACAATCAATATGAAAAAATTAATAAATGGACTTGGTATTAATAAAGGCGATATTGTTGTCGTTGATAACATTTGTTTAGTTTGCAACGATAAGTACGATTTAGTGCGCATTGACAACTCGTACAATAGTGCAATACCAAACATAATTGTTGGTATGGTAAGTGGTAAACATAGTTACAAGATTTATCAAATGCAACAAGAAGTGTTGAGTGAGATTGCGCAAGCGTCAATAAAAAACTCTACAAACCATTTGAAAGAGTATAAAAAATGTAAACCTGTTATAGTTGGTAAATAAATGAACAGTGCTGACAACCTACTTGCCAAGGTATTACAAGGCTTGAAAGCAATGTGTAATCATTGCCAAATAAAAGATTGTAATTATTGTTGGTCGCATTATATATGCGAGGATATTCAAAAATATTTTGAAACAATCCCCCCACCTCACTCAAATTTTTCAAAATCAAAAAGACTCCAAGCCCCAAACACGAAAAACACACACTAAAATTTTGACTTTTTCTATAAAAAATCTAAAAAAGATAAAACGGGAGGTTTTTTGTGAAAACAAACACAAACACAACAAAACAACAAATAGTCGATAAAGAATATAACCGACTTATCAACAAATATAAGTCGGCAAATGTTGACGAAAACAAACTCGCAATTAACGACTCTTGGATTAGAAAGGTGGCGGAACTGTTCGCCGTGCTTGAAATGATAAAGGACTTACCGTCTATTATCTACAACCCTAAAAACCCAATTGAGCAGCAAGAAACAGCAGCGGGCAAAGCGCGTGTTAAGTATATGGCACAATATACATCGTCAATGCAAAAATTAAACAAGGATTTGCTCGGCTCTATTGTTGAGCAGGACGACGACCTTGACGATTACGAATAATGATTTGATTGAGTGGAAATTAGTCAATCCCGATATTGTGCCAATAGACGGTTGGACTGTACTCAATGAAGAATTTGACGGCAGGCATAGTTATTTGGTTGAATATTATAAACTTTGTCGGTCGGGCAAAAAGAATATTGGTCGTGAATTAAAAACAATGCTTGAAACACTTATACAAAATATATATTTTCACGGCGATATATATCACTTTGATTTAGAGCAGGCACACAAGCGTATCAAGTTTATTGAAAATGAAGTTAAACATTTTGAAAGCCCCTTTGCAGGCAAACCATTTTTATTAGAGATTAATCAAAAAGCAATCGCCGAGGCGTTATTTGGTTTTTATATCTTTGACGACGAATTGCTTGGCGGCGGTCGTTGGGTGCGTCAATACAAAGAGTTTTTATTGTTTATGGCTAGAAAGAATGGCAAGACACCATTTGTTGCGGCGTTAGTATTAGCGGAGTGGTTTTGTGGTGAGGCAGGTCAAAAGGTTATGTGTGCGTCTAACGACTATGAACAGGCTGCATTGATATTTGATTGTATTAACAACTTCCGTGAGGAGTCGCGTGCAATGCAAAAAGTTACCCGTAAAAATATCAAAGGTATATTTTTCGGTAATCCAAAACAAAGAAAGAAAACGGGAAAATTTAGCAAACAAAATAAAGGCTCTATCAAAAAAATGTCTGCTCTTGCAGGAGCAAAAGAAGGTCGTAACCTTAAAATTGTAATTGTGGACGAAGTCCACGAAATGAAAGACCGTACAACCGTAATGCCGTTAAGGTCGTCATTAACAACGCAAGACGAGCCATTGTATATTGAAATTACGACCGACGGGGTTGTACAAGACGGATACCTTGACGAAAGATTAGCAGAGGCAAGAAAAGTTTTAAAAGGCGAAATTGATAAGCCTCGTTGGCTTGTATGGTTATATACACAAGATAGCGAGGACGAAATTTGGAACGATGAGTCAAGTTGGACGAAATCAAACCCAATGCTTGGTGTTGTCAAAAAAATTAGCGACTTACGCGACTTGGTTGAGGACGCAAGAAGCAACGGCGCACAAAGGGCATTTACATTAGCCAAGGAGTTTAATTGGAAACAACTTGCGATTGGTGCTTGGCTTAAAGAAGAATATATAATAAACGAGGCAACATTTGATTTAAGCGACTTTAAAAATAATTGGTGTATCGTGGGTGCGGATTTGGCGGAAACAAACGACCTTTGTGCAGTAACATTTTTGTTTATGAAACCGAACGACCCAACGATATATATGCACACAATGTATTTTGTAACTTCGCTAAAAGCAAACGACGGACAATCCACCGACTCGCCAACAAATCCAGAAAAAAAAGATTATAAACAATGGGCAGATGACGGTTTGTGCAGGATTATTGATGGCGGAATTATTGACGATGATGTTGTTGCAAATTATGTGCGTGAGGTTTACGACAAATTTGGTATCCGTCCATATAAAGCAGGATACGACCAATGGCACGCCAAAGAATTTGCGAAGATTACGGCTAAAAACTTTGGCGACAATGTCCCATTAAAAATAAAAATGAATTATGACACATTAAATATTCCAACAAGAACATTGGAAGTTGAATTGCGTGCGCACCACATCAATTATAACAACAATGAGATGTGTCGTTGGTGCTTGAAAAATACAGCCGTAAAACACAATAACATCGGATATGTTATGCCTGACAAGATTGGGGGCTATATCGGCAATAAGATTGATGGTACAATGTCAAAGATTATAGCGCTTGCAGCATTGCGTGAGTGTAAAACAGCATTTATGTCTAAAATTGGAGGTTGATTATGATTGAAGATTTAAGAAAATCACAAGACAAGAACAAACCAACTATGTCGATTAATCAAAAGGATATTCGTTGCCCGATACATAATTGTTTGATAGGAAAATATGACACGCGAGTTGGTATATGTAATGCAACTTTTTATTGTCATAAATGTGGGATAGAATACACTTTTACAATCAAGGCTCAAAAGTGATTAGTTATCATTTTTAATTTTTTATGTTATAATGGTTGCGTTAAAAAATATATAGCCACACAAGGTGGCAGTACTCCAACCATAGATTGGTTAAGTGAGTCGATAAAATTAGGCTTATGCCCTACTTTTTGTCGGCTCACTTTTTATTTAGTACGGGGAGGTAAAAACTTGGGAACTATCAAAAAGGCAATCGAAAATCTGCTTGGTTGGAATAAGACAAATGTTTTTAATAGTAAGTTTATTACCGCTAATCAAGTTTTGTTTTCGTCTTTTGGTAAAGACATTACGGCAAGCGATATTGTTAAAACAGCAATACATCGTATAGCAGAGGAAGTGTCAAAATGTAATATCAAATCAGTTATTGAGAAAAACAGTCCTAAAACCGTTGAAATACTTGACGATGATATAAATGCCGTGTTTTCACAAAGGCTCAACCCTTTATGTGGTTTAAAGGATTTTTTATACAAGATTACATATTTAACAATGGTAAATCAAAACTGCTTTATTTATTGGAAATATGACGAAGTGCCAATCAAAGGTACAGAATATGTAAGGCGTGTTACAAGAGGCTTTTATCCTATCGAAAATGCAAAGGCACACATATATCTGACAAGCGAAAATGAAATGCGTATCGAATTAACAAGCCTATCAAACGATGTTGTGTTTGATTTGCCATATAGCGATGTAATACACATTAGACATCGTTACGGCGCTAATCAATATTTAGGTGGCGGAATAAATGGCTCGCCCGATAATCGTGGACTGTTGGAAAATTTACAAACAATACAGGTTATCAAAGAGGCTATACCAAAATCATTAGAGGCAAGTTTATCGTTAAAAGGAATTTTAACAATGAAAACTGTTGCCGATGTTGATAAAAAGGTAATCGCTCGCGACGAATTTGAGGAGCATTTGTTTAATTCTAAATATGGAATTATGGCAACAGATTACGAAAGCGATTTTACGCCCGTAAATATTAGTGCGACCGACATACCCACAAATATTTTATCATTTTTACGCGACGAGATATTATCGCCGCTTGGTGTAAGTTTACCAATTTACTTAGGTAAATATACTGACGACGAATACACGGCATTTTACCAAACAGCAATTGAAGGTTTATTGCTTGAAATACAACAGGCATTTAAAATTGTATTATTTACCGATAGGCAGATACAATACGGACACACTATTAAATGCTATGACAGATTAATACAATCATTATCTTTTAGTAGACGACAAGAAATTTGCGAAATGACACGCGACGACGCATTGTTATCACGCACGGAACGCCGAGAGTTGTTAGGATATGAACCTGACGGCGAACCAACCCGTATGTCGCTAAACTATATCGACACCTCGATTGCTAACAAGTATCAATTGGAAGATATAAAAAATAAAGCACAGGAGGATAACAATGCCACAGGTTAATTTTAAAAACGAAATTGAAAGGCGTCAATACACAAGAGATTTAACACAAGCAAACATTGACCCTATTGCAGGATTTGTTGAAGGTTATGCTATTGTGTTTGAGAAAATAACCCCTATTGGCGATTTATTTTATGAGATTATCGACAGACACGCACTTGACGAGGCGGATTTGAGTGATATTAAATTTTTTATTAATCATAACGATATGATGTTACCACTAGCCCGTCATAGACGCGGTAAAAGGTCAACAATGGATATATCTATTGACGACCACGGATTAAAAATTAATTCAAATCTCGACATCGAAAACAATGCCGACTCTAAAAAACTTTGCTCAGCAATTATTAGAGGTGATGTTGAGGATATGTCTTTTGCCTTTGGAATAACCGTTGAAGGCGAAAGTTGGGAAAATATGAGCGATACAATGCCAATTAGGCGTATCACAAAAATTGGGAAGGTCTTTGAGGTTAGCGCCGTTAACGACGGGGCGTATCCCCAAACTTCAATATCAGCCCGCTCGGCGTCGTTGGAAAATGAAAAAAGTGCGTTGGAAAACGCACGCGCCAAAGCGTTGGAAAATGAAAAAAGGGTTGAAACCGAAAAGCGACAAGCGGCTTTATTGCTTGAAAAAAAGAAATTTTTATTTTTGGAGGAATTAAAATATGACACTAGAAGAATTAATCGCTAAAAGGAAGGAACTTTTGGCACAAGTAGCAGACGCAGACGCTGAAATGTTTGCCAAAATACAAGAAGAAATAAAAAAGGTTGATTACCAAATCGAAGAAACCGAAAAGCAAGAAGAAAACGAAAGAAAGGCTGCGGAAACTGACGCAGAAAAAAGAGCAGCACGCAAACCAAATTATAGTGCAGACTCGAAAAAAGATGATGTAACCTTATTTAGAAGTGTAGATAACGCGGAAGATAAAGAACTTACAAAAGAACAATCATTAAGATTTGCAAAAATTGCCCTTGGTAAACAAGTAAGAGCGAAATTAATGGATTTAAAGATAGATTTGTCTAAAAACGAAAAAAGAGCGCTTGGTATTGCGGTTACCACTTCAGCAACAACATATACAGCGCCAAGTGAAAGTGCTAATGGAGTAAATAATGGCGGTATTTTTATACCACAAAATGTACTTTATGATTTGCTGGAACTTGAACAGGTTGACAGCCCATTTTTACGCGATGTAATGCCAACACATATCAAAGGTGCTACAATATTCCCTTATGTTATTGAAAGTAGCAACGGCACTACAAAAGGTAAAAAAGAAACAGTTGCGGCAGATGACCGCACTATTAAATGGGGAAAACTTACTCTTGCGCAAGGTAACTACCCACTTACAATTGAAGTTACAATGGAACTATTGGCAATGACCGACGAAGAGTTTGCAACCTATTTGCTTAATGACCTTGGTAATGAGGTTAACTTATTGCTTGCTGATGAGGCTCTTTACGGTACAGGCTCTGATGATAGGATTGCGGGAGTTACAGTTGGTGCTATTCAAGGCACAGCATATACAGCAGGAAGTGAGGCTGACGCAATTAAAACAGGTTTACTAACTTTATCTAAACGCGCAAGAAAAGGAGCAAAAGTTTATATCTCTCGCTCGATGTCATTGGCAATGGTGTTTGAGAAAGATAGTCAAGGTAGATACCAATTCCCAATTTATAACAATGACGGTATTACTTCAATCGCAACAGTTCCTGTTGAAGTAGAAGAAGGATTGTCTAACGGCGATTTTGTTATTGGTAATGCAAAAAATTACAAACTTAACTTTGTCAAAGCGACTGAAATTTATCCTGAACTTCACGGAAAAACAAGAGTTATTGAATACACCGCACATCTTATGGTTGCAGGTAAAGCAGCACCTAACAAATTCTATTATGGGAAGAAATCTACAACCACAACCCCAACAAATAACTCTGGCAATAATTAGTATTTGATGTGTTTTTAAGGGTCGCTTATGCAATCCGCAAATAAAATTTAGGAGGACTTTATGGCAGTATTAACCGATGTTGACAAAATACTTTATAAATTGGGGTATTACAACAGCGACCCAAATAAGACGCAAGAAATACAAGGATATATCGACGAGGCTGTTGAGTTTATGAAGGAAAGTGGAATAACCGACAATCAACTAACAACTCAACGAGCCTTTGCGATAAAATCCATTTGGGCGGATTGTCGCGATAGAGGCGATGATAACAATATTATCCGCAAGGACGGTATGATAGTAAGTCTAATATCACAATTAAGAAGGTCAAAGAATGGCAGCACAACAAACACCTAGAAAGCGAAGAACGCTTGTAAAATTCGCAATACAAAAAAGCGTTTATACACAAGGTCAAGGCGCAAGTACACAATGGTTAACAATACAAGTACCAATAGTTAAAGACAATGACGGTAATGTAATTGAGCAGACCGATTGTTTTTATTGCGAGTGGCTTGGTAGTTATGGTACAACAGCCATTGAACAGCAGGCAAATGGCGCGATTGACACCGCGCGTGTTCGACTACCTTATGTTGCCGAAATTTTGGAGGCTCTTAAAACAAAAGATGTTAAAATTTACAAAAACGGCAAAACCGACGCGCAAAATACATATCAATTAAATTCGTCGGCAGATAATTACCTTGAAAGCAATAAAATGATTGAGTTTCAAGTAAAAAGACGCGAGGAAAAATAATGAAAATAAGGAATTTGATACAAAACAAATTAGATGATTTGCTTTTAAAAGACGGAATTATGTCGCACCATATTAGGCGTGTTGAGATTGATGTAATAACCGACACAAAAGGCAATCAAATTAATATAAACAATGACGAGTATGTTGTTTATCGTGTTGTATCAAACAAAAGTCGTTTTTATGCGGACGGCAAGGCTGTTGCAACACAATTTTTTATAGATATTAGTTATTATTATCGATACAACAAAAATAATTTACAAATAGATGTGGCGGAGATAAGAATAAAATCAATCATTGACTATTTTTTGAGCGACACACATTTTAAACTTATAAATGGTCAAAACGATTTGCCTGATATAGATAATACATATCGTGGTGTAAATTTTGAGTTTTCTTATTTAGGGGTGTAGTTATGGCAAAACAAACATCGCTTGAAAATTTAGCAGACAATTTGGACGAAATTTTTAAAGATTTTATCCACTCGTCTTTTGAAAAAAGACAAGAGGCTTTACAAGCAGGTGCGGAGGCATATATTGCAATTTTAGAAAGCACAGCGCCAAGAGATACAGGCGAATACGCACAATCATTTAGAGTTAAAACAAAATATAAAGACCGACGCTATGTTGGCAATATTAAAACCGTAAGTGGTGGCGGTAAAGACTCAATACCGTTATCAAACATTTTGGAGTATGACAAGGAAGGCAAACATTTTGGCTTTATGCGTCAAACTTTTGATAATAATGAGTCAACAATTTTTAATGCTATTAAAAACAAATTAAATAATTAGGAGGATTTACTATGCCTAGTAATGAAAATAAAACTCTTGTAAGATTTAATATTCAAAATATTAAATATGCAACTATGAATGCGCAAGGTACATATAATACACCCGTATCATATGGTACAGCCATTAAAATGGCTTTGGAGGCTAACTCTTCAATTAAAGACATTTTTGGCGACGGACGCAGAATTTGCTCAATTGTAAACGATAAAGGTAAAACGGGTACAATGACAACAAACAATATTAGCGACGATTACGAAGTTGCTATGGGTCGTAAAATTGTTACAGCAGTTGGGCTTGCTGATATACAGCAAAGAAAAAATGTTGTACACGCAATCTATTTTGAAACTAGCGGATTAAAAGGCGACGGCTCAATGCCACTGTCTAAAACTTGGCTGTTCGGTGTTACATCTTCAAGACCAAGTGAGTCGTACGACCAAAATACTGACGATGTCAACGAGTCAAGTTTTGATACCCCACTTGTTATTAGTGGTACTAATCTGTTAAATGCTGACGATACAAAATATGTTGACGATAAAGGCAACGAAGTAATGGTATGGCAATTAACGGTTACACCTGATGATGAAAATTTTGCAACATTTGGCAATGCTGTTGTGTTGCCTAAAATGGCTAGTGCAACGGAGGGCTAAATGTTAAATACAAAATTACCAATTGTTAAAAAATCATTTGACGAAACAACACAAAAATTAAATGTGGTGCAAGATGAAATCGAAGTGTTGGTTGATACTTCTCTTTTTGCTGAGGAGCGCTGGGAAATAAACTTCCCAACAAATGCAAAAAAAGAAACCTTATTTGCCTACATTGAAAGAGTGAAAGAAACGGGACTTATTGAAAGCAAGGCAAATATTTTGTCAAATCTTAAAGCCTTATATTGTTTTTTGGAAGGCAAAGATATTGCGGACTTTAAGTCCTTTTGTCAATTATTCGACCTTGCTGAAGGCGAATATCTTAACAAGTTGATTGAAAAAATTAAACTTATCTTTGAATTGGTTTTAAAAAGTAGTGCAACAAACTCAAAAAACTAATTGAGCATAGTCAAAAACTAAAACAATTATACGATAAGGTTAAAATGCCTGACGATAATTATAAACGGTTGGCTATGCCCCGTGTTTTAACAATAATGCAAAAATGTGTTGAACATAAAATACAAGATACTTTGTTAAATAGACTTCATTTTAACGATTTGTATTGTTTACTTTTATCATTAGATATTGCTAATTTAAGGCAATTAATAAAACAACAAAACAAAATGAAAAATAAAAACAAAAATAATATTGTTAAAGATATATCGCAAGAGGAGGCTGTAAAATTCTTAAAAGGAGGACAGTGATAAAATGGCAACATCAATAAGAGGATTAACCGTTGAAATTAGCGCCGACGCGTCAAAGTTTAATAAATCAATGAAAGCGTTAAAAGACGACGCAAAGTCAGCGCAAAATGAATTAAACGCCCTCCAAAAAAGCCTTGAACTTGAATTTGATAGCAAAAAATTTGAACAGGCACAAAAGAAAATGCAAGAAGTCATTGACTTATCTGCCGAAAAAGCAGATTTTTTGCGTCAAAGATTAAAAGAATTGGAAGATGTCGGAGCAGCAGATACAACACATTATCGAAAGATACAAGCCGATTTAGCACAGGCTGAATTAGAGGCACAAAAACTTCAGCAACAATTTGAAAAATTAAATGCTATGAAGTTTGAACACCTTGGCAATGCAATTGGCGATGTTGGCAACAAAATTACCAATGTGGGTAAAGCATTAACACCAATAAGCGTATTAAGTGCGGGTGCATTAACGGGTTTGAGTGGTTTAGGAATAAAAGCAGCCGCAACAGGTGCTGAGATTGACGACCTATCAAATCGATTTGGTTTATCTGCCGAAAAAATACAAGAATGGCAATATTTAGCAATGCAAACGGGTGTTGATGTTGAAGTGTTTAACAAGGCGCTTATCAAAGTGCGTGCAACAATGCTAGATTTAGCAACAGGCACAGAAAATAACGCAACAAAAGCATTGCAATCACTCGGTTTAAGTATGGAGCAATTTAATTCACAAGAAGAAATGTTTGACGGTGTAATTAATGCCCTTGCAGCAATGAAAGATAAAACATTGCAAGCAGCGTATGCTAATGAAGTATTTGGCGACAAGATTGCAACACAAATGTTACCTTTTTTAAATGCAGGCGAGGAAGAATTGGCAAAATTTAAAGAAGAATTTTCGTCAATGAGTACATTATCGAGTGAACAGGTAAGCGCGCTTGCAACATTAGACGACACATTTAATTTATTAAAAGAGTCAATAAAAAATGTTGCATTACAAATCGGCGCGTCGTTTGCCCCACTTATTAAAAAAATTGCAGATACATTACAAAACACATTAATACCAAAATTACAACAATTGGCTGGTTGGTTTACCTCGTTAAGTATTGAACAACAGGAAATGATAGCAAAAGCATTGTTATTAGTTGCTGCA
Organism: uncultured Clostridia bacterium; assembly: GCA_937893125.1. Classification (GTDB taxonomy): domain Bacteria; phylum Bacillota; class Clostridia; order Christensenellales; family UBA1242; genus UBA7862. Next base: position 68,127 of record CALBHW010000050.1, read on the forward strand.
TTAGCACCTGTTATAACAATTGTTGGTAAATTAACTTCGGGTGTTGGAGATATAATTAAAATGATACCTAAATTAAGCGGTGCATTATCATCGCTTGCTACACACCCTGTTGTGCTTATTATCGCAGCAATTGCCGCAATACTTACTGTTTTATATACACGATGTGAGGAATTTAGAGAAAGTATCAACAATCTTATATCCACCCTTGCAGGTGCATTACAACCTGTGTTAGGTATAATTACGACTGTACTAAATACTCTAATTAGTTTACTTACGCCAATACTAAATATACTTGGTGGCATACTTGCAACAATAATAAATATGTTAGTTGACTCTTTAACGCCATTTTTTGAAATGCTATCGTTGATATTTGAGTTGCTAAAACCATTAATAAATATTGCGTTAATACCTTTACAAATGGCTTTGACGCAGTTACAAATCCCGCTACAAGTATTAGGTCAATTGCTCGGTTGGTTAGCGCCTTTGTTTACCTTCTTTGCAAAATTGGTACGAGCAGCGTTTCAAGTTGTGTTAACCGTAATAAATTTTGTTTTAGGAGCGATTGAGGACGCTATCAATTGGGTTATTGGAAAAATTAACGGATTAATTGACGGTGTAAATTCTGCCCTCGGTTGGCTTGGTGTTAATATTGGTAGAATTCAAAATGTTAGTTTGCGAATTGATACAAGCGGACTTGATGATATTAACGATATATCAATTGATACAACCCCACCCGATACCAATATTAAATCGCCTGATACAACATATGACGATATTGATACAGGCAATACAACTGGCGACTCTTATAATTATGATTATAGCCAAAATAATAAAACACAAAATATTACCGTTACTATTCAAAACTATGCCGAGGAAGTTGATGTCGATAACTTGGTTAATGAAATAAATAAAAAATTGGCGGAGGCGATGTAGTATGAGAAAGTTTATTTTACACACTTTAAACAAAACAAAATCGTTTAGCCTTAACACAACATCGATATTAGTAACCGAACCAACGGGATTAGGTAACAATTTTAGTACAAATTACAAAGATAGCGAAAAAGGCAAACATTTAATAAATGTTAAGCCCGAATTTGTTCCTATTAAATTTAAAATTTATTTTAATGCTGACGGCACAAGCGGATATATAAATTACAAGAGTTTATTATCATTTTTAAGCGAGTGTGGCACATCTAAATTTATTTTAGAGTATGACGACGGTATAACGGATAAATTTTGTGAAGTAGTTATTAAATCTTTACCAAAAAGTGAAATATCTAGCGATAATGAATTTGCCGAAGAATTTACATTTGAAAGGCAAACATATTGGTACGAAGAATTTGAGGAAAGTTTTTCGCTACAAAAAACACAAAACGAGCAATCGTTCCCGTTACACTTCCCCTTTGGATTTGCGGGTGTTGTGTTTACAAGAGAATATAATGTTAAAAACTCATTTTTTGTAAACGCACCAATAAAAATAACAATTAGCGGTCAATTAACTGATAATATTCAAGTTTACATTAAATCACTTACGGGCGAAATTGTATCACAAGTGCAATTATCTCGTGGTAATGTTGACGATGTTATTATTATTGACCCAACATCGAAAAAAATAACAATTACCGATACAAATGGTAATGTTACAAATGGTTATGGTTTAACCGACAAAACAAAACAATCATTTTTATACTTACCGCAAGGCGAGTATATTATTGGCTCAAATATGAAAAACACCGACACAGGTGCAATTGAAATCAATATCAAAAAATATCTATTTGATTAACGGGAGGCAATATGTATATCGCACTTTATGACGAAAACCAACAGCATTTAACAAACATCGACAATGTATCTTACGATACAACGGTGCGTGTTTATGATAATGACTCATTTAATGCTGAGGGTGTATCAAATGAAGATATTAACAATGCCAAAATCCTTGTTTTAAATGACGATGTTGGTACATACAAATATGCTTGTTTTGCTAACGAAATCAAGCCCGAAAACAACAAACGAACAATCAAGGGATTGGATTTTAAAACCTTATGGGATACCGAAATTTTGATTGATTATACTGCCGAGAATAGTTTTGACGGAAAATTATCAGCAATATTTAACAAAATAAAAACTTTGGTATTTGATAGCGACGACGCATTAGTAAACAAAATACCCGTAAGGGTTGTTATACCAAATGACGAAACCGATACAACGGAAATGTACGGGTCATATCAAGGAACTTACCAAATCGCAAACGCTTATAAATTTTTAAAATGTTACTTAAAGTACTATGAGTACAATATCGAGAGTTATTACGATGTTGTGGTTGGCGAGATTGTTTTTACATTTGTTAAGTGTCAAACATCGTTAGATATTGATTTAAACGATTTTATTTATGAGTTGACAACTACATCAACAACAACAAATAAAGCGGTTGCAACTATCAAATTTGAGCCAAACGAAAGCGTTACGGAACGACCAAACACAATCGCAACAATTTATTATTATCGTGATAAAAACAATAATATTATCCAAGGCGATAAGTATGGAAATTTTGAAAATCGCTTATATCCTGTACAACAAAAATTGTTTGAGGCTGAATATTTGGCGGACTCACAATTTGAGGCTGTATATGAATTAGCCAACGCAAGATATGTTGATAATATTGTTATTGACAACAATTTAACAATTGACCCGATTGATTTTGCAGATTATCCACTTTATACAAAAGTGCGATTGTATTATGAAGGTCAATTATATAAAACATTGCCAATAAGCGAAAAAATCACAACATTTGACGGCGGAGGTTTAAATACAAAAATTAAACTCGGTTTTAAAAAGATACTTTTAACCGAAATAATAAAGAATTAGGAGGATAGCACAAAATGATAAAACCCGTTACATATCAAGGCGTGTTTAATTTTAAATCTAATTTATATGCCCTTGAAGTAAAATCTCGTTTTATAGACCAATCAAAAGCAAACGGCTATTATACAGGTTACGGCAATGAACTTGCTGCAACGATTGTTGATAACCAAATACAAATTGGTACAGGTGCATTTGTTATACAGGGTCGTATGAACGAAGTCGAAAGTGCAGAGTTGTTACCTGTTACAATCGAAAACGGCAAAGTTGGTTATGTTATCGCTCGTATTGAAACTTACCACCCAAGCGACGAAGAAAATTGCAAATTTATAATCAAAACAGCAACATCTCTTGATAGTATCCAATTAACACAAGAGGACACATACACAAAAGGTGCTGAAACATCAAACAAAGTTTATGAGTTGCCAATTTATTCGTTTGCTATGTCAGGCGGAAATATTACAAGTTTAACAAAACTAATTAAAGCGGTGGCGGATTATGGTACGGTCAAATCAATTGCAGACAATGCATTAGCAAATGCACAAGCGGCAGTTAATACAGCCAATACAGCCAATACAACCGCAAATACCGCAAACACAAAAGCAACAAACGCCGTTAATACGGCAAATACAGCAAAGACAACGGCGGAAACAGCCGAGGCAAATTCGATAACAGCAAAAAACACCGCAAATGAGGCTTTGCAAAAAATAGTTAAAACAATTGGTACGGCACTTTATGAAAATGGCGTACTTTTACACGAATTAGATGTTGACTTTATTGCTCGCGCTTGCGCAATTGCTTTTTATGCCCAAGAGGCAGAATTGGCACAAGGATATACAAAAGGTGGCGCATTAGATAAGCGATTAAAAAACATCGAAAAACGAATAACAAATCTCGAAAATTAGGAGGATAAAAAATGTTATTTTTAGAAAAAGCCAAAATTTATGGTGTTGACAATGTTGGTGCGTCAAGTCCCACATTAACAAGAACGGACGACGCTGTTGGCAAATCTTATACTGTCGGCGTAAGTGAAATTAATAGCGATTTTAATAATTGTTATCCTTGGAGTGAAATGCAAGAAGTAACCGACGCTGAAGGTAATATATTTATTAAAATACCTAAATTTTACACAAAAATTACCAAAAATAGCAATGGTACATACAAACACCAAATATCAGGTGTTAGATATGACGGCTACAATACATTATTCATTGACGGTAAAGGTAACGAAATTGATTACATTTTAGTTGGCAAATATGAAGGCAGCGGCTCATCAAGTAAAGTTTACTCAAAAAGCGGGCAAACCGTATTAGTAAATATTACACAAGCCAACTTCCGTACAGGTTGTAAGGCAAATGGCGAAGGTTATCAACAGTACGACTTTTTAATTGATTTAATTATTAAAGAATTGTTTTTGATTGAATTTGCTACAACAAACTCACAATCAATTATGACGGGTTATACAAAAAATACAAATACCGCAGCATTAATTACAGGTCATACCGACGGAGTAAAAACACCTTCAGGCTCTTATAATAACAACCACGACCTTGAAAGTAATGCGTGGACGGATACAAGTTGTAATACCGACGGCTTGCACGCTTGCAAGTATCGCGGCATTGAGAATTTATGGGGCAACACTTGGACTTTTGTTGACGGTATTGCTTTTAGTAAAGAAAAAATATTTGTTTGTACTGACCCAACAAAATACGAGAGCGGTAAAATTATACCACCATATATCTATATGGGAAATAGACCAACAAATGAAGGCTATGCAAAGGTTGTTAAGCAATTTGAACGCAACCCACTATTAATGTTTACTAGTGAACTTGGTGCAAGTGCAACCACATATTATAGTGATTACCATTACTATAACGACGCAGGTCAAATCCTTCTCGTTGGTGGTGCTTGGGACGGCGGCACTGCTGCGGGCTTGTGGTCTTGGTATGGCCGCGACTCTGTGTCTCGCGCTTGGTCGGATTGCGGCGGTCGCCTTTGCTATAAGCCTCTTTAAGAGAGGGATTGTTAAGGGGGACACTTCCCCCTTGATATTCAAATAAACACAACAAAAAATAAGGGTATTGCGTGTACTCCCCGTCCTTATCGTTGGTGGTAATTGGGACAACGGCACTAATGCGGGCTTGTGGTATTGGAATGGCAACGACACTGTGTCTAACGCTTGGTCGAATAACGGCGGTCGCAATTAATCTTAAAATTAATTTTATATTAAAACACGCATAATCCGTGCCTCTTGGCAAAAAACACTTCAAAAAGAGGGTGGACTAGTAGGATAAAAAACTCGAAAATCCACAAGAAGATTAAAGGATATAAAATGAAACGAAAAGGTTATTTATACGAGCAGATGTGCGATATTAATTATATTAAAAAAGCAATATATAACGCGTCAAAAGGTAAGAAAAGCCGTCGTTACATTAGAAAGATATTACATAATATCGATTACTATGCTTTGCAAATTCAAAAAATGTTAATAAACAACACCGTTGAATTATCGCCTAACGGTTATTGTGTTATTTATGATAATTCTTGTCATAAACAGCGCAATATAACCGTACCGCGATTTTATCCCGACCAAATTATACATTGGTTGGTTGTTATGTCGGTGCAGTCAATAATGGTGCGTGGTATGTATCGATATTGTTGCGGTAGCATACCAAATCGTGGCGGAATAGACGCCAAAGCATTTGTTGAAACCGCAATCAAAGACCCCAAGACTAGATATTGTGCGAAACTTGATATATCCAAGTTTTTTAACAATGTTAGTCCAAAAATTTTACTTGATATGTTTAAACACAAAATAAAAGACAATCGAGTTATAGAATTAATTGCAAAGATTTTAAAAAATGGTGGCGATTGTTTACCTATTGGATATTACACCTCACAATGGTTTAGTAATTTTTATTTGGAAGGTTTAGACCATTATATAAAAGAAGTTTTACATATTAAATATTATGTTAGATATGTTGACGATATGGTTTTGATTGATACAAATAAACGAAAATTACACAAAGCGGTTATATTAATCAATGAGTATTTACAATCTATCAACTTAAAGTTAAAAAACAATTGGCAAGTGTGGAAAATTGAAAGCAGACCAATTGATTTTGTCGGTTTTAGAATTTACAAACACAAAACATTGTTAAGGAAAAAGATTTTTTATAAACTTTGTCGCCGAACTCGAAAAATTAAAAAGACCAAACGAATTACAGTAGGTCAAGCAATGAGTATGCTGTCGTTAGTTGGTTGGTTATCCCATATTAACGGGTGTGCTTGGTATAAAATTCACATTTACCCATACGCACCCAAAAACAAATTAAAATTAATTGTGAGTAATCACAGTAAAAAAATTGGAGGACGAAAAAATGTCAATCGAAA
>CALBHW010000051.1 GCA_937893125.1 uncultured Clostridia bacterium
GCGAACCTAGACCTATATCCGACTTTAAAGGTGTAGAAGAAAAGTATTATGACGGACTGAGACTTGCTGAGCAACCATATAACATTTGTCAAGACCAAGGTGACGCAAGATATATTGATTATGTCGACTTTGTAAATAGTTGGAAAAACAATAGTAAGTAAAATAGTAAAACTACCCCCTTGCAAGGGGCAACCTAAAAAAAGATTAAATTTATGACAAGTGGTGGGGTGTAAAAATGGGGTCCCCGAAAATAGCAGTAAAGCGTATGCTTTACGAAATTTTTGGGGTTAAGGAGAGCCCGCCCATAAGTTGAGTGGTTGCGAGAGTAACCCGAACAAGCGGGCGTGGCTCGACGCGCAAGGGGGAGTGGTCTCGTAGAGACCGAGGGGGTAGTACAATTGGGCAACTTAATTGATTATAATTAAGTGGTAAAAAACAGTAAAACTACCCCTTTGTCGGCGAAGTCTCCTTGTCATAGGGGGAGCCAGAAAAAACAATAGAGTAAGTTTTCCTTATGAATAGGACGTGTGGTTTAACAATTAAATTAAAGACTTTAATAATTGAAGTTTAGTGGTTATAAAAATAATAGTTTAACTAAAAGAGTGCTTTTAAAGCGCTCTTTTTGTATATTGTTTGCTTAAAATCCCCCAAAAAATGAAGATTTTTCAAGGTAAAAAGACAAAAAATTTCTAAAAAAAGTGGTTAAATTTGCTTGACATGGGGGGGGGGGGGGGGGGGCGGTCGCTATACTGTATATATAGCGGAATATAGGCGTTGTAAAAACTATTTGACTTGTTGGTGGATTACCGCTATAATTATTGAGTAAATACTTGCTTTTAATTTAGTATAAAAAAACTAATTGTGACTTAAATAAAAAAATGTTTTTTTACTTCAATGCAATGGACTAAAAAGGATAAACTGTTTTGGAATACAGATACTATATTTATCAAAAGAGAAAGGGAAAAAATGAAAAATAAGGTGTTAATTATTGCAAGTTGTTGTGTGTGTATGTTTGTTGTGGCACTTGTCACAACTATTCTTGTTCTTGCAAGTGGTAATCACGATGTAAGTAGCAACCTTAGTGTAATTTATGTTGCAAGTGAAATTGGTGGGTCGGTCAGTGCAACATACAAGGTGGGCGACAATGAAACAAAAAATATGACAAATGGTAGTGGTGAAACAGTTATCAATTTTGGTTCGGATAAGCCACAAACTCTTTCGCTTTTATCACCAAATGAAGCGATAAATTTGTTGTATGGCGAAGATGTTGTGCTTACATATACTTTTACAAACGCGGGCGAAGAATATTATGCCAATATGGCTTATAGCGATACGGACACGCCTTATACGAATTTGATTTTTAGATACAAGTCGGGAGATGAAACCGAATATTCGACAACTGGAAGTACATATGTTGTTGTGCCAAGACTTGGAACAGCGACCTTTTCAGTTAAGATTTCAATTGATAAAGCGTATTTGAATGCCGACCTAAAAGGCACAATCGACTGGGCGCTAGTCAAAGAAAAAACACAAGTTTTGGATAAAAAAGTGTCACTTTGTTTTTCAAATAATGCGGGCTCAATTGTAAATCAAGATTTGTTTACCTATGAAACAAGAGAAAAAGACGGCGTAACGCAATTTAAAATCATTGGTGCAACCCCAATAATTGAAAACGCAACGACAAGTGATTTTGTAAATGGAAATTTTGATAATAGGGCAACAATTGCGTCAACGGGTAAAATTACAAATGTAAGTGATATTACAAATAGTAGTGGTGCGGAGTTTTACTATTTTTGCACAAACCCAGCAGTCGTAAGTTCGACTGGCTACAATGACCCAAAGAATATTTACTATACATCAACACAAGACAACACACTTGAAAGTTGGTACGATATGCCAACGCAAGATTTAACTATCTATTCGTGCTTTATGACCCCAAATTACACAACAGAAACAGTCTATTCGGGAAGTGCAAGCCAAGTCATCATTTCAAACAAAGTAAAAACCTTAGTCGAAGGCGCCTTTTACCGCTCAACAATGACCGATGTCGTCATCCCACAAAGTGTAGTTACTATGGAAGACGGGAATGTGGTTTCGAATAGTTTTTCAGGAGTTTTTGCCTCTTGTAAAAATCTTGGGGAAGTCGTTATACCAAATAGTATTGTGGAAATTCCAGTATTTTGTTTTGCGCAATGCAGTCAAATGGCTAATATTACTATTGGGCATGGCGTTAAAAGAATCAAGTATGATGCTTTTATATATACTCCAAATGTTGCCGAGTTAATTATCCCAGAAGGAGTTGAAATTTTGGAAACTCAGGCTCTTTATGGTATGAGTGGAATAAAAAAATTATCTTTACCTTTTACTCTTATGTATGTTGGCGACTCTGTGCTTCGTGATTGCTTGAGTCTAACTGAAATTACGATTTCACCTAATTGCGAATATGTTGAAGTTAAGAATAATTGTATAATAAGAAAAACAGATAAAGCTTTGGTGGGTGCTTGCAAAAACTCTGTTTTTCCAAACGACGGCAGTATTGAAAGAATAGAAAGCTTTATATTTGGGCAAACTAAAGTGACCGATATATATATTCCTGCAAGTGTAAATTATATTAATGGTCAAGCATTTGCTGGAATGACAAGAGATTTTACGGTAGATAGTAATAATGAAACCTTTTTTGTAAGTGGAAATTGTATAATTAACAAAAAGACAAAAGAATTGACTTGTGGAACAACCAATTCTATAATCCCTACCGATGGGAGTGTAACGAGTATAGGAGATAGTGCTTTCTTTTATTCATATTTTGAAGAAATATCTATACCAAATTCTGTGACAAATATTGGTCATCTTGCCTTTGGGTGGTGTGTAGTATTAAAGACTATAACTTTGCCAAATAACCTAAACAATATAGGTGCTAATGCATTTAGAAATTGTTCAGAGCTTACCAGTGTAACTTTTGCAGATACAAGCAAGACTTGGACGGCAAATTCTCAGACGATTTCGGTAACTGACCCAGCGCAAAATGCTACTTATTTTAAATTAACTTACAGGGCTTACGCTTGGACAAAAAATGTTTAATAAAAGCACAAGAAATGTTGTAAAATTTTAAAGCGAATAATTTTTTTAGTAGTTTTAAATAAGTAGTTAAGATGTTTTAAAGCAATTTGAAGTTAATTTTAATAAAATCAAAAATAAAAAAGTACTGGCGAGAAGTAAAGCCCGTAGGGGCACTGAAAACAAAAAGGACTTAGGAAGAAATTTTAGGTTTCTTCCTATTTTTTGTGTTTAAGGGTGTGTTTTGCAAAAAAAATTTAACTAAAGATAGGCAGTTATAAAAAAGCAATATTGTTGTAAGTTGAGACTGCGAATTTGTTTGTGGGCTTAGACTAATTATTGCTTAAACTAGCAATACCACATTTTCGCTAAGTTGCTAAATGTCGATTGATTTATCTTTTACAAAGCAACGACATATATTATATATATTATATTATTTTACATATAAACATATATAAAAGGAAATTCGGTAGTTCCCTAGGGGTAAGTTATAATTTTTTTTATCAGACTTACAAATTAAAAACTTATCCACAAAAAAATGTGGTATTACTAGTTCAAATAATAGTTGGTCTGAGCCCGCTACTGGTTTTCTTAAATGTAGCAAAAATGACTGATGTTTTGAAAAGAAGTTCTTTTAGAGCGATAGTTTTAAAATTGTTGAGATGAAATTAACCAACAATGGAAAGAGATTTAATATTTTTCAAGTGGTAGGTTAAAATTCTTTATTGTTTTTCCTTTTTTTAATCGAATTTTTTTGGTGAAAAGTTGGAATTTTTGGCGAAATTGGGAGCAAAAATGGGGTAATTTTGCGAACACTCGGCAAGGTGTTCGGATTTTTCGCGAATTTTGGGCAAAAAAATTAAAAAAAATGAAAAAAGTTATTGACTTGCTTTTTTAGGTGTGGTATTCTTGCATTGTCGTTAGCGAAAGCGCGACTGTGCTGATGCACAACAAATAGTACCATCACAACTGCATATTTAATTTATTAGAGAAGACAAATATCGAGTTTGTTAGATTTTAACAATTTAACAAAACGCTAATATAAAAGAAAAAGTTATCTGTTAGAAATAACACATAAGTTTTTTCGTTTGTAACGTGTAATATGTATTTTCAATTTTAAATCAGTTAAACCGATTTTGAATAAAAAATTCAATTACGCTGAGTAATAACAAGAAATGTCAAGATTATCATTTTAGATTTTTGTAAAGCAAAAATGATGTTGATCATAAGATCAAGCTACAAAGAGCATATAGTGGATGCCTTGGCACTAGGCGCCGATGAAGGACGCGACAAGCTGCGAAAAGCTACGGGGAACCGCACATAGGTTTTGATCCGTAGATGTCCGAATGTGGAAACACACTAAGGTTAATTCCTTAGTATCATAACAGGAATACATACTGTTATGAGGGGAACCTGGAGAACTGAAACATCTTAGTACCCAGAGGAAGAGAAAGTAAATTAACGATTACCTAAGTAGTGGTGAGCGAACGGGTAAGAGCCCAAACCACTTGAAGAAATTTGAGTGGGGTTAGGACCTTCATAAGAGATGAATATTGTTAGTCGAACATTTTTGGAAAGTTAGACGAAACAGGGTGACAGTCCCGTAGGCGAAAACAATAGACACTCGAAGGAATCCAGAGTAGCACAGAGCACGTGGAATTCGGTGTGAATGTGGGAGGACCATCTCCTAAGGCTAAATACGACCTAGTGACCGATAGTGGATTAGTACCGTGAGGGAAAGGTGAAAAGAACCCCGGGAGGGGAGTGAAATAGAAACTGAAACTGTATGCTTACAAGCAGAGAAAGCACTACTATATAGTGTGATCTCGTACTTTTTGTAGAACGGGCCGGCGAGTTACGATATGTAGCAAGGTTAAGTAATTAAGTTACGGAGCCGAAGCGAAAGCGAGTCTGAATAGGGCGATTTTAGTTGCATGTTGTAGACCCGAAACCTGGCGATCTATTCCTGAGCAGGTTGAAGCAGGGGTAAAACCTTGTGGAGGACCGAACACACGCCTGTTGAAAGAGGCGGTGATGACTTGGGAATAGCGGAGAAATTCCAATCGAGCTAGGAGATAGCTGGTTCTCCTCGAAATAGCTTTAGGGCTAGCCTCTATGTAAAGATAGTTGGGGGTAGAGCACTGAATAGGCTAGGGCGCGTCAAAGTGTACCGAACCTTATCAAACTTCGAATACCAACGCATTGATAGTAGGGAGTCAGACAGTGTGAGCTAAGTTTCATTGTCAAAAGGGAAACAGCCCAGACCTACAACTAAGGTCCCTAAGTGTATGTTAAGTGGTAAAGGATGTCTTATTACTAAAACAACCAGGATGTTGGCTCAGAAGCAGCCATTCATTTAAAGAGTGCGTAATAGCTCACTGGTCGAGTGATGGGGCGCCGAAAATTCACGGGGCTAAAACATACCACCGAAGTTTAGGAATACCGTAACAGGTATTGGTAGAGGAGCAATGTATGTGGGCAGAAGCCATATCGTAAGGGGTGGTGGACTGCATACAAGAGAGAATGCCGGCATGAGTAGCGAGAGTGAGGCGAGAATCCTCACCATCGAAAGTCTAAGGTTTCCTGGGGAAGGCTTGTCCTCCCAGGCTAAGTCGGGACCTAAGCCGAGGGCTAGCGCCGTAGGTGAAGGACAACTAGTAGATATTCTAGTACTACCGCAATACGCCAAAGAGTCGAGGCAGGGACGCAGTAGGATAGCGAATCCACGCGGATGGAGATGCGTGGCCAAATCATGAGGGAAGCAATTAGTGAAGTACGGTTGTATCATTTCCTAGGTGATGATGGGGAGTGAAATTTAGTAATGAAGTTCGTGAATTCACACTGACGAGAAAAGCTGCTAGATAGTATTGAGGTACCCGTACCGCAATCCGACACAGGTAGACGATGAGAGAATCATAAGATGAGCGGGATAACCCTTGTTAAGGAACTCGGCAAAATGACCCCGTAACTTCGGGATAAGGGGTGCCTATGGCAACATAGGCCGCAGAGAATCGGCCCAAGCAACTGTTTATCAAAAACACAGGTTTCTGCTAAAGCGTAAGCTGAAGTATAGGAGCTGACACCTGCCCGGTGCTGGAAGGTTAAGGGGATTTGTTAGGCGCAAGCCGAAGCATTGAACTTAAGCCCCAGTGAACGGCGGC
>CALBHW010000052.1 GCA_937893125.1 uncultured Clostridia bacterium
TAATTTATATTATCGGAAGTTGAGTCGGGGTGCTTGCACACCAGCGAGACTGATGTTTATTCAAACTAGTGATGCCACAACTTGTTGTGGATTTGCGTTAAGCAAATTGATTTGCGAACAAAGAGAGCAAAGCAACATCACATAGTTTATATTATTTTGAATATCAAATTTTTTGTTTAAAATATCTTGTAAAAGTTGTTTTTTATGTTTTTAGAAAATTAAAGCAAGTGTGTTTTGTGCTCACTTGTTTTTTTATTGATAAAATTTTTTAGATTATAAATGCGAGCATTATGTTTAGGGTTGGCAAAAATGAACGTGAAGTGACAAATTGTTTTTTGTTAGATTTTGATAAAGAACATTTGTAAGAGGGACTTTTTCTGCTAGCGTTTTATTCTGAAGTATTACTAAAAAATTCTTTTAAAATTTCTCATCAAAAAGGGGAAATATCCATTGACAAATTGGGAAAGATTTGGTATATTATTTTCGTTGTATGCTGTTAGCAGTGTGCAATGCAGTTTATTTGTTTGGAACGCAAAATAAATTGTTCTTGGCAAGGAGATATTCTTTGCAAAATCCGAAAGTTTTATTATTTGTGGTTTTCTCACGCAAATGTTTAAAATTTTCAAAATTTAGCGAAAAATGACTAGTTGCAATCATTTTTCAAACAAAAATTTTAGGGAGGAAATTATGCCTACAATCAATCAGTTAGTAAGGCACGGTAGAGCCAAACAAACAAAAAAGTCTAAAACACCTATTTTGGACCAAAATCCACAAAAAAGAGGCGTTTGTTTGTCTGTTACAACCACTTCGCCAAAGAAACCTAACTCTGCTTTAAGAAAAATTGCAAGGGTTAAACTTTCTAACGGTCAAGAAGGTACAACTTACATCCCAGGTGAAGGACACAATTTGCAAGAGCACAGTGTTGTTCTTATCCGTGGCGGAAAAGTTAAGGATTTACCAGGTGTTAGATACCACATTATTCGTGGTACATTAGATGCTGCTGGCGTTGCAAAACGTAAACAAGCAAGGTCTAAGTACGGCGCAAAGAAAGCGAAGTAATTAAGAACAATTTATTTCACTTAAACCTTTATTAAAGGTGTTTTTAGGGTAACCTAAATATTCTTTTTTCGTAAAATGCGTTGCTGTTGTGGCGCTAAATGTGAAAAAAGAAAAATTCAAACAATATAAAAGGAGAAAAACGATGTCTAGAAGAAATCGTGCAACAAAAAGAGAAGTTTTGCCAGATCCAATGTACAATTCTACTGTTGTTACTAAACTTGTTAACCAAGTTATGCTCGACGGAAAGAAAGGTATTGCGTTTGGTATCGTTTATGGCGCTTTTGACATAATCAAAGAAAGAACTGGGGAAGATCCTATGGTCGTTTTCAACAAAGCAATCGAAAATTTGAAACCTGTTCTTGAAACCAAAGCAAGAAGAGTGGGCGGTGCAACATACCAAGTTCCTATGGAAATTAGACCTGACAGACGCCAAACTTTGGCTATTAGATGGCTTGTTTCGTTTGCAAGAAAACGCGGTGGCGAAAAAGAAATGGAGAAGAAACTTGCTAGTGAAATCTTGGATGCTTACAACAATGCTGGCGGGGCTATTAAGAAGAAAGAAGAAATGCACAGAATGGCAGAAGCCAACAAGGCGTTTGCACACTTTAAGTGGTAAAAAGGAGAAAATATGCCAAGAAAATATCCTATCGAAGTATATAGAAATATCGGTATTATGGCGCATATCGATGCGGGTAAAACCACTACTACCGAAAGAATTTTGTTCTACACTGGTAGAACACATAAAATAGGCGAAGTGCACGAAGGTGCTGCGACTATGGACTGGATGGCACAAGAACAAGAAAGAGGTATCACTATTACTTCCGCTTGTACAACTGCTATTTGGAGAGATCATTGTATCAATATTATTGACACCCCAGGACACGTGGACTTTACGGTCGAAGTCGAAAGAAGTTTGAAAGTTCTTGACGGCGCGGTTGCTGTTTTCTGCGCGAGAGGCGGTGTTCAACCACAATCAGAGACTGTTTGGCGTCAAGCGGACAAATACAAAGTCCCAAGAATTGCATATGTCAACAAAATGGATAGAGACGATGCTAACTTCTTCAGAGTTATCCAAATGATGAAGGATAGGCTTCATGCTCATCCTGTTCCTATCCAACTCCCAATAGGTCAAGATACAACATTTAGAGGTATTATCGACCTTGTTGAAATGGATTCGGTCGTTTATAAAGATGACCTTGGAAAAGAAATGGTCGTTGGACCAATCCCAGAAGAATTTATGGCTGATGCTCAAAAGTATCATGACCAACTTGTCGAAGCAGTTGCAGAACAAGACGATGCTTTGCTTGAAAAATTCTTTGCTGGCGAAGAAATTACAGTCGATGAACTTAAAGCAGGAATCAGAAAGGCAACCGTTGGATTGCACATTACACCTGTTCTTTGCGGAAGTTCGTTCAAAAATAAAGGTGTTCAAAAATTGCTTGATGCTATTGTTGATTACCTTCCAAGCCCTGTTGATATCGACAACGTTGTCGGAACAAAGCTTGATGGCGTAACCGAAGAAGACAGAAAACCAGACGATAAGGCGCCTTTCTCGGGACTTGCTTTCAAAGTCGCGACTGACCCATTCGTTGGTAAAATCACATATTTCAGAATTTACTCTGGTACGCTTAAAGCGGGTTCGTATGTTCTAAATCCTACTAAGGATACAAAAGAAAGAATTGGTAGACTTCTTAGAATGCACGCAAATCACAGAGAAGACCTTGAAGAAGCGTACGCGGGCGACATTGTTGCTATTGTTGGGTTGAAAGATACTACAACTGGTAATACATTGTGCGACCCTGACCATCCAATTGTGCTCGAAAGTATGGAATTTCCAGAGCCTGTTATTAACATTGCTATCGAACCAACCACAAAACAAGCGCAAGAAAAGATGGTTAATGCTCTTATCAAACTTGCTGAAGAGGACCCAACTTTCAAAACTTGGACAGACCAAGAAAGTGGACAAACCATTATTGCTGGTATGGGCGAACTTCACCTTGACATTATCGTTGACAGATTGAAGAGAGAATTTAAAGTTGATGTTAATGTTGGTAGACCACAAGTTAGTTACAGAGAAACAATTAGAAAAACAGTTGAAGCCGAAGGAAAGTACATCAGACAAACTGGTGGTCACGGACAATATGGTCATGCTGTTATTAAACTTGAACCTCTTGAACCTGGTAAGGGATATGAATTTGTCGACAAAATTGTCGGTGGCGTTATTCCTAAAGAATATATCCCAGCAATTAACGCTGGTATTCAAGAAGCAATGAAAAATGGTGTTTTGGCTGGTTACGAGACTGTCGATTTGAGAGCAACTTTGTTCTTTGGATCATATCACGATGTCGACTCGTCAGAAATGGCGTTTAAGATTGCTGGTTCGATGGCTTTCAAAGAAGGCGCAAAGAAAGCAGACCCTGTTTTGCTTGAACCTATTATGAAAGTTCAAGTTGAAATGCCAGATGACTACCTTGGAACAGTTATGGGTAACTTGACAAGTAGACGTGGAGTCCTTCAAGGAACAGAAACAAAGAGTGGTTCCGTTATTATCAATGCGGAAGTTCCACTTTCCGAAATGTTCGGTTATGCAACTGCACTTAGAAGTGCTACACAAGGTAGAGGTAATTTCAATATGGAATTCTCACATTATGCTGAAGTTCCAAAGAGTATCGCTGAAAAAGTTATCGGCGAGAGAAAGAAAGACTAGTTAGTTTGTAAAAAAAAGAATGAAGAGACGGCGGGAGCGAAGCCCCTTGGAGTTTTTGCTAAAACTCCAAGTCGAGCCGAACGGCTCGAGTTTTGCGGAAGTCTCCGCAAAACTGGGCTTCGCCCCGCGTAGTTCCGTTTTTAAACCGTTTTTTAAACGATTATTGCACAAAAGATTGAAAGGTTTTATTAAAATCATAAAATTTTGTGTATACAAGAATTGTCGAAAACTTATTTTAAAAAAGAAACGAAATTTGTTTGACACTTTTTTAAAAACAAGTATAATTATGCTTGATGTTAATTGAAATAATTAAATCATAAATTTAGGAGGAAAGATTTTTTATGGCAAAAGCAAAATTTGACAGAAGCAAGCCACACGTCAACATCGGTACAATCGGACACGTTGACCATGGTAAGACAACCTTGACAGCCGCTATCACAATGTGGTGCGCAGCAAAGGGTTGGGCTGAAAAAATGAAATATGAGGATATCGATAAGGCTCCAGAAGAAAGAGCTAGAGGTATCACAATCAACACATCACACGTTGAATATCAAACAGCAAAGAGACACTATGCTCACGTAGACTGCCCAGGACACGCAGACTATGTTAAGAACATGATTACTGGTGCTGCTCAAATGGACGGCGCTATCCTTGTTGTTGCTGCAACAGATGGCCCAATGCCTCAAACAAGAGAACATATTCTTCTTGCTCGCCAAGTTGGTGTTCCTTATATCGTAGTCTTTATGAATAAGGTCGACCAAGTTGACGATCCAGAACTTCTTGAACTTGTTGAAATGGACATTAGAGACCTTCTTACTGAGTATGGTTTCCCAGGAGACACAACTCCAATCATCAAAGGTTCTGCTTTGAAAGCTCTTGAAGCGGCTCAAGCAGGTCACCCAGATGACCCAGCATGCAAGTGCATCGAAGAACTCCTTGACGCTGTCGATAGTTTCATCCCAGAGCCAAAGAGAGCTACAGATCAACCATTCCTTATGCCTGTTGAAGACGTCTTTACAATTACAGGACGTGGAACAGTTGCTACTGGTAGAGTTGAAAGAGGTGTCTGCAAAGTTGGTGACACAGTTTCTATCGTTGGTATGGGTTCTAACAAGCAAAGCGTCATCACAGGCGTTGAAATGTTCAGAAAACTTCTTGACGAAGCTCAAGCAGGGGACAACATTGGTGTTCTTCTTCGTGGTATTAACAGAACTGATATTGAAAGAGGTCAAGTCCTTTGCAAACCAAATTCAATTCACCCACATACAAAATTTACAGCACAAGTTTATGTCTTGAAGAAAGAAGAAGGCGGAAGACATACTCCATTCTTCAATGGATATCGTCCACAATTCTATTTCAGAACAACAGACGTTACTGGTTCTATTGAACTTGAAAAGGGTGTTGAAATGGTTATGCCTGGCGACAATGTCAAAATGACTATCACTCTTATCACGCCTATCGCTATTGAACAAGGACTTAGATTTGCTATCCGTGAAGGTGGCAGAACAGTCGGTTCAGGTGTTGTTTCTGAAATTCTTGAATAATTTTACTAAATTATTCAAATTTAGAATTAAATTTATTAAAATAGGCTCTCTTTATTGGGAGTCTATTTTTTTAACAAATAAATATTAAAATTGTTTTAAAAATATTTAAAATAAAAAATAAAAATTTTGTCAAAGTATTTGGAAAAATGACGGGCGGTAGTGTATAATTATACTTGTAAAAGGGGGCAAAGTATTTGACTTTGCTTTGTGTGAAAAATGAAGAAAGAAGATAAAATTAAACTTGCGGAAACTGCAATTTTGCAAATCGAAAAACAATTCGGAAAGGGCTCTATTATGAAACTTGGTGATAGAAGCCACGAAAAAATTGATGTCATTCCAACTGGATGTATTGTCCTTGACTATGCACTAGGTATTGGGGGCGTTCCAAGGGGAAGAATTGTTGAAATATATGGACCTGAATCAAGCGGAAAGACGACCGTTTCGTTGCACATTATTGCCGAAGCGCAAAAACTTGGCGGAATGGCTGCTTTTATCGACGCTGAACACGCACTAGACCCAGTTTATGCGGGTAAACTTGGTGTAAATCTTGACGAACTTTATGTTTCGCAACCAGACAACGGCGAACAAGCCCTTGATATTTGCGATAAACTTGTCCAAAGTGGCGGTTTTGATATCGTTGTCATTGACTCTGTTGCGGCACTTGCTCCAAAAGCGGAAATTGAAGGCGAAATGGGTGACAATTTTATTGGACTTCAAGCAAGACTTATGAGCCAAGCGATGAGAAAATTGACGGGGATTATAAATAAATCCAACACCTGCGTTATTTTTATTAACCAACTTAGGGACAAAGTCGGCGTTATGTTCGGCTCACCTGAAACAACCGCGGGGGGAAAAGCGCTTAAATTTTATTCAAGTGTTAGACTTGATGTTAGACGTGTCGATTCTATTAAAGACGGAAGCGAAATTATCGGAAATAGAACAAGGGTCAAGGTTGTTAAAAATAAACTTGCGCCACCATTCAAAACTGCTGAGTTTGACATAGTATACGGAAAAGGAATCTCAAATGTTGGATGCGTAATTGATTTGGCAGTTGCAAATAATATCGTTGAAAAATCTGGTGCGTGGTTTGCCTATAATGACGAAAAAATTGGGCAAGGGAAGGAAAATGTTAAGACCTATTTGACAAACCATCCAGAAATTTTAGCGGAAATTGAAGGCAAGGTTCGTGAAGCGCTTGACAATCAAGAAGAAGACTAATGTTAAAAATTGTAAGTAAATAAAAATGATTTTTTGCAAAAAATATTACTAGATATGTGTTCTGCAATTAGATGTGATATGTTTGTGTGGTTGTAATAAACAACTTAATTTTAATACTTGTATCATTTGGTAAAAACTTTTTGCTTTAAATTTACTTACAATTGACTATAATAAATTTAAACAATCGCAAAGCACGTATTTTTGTTATGCAAATATGAAAATATGTGCTTTTGTGCATTTGTAGGGGGTAATTCATAAAATGAAGAAATTTTTTAAGGGATTTGTGGTTGCAATTTTGCTTGTTTGCGTATTTTCCCTTTTTGGGTGTGACCTTAGAGCAAAATCGGCTTATGACATTGCGGTAGACAATGGTTTTGTCGGAACTGAAGCGGAGTGGCTTGAAAGTTTAAAGGGCGAAAAGGGCGATAAGGGTGACAACGGGGTCGATAGTTCAGGCAACGCGTACGATTTGGCGGTTAAAAACGGCTTTGAAGGTTCGGTGACCGAGTGGTTAGCTAGTTTAAAGGGAAAAGACGGTGCGACGGGAAAAGACGGCGTTTTGACTGCAAAAAGCCTTTTTGAAACGGGCGTTGAGTTCGGAATTTACGAAAATACGAGCGCTGGTTATAAACAATTTTTAAAAGATTATTTTGTAACCTACGGGAATACTCTTGTTAAACAAGTGAGTGCAAAATGTGTTAATCAAGTTGTTTCGATTTATTGTCCAGTGTCAAATGGTTTGCAAATGGGCGCGGGCGTGTTTTATGAAATAAATAAGGCGGAAAATTACGCGTATATTATAACAAATTATCATGTTGTGGCTCTTTCTGATAGCACGAGTAGTGAAGGATATTCTCCAGCAAAAACAATTTATTGTTATTTGTATGGAAGAGAAACCATTGCGTCAAATGACGATAATTCGGGCTATGTAAAAGGTGAAAGTGGCATAGAAGCGACATATATTGGCGGTTCAGCAGACTATGACTTAGCGGTTTTTTAAAGTACTTGCGAAAA
>CALBHW010000053.1 GCA_937893125.1 uncultured Clostridia bacterium
AAAAATGCGTAAAGAACTTACTGCCGAATGGCAAGAAAGAGGTATTACACAAGAAAAAGATTACGCAATACTTACAAATGAAATGACAAAGGCTTGGAGTGGATTGTCCGTGCAAGAATACAAAAAGTATAAAGGCTTGAAAAAAGAAAATCTTAGAGACAACATGTCAAATATAGAACTTGTCCTTAATATGCTTGCAGAAGTAACCACGACGGAATTATCTCAAAAAGAAAAACCTGTTACATTCAAAGAAAATAAAGACATTGCTAAACGCGGTGGAAAGTTTGCAGGTGAAACAAGAGAAAGATACGAAAAAGAAATGGGGCGAAAGATTATTTCTCCCGCAAATGCAAAAGACAAAAAGTTGTTAGACGACAAAAAAAACAATGATTAAAGATATATAATAAATTTCTATCCAATACAAAAAAAACTAACTAAAAATTGTTAGATTCTTTTATTCTGCTAGTTTCAAAGTTACCAGTCTTTTTGCTCCTTTTTTAATCTATTCATAGTCGTCCAAAAAGTTGTGTTTTACATTGTTTTTATCTTTGTAAGCAATAATGGTCGAAAGATTGACATTTTCAACACTGCGAAAAATGTTTTTCTCAATTTGTGGGTTTTCTTTTGCGAGCTCGGCAATAAGTTTTTTTATATATTTTCGCTTGGACGAATTTTCGTCGTGTGCGCTTTGCTCGGTGAATTTGCAAGCACATTGAAGAAATTTTAGGTCGTTATAGTCGCGAAACGCGATAATGTCTTTTTCGCGGACATAATAAAGTGGGCGGATGAGTTCCATTCCGTCAAAATTCGTGCTATGAAGTTTAGGCATCATCGTTTGAACTTGCGCGCCAAAAAACATCCCCATAACTATCGTTTCAATCACATCGTCAAAGTGATGACCAAGCGCAATTTTGTTGCAACCAAGCGCTTTCGCTTTTGCATACAAATGTCCGCGACGCATACGAGCGCAAAGGTAGCAAGGCGAAGATTCAACATTGACAACGCTTTCAAAAATGTCACTTTCAAAAATCACTGCTGGAATATTTAGGTCGCGTGCGTTGTTTTCGATTTGCTTGCGATTTTCCCTGTTGTAGCCTGGGTCCATAACCAAAAAAACGACTTCAAAAGGAAATTTGTTGTGCCTTTTTAGTTCTTGAAACAACTTTGCAAGAAGCATACTGTCCTTTCCGCCCGAAATGCACACCGCAACTTTGTCTCCCGCCCTTAGCATTTCATAATCATTTATCGCCTGACAAAACTTTGTAAAAATGGTTTTGTGAAATTTCTTTCTTATGCTTTCTTCCACCATTTCCGCCTTACTTTTTGAGTGAACATCACTTATTTTTTTTTCGTCTTTATCTTTTAACATATCTACAATCCTTTGACACTATCATATCATACTTTTAAAAAGTTTAAAAACATTTTAAAATCGGTCAAAAATGTTTTTTTATATCACATTTAAAAAACACCATTTTTTAAATTCAACCGCCCCAAAAGACTACAAATGACTAATAAAATTATTTTCAATAATCCTTATCCAAAAAAACAATAATCTTTTAATAACAAAAAAAGAGCACTACTATAAAAAGTACTGCCCTTTTGCTCTCTTTTTAGGCTTTTTGTAATCGCTAAGACGCTTGTCTTTTTAATAACTTATTGTTAACTTTAACCGAAATCCTATTTGATAAAGTTATCCTTGCTTCGATTATCTCGCCGTCAAGCGTTGTCGACAAGGTTATTGCCGTGTGACTTACAAGCGTGTTATGTTCATCGCACAACTCCCCGTCAATCCTTAATGTATGGTGGTACCAACCTGCATAAATGGAAATTACCCTATCCTTGTAATTGTATTCTTTGTACGAGATTAAAAAACTGCAAATTAAAAACAGTATAAGGCAAAGAAAAAAGCTAGCGAAACATTCTGAATAAGTTGGTGACGGGCTTACACACACTATAATAATTAAAACAATTAAGTAACAAAAAGTTAAAACCGACATAAATATTTTGTAAAATATACTTTTAAATTTTTCTTTATTAAACTTTTTTGTTGGTTGTATTTCTTCAAAATTTTGACCGTCCATACAAATCTCCTTTAAATCCATTTATCGAAAATATTGTTGTACATACAACAATGTATCACAATATGAGATAAATGTCAATATCTCAGTATGAGATTTGTATAATTATTTTATGAGATTAAAAGAACTAAGAGAAGCCCATAAAAAGACTCAAACTGACATAGCAAATTTTTTACATATAAAACAAAATACCTATTCTCAATACGAAAACGAGCAAAGGCAAGTACCGATTTTAACGCTTATAAATCTTGCAAATTTTTATGGCACATCTGTTGACTATATTTTAGGGCTAACCGAAGTGGAAGACCCTTATCCAAAAAACTAATTCAAAAAAGACAAAAAGCCAAGCAATGCTTGACTTTTTTTTAAGGGTTTTTAATCTTGTCTATTAACAGATTATTTTCTTTTTCTTTTTGCTTTTTTCGTTGGAATAACAGCGCAAATGCCAACAAGTATCATAAGTGCTGAAATTACGGTATTTAGAATAAGTCCCACGCCTGATGTGTAGAACATATTTTCTGTCGCCGAAATTTCACTGTTGAATTTTGTAACTGCGATAAGTAGCAACACTGCGCAAACAACAAATGCAACAAGAAGAAGCAAATTAAAGACATTAAAGTCAGATTTTGACTTAATAACGCCAGTTTGTTGAAGAATCATCACGATTGTGAGTAATGCCAACAAACATCCAAGCACAAGCATAATAATCATAACAGTTTTCATAAATGAATAGCTGTCAAGATTTGCAAATACGGTGCTAACTTCTCTTCCCGCGACGGTTGTTTTACCGCTTAAAATGCCCCAACCATTAAATGATGATAGTTCGCTTCCACCAATCTCATACCTAAGGCAAGGAATGGACAAACACACAAACATCATAATGGATGTTACTCCCGCGCTCAAAATGCCAAGAAATTTTTTCATACTTTCCCTCCTAGAAATAGGCTAAAATATTTTTATTTTTTTGTCAAATTAAACACGCAACAAAATTTCGCTAAAATTTTGGTCAAATGTTTAAATTTGTTTTTTTATGCAAAATTTGTATGGTTTTCAGGATAAAAAGCTCTCTTTTTTATTGTAAAAGAACATTTTGATACAAAATTTAGGCGACCCAGCAAAATTTTTTAGAGTAAAAAAGCAAAAAACACTTGCAAAGAGCAAACTAATGTGCTAAAATACGATTTGTAACAAGTCAAAAGACGTTTTGACTTGTGTATATATAAGCGGATGTGGCGAAATTGGTAGACGCGCACGTTTAAGGGGCGTGTGGGAAACCTTGTGGGTCCGAGTCCCACCATCCGCACCATACAAACAAAACGGAAAGTCAAATGACTTTCCGTTTTGTTTGCAATGATATTTCCTAACGGAAATAATATTCGTTTCATGTTTGATTTCGCTACACAATGATATTTTTCCTAACGCAAAAGTGAAGGTTCTTTTTTATCATTGCAAGCGGAAGCGAGCAATATCATTGACCTTTGGTCAATATCGTTGACGGAACGCCAATATCATTAAAATATTTGAAATAAAAAAGTCAAGGAATCAATCGCCCCTAGTTTATCTAGGGGCTTTTTTATAACTACCTTTAAATGCGACCTTTTTACACAAATATTTTTAATTTATTGCCTTTTCGTTGCCAATTATCATTCATATTGCGACCTTTTTAGAAATAAACATATTAAGAACACATTTACTATCCCAAAAAGGTGGCATATATGCAAGATTTTTATACAAAAAGTGCGGGGCAAATTTTAAGCGAGTGCGACACAAATCAAGGCGGACTTTCTTCTTTTGACGCGCAAAAAAGGCTAGCTCAAAACGGCGCAAACCGTTTGGAAAGCGCAAAAAAGCAGAGTTTAATTGTTAAATTCCTAAAACAATTTCGCGATACCATGGTTATAATTTTGCTTTGTGCGTCGGCGATTTCTTTTGTTTTTTCAATTATCAAGCAAAGTCGCACCGAACTTATCGACGCGATAATTATTTTTGTTATTGTTCTAATTAACGCCACACTTGGCTTTACGCAAGAACTCAAAGCGGAAAATGCCCTTGAAAGTTTGAAAAATATGTCACAACCCTATTCCCTTGTCGTTCGTGACGGTGTGCCAATGAAGGTCAAAACAAGCGAACTCGTTGTTGGCGACATTATTCTTCTTGAAGCGGGGGACATTGTCCCAGCAGACATTTATCTTTTGGAAAGCGTGAGTTTAAAGTGCAACGAAGCCAATTTAACAGGCGAAAGTTTGGCAGTTGACAAGCAAGCGGGCATAATTTTGCCTAAAAAAACACAAATTGGAGATAGAAAAAATATGTGTTTTTCGTCGACAACAATCGAATATGGCAAAGGAAAAGGCGTAGTCGTTGCGACTGGAAAGGACGCGGAAATTGGCAAAATTGCGTCAATGCTAAATGAAAAAAAACAAGAAAAAACGCCACTACAAGCAAGTTTAAATAGGCTTGGAGAGATTATAACTTTTATCGTTCTTGCAATCGCAATTGTCATTTTTATCGTCGATGTTGCTTTTGTTCACATTGGTTTTATTGAGTCATTTTTGACCGCGGTCGCGATAGCGGTCGCGGCGATTCCAGAGAGTCTCCCCGCCGTTGTAACAATCATTCTTTCCCTTGGCGTTGTGCGCCTTGCTAAGAAAAACGCAATCATTAAAAAACTTCACGCAGTCGAGACGCTTGGCTGTTGCGAAATTATTTGTTCCGACAAAACGGGCACAATAACCGAAAACAAAATGACAGTCAAAAAGGTTTGTTTTGACGCAAATAGCATTAGCGACAATTTAGAGCCAAAAAGCAGTGTTCAAAAAGAAATGCTAAGATGTATGACTTGTTGCAACAACGCTTTTCTTAAAAACGGCGAGACGCTCGGTGACGCGACCGAAGTTGCGATGTTAAATTACGCAAAGCGCGTGGGGTTTAGCGCAACAGACATTTCGCGAACAAACGAACTTCCCTTTGACTCCGCAAGAAAACTTATGAGCACGGAAAATATCGTAGACGGCAAACGTGTTCAATACACGAAGGGCGCTTTTGACGAACTTCTAAAAAAATGCAAATTTATTTTGGACGGCGAAAATATTAGGGCATTAACTTTAAGCGACATAGAAAAATTAAAATCGCGCAACTACGAAATGGGTTGTGGCGCCTTGCGAGTTTTGGGGCTTGCGTACAAAACGCTCCCCGACGGCGTGAAAATAAGCGAAAACGACCTTGTGTTTTTGGGGCTTGTCGGAATGATTGACCCGCCTAAAAAAGAAGTTTTTGGTGCGATAAAAAAATGCAAAAAGGCAGGAATGCGACCTATTATGATAACGGGCGACCACAAAGACACAGCAACCGCAATTGCACTTGAACTTGGAATGATAAAAAGTCCAAAAGAAGTCGTCAACGGGAGTTTCCTAGACAAATTTTCAGACGAAGAGTTGGTGAAAGAAATTTCAAAATATTCCGTTTTTTGTCGTGTCAGCCCCGAGCATAAAGTGCGAATAGTGCGCGCTTTTAAAAGCCTAGGAAAAGTTGTCGCGATGACGGGCGACGGCGTCAATGACGCACCAAGTATAAAGTGCGCGGACATAGGTATAGGAATGGGCAAAACTGGCACAGACGTGACAAAAGAAGTTGCAAGTATGATTTTGTCCGACGACAATTTTGCGACAATTGTTCTAGCGGTCGAAGAAGGCAGACGCATTTTTGGCAATATCCAAAAAACAATTCAGTTCTTGCTTGGTTGCAACATTGCAGAAGTTTTGGCTATTTTTGCAATAACACTTCTCTTCCCTACTCACCCATTTTTAAACGCCGTTCAAATTCTTTTTATCAACCTAATAACCGACACCTTTCCAGCAATAGCACTCGGCGTTGACCCGCCGGAAAAAGACATTATGGATAGGCCACCGCGCGACCCCAAAAAAAGCATTTTATCGGGCAGTACTGGCGTTTCAATTGGCTATCAAGGGCTCTTTCAAGCACTTATTGTATTTGCCACATACATAATAGGTTTCTATGGATTTGGAAATTACAAAATCGCAACAACCATGTCTTTCTTAACTATCAATTTTATTCAACTTTTCCATATGTACAATGTCCATTCAAGCAAATCAATTTTCCGTGAAAATCCTTTTAAAAACAGACTCATTAACATTGCTTTCTCACTTGAAATCGCAGTTTTTATCTTTTTTGCGCTTGTGCCTGGCTTGTCAGTGCTTCTTGATATGCAACATCTTTCCTTTACGCAGTGGCTCCTAGTGTTCACGCTTTCAATGCTCGTTATTCCAGTGTGCGAAATTGGAAAATTTGTAGAAAAAAAAGTCAAAAATAGAAAAAAATCTTAAAATTTTAATAACATATATTAACGATAAATTAACTTATCAAAAAATATCGTTTTTTAAATTTTCCAGGCTTACAATATTTTAGAACTTTATTCAACCGCAAAAAAAATTACAAAAGGTCATAATAGCTACTCGTGCTACAAAAATATTTTGGTGGAATATCCAAAATTGAATATGCGCCAAAATTTTTATCCTTAACCAGTCGCTCCACCGCCCTTGCGCCCATAATCATAAGGGTCGCAGTAAAATGCGGATTACTTGTCATCGAAACATAAAATTTTAAGCGAAAGCGGTGCGAACAAGCGGTGAAATTTTTAAAAATGTAGCCCTTGTGCGACAACCTTGTTTGGCGCTTCAAAATAGACTTTTCATCTTCAAAATTGACCGTTGTGTCGTATCCTAAAAAGTAGTTAGGCATTGACTTAACTACTTTTTCTATTTTTTCTTTACTAGCGCCTTGTCTTAAAGCAATAAAACATTCCCTTTTATGCTTTTCCTTTTCTTTTGGCGAAAAGTAAAATGACGCGCGACATTTGTTTAAAATTTCTTTATTTGGCACCGTATATTGAATAGCGTTTTTAACGCCGTCAACCCGCCTTAATGCGTCACTATGCCCTTGACTTACACCCTTTCCCCAAAAACTTTCGCAAGGTGATTTTGTGTCAATAGCTTGAAAAATTGTCCTAATCAAACTCATAAGTCCAGGGTCCCAGCCAAAACTACTAAGGGTCACCGTTTTAGATTTTTTAGCGACCTTATCTAGGGCGCAAATATATTTTTTAAGTTTCCTATGTGTGTCAAAACTATCAACAGTATTGAAATTTCTTGCGATTTTTTGTCCATATTTTTCAATGTCATTAAAACTTCCAAGCGCCAAAAACACAATGTCAATTTTTCCCTTGTAGTCGTTAATTTTGTCTAAACTTACAATATGCGTGCCGTATGCACTCGTCAAATTGGTTCTTCTAGAAAAAATTGCCACAAGATTATATTCCGTTATCAAAATTTCTTCGAGTGCTTTTCCTAAATTCCCGTAGCCCACGATAGCTACATTTAATTTTCTTTTTTGCATAATTATTTCTCCCAATTAGTTTTGTATATGCAAAAATTTCTTTTTTTGGTATTTATCGCCTCTAAAACATTTTGAAAAAAGAAAAAAAACATTTATAATGAAAAAAGAAAAGACAAGTGTAAATTAGATTATATTTTTGTTGTGCAAAGATATTTTTTGTAATTTGTCTAAAAAAAAGGAGAAAATATGCTTACTTTGATTTTAGGAATTATTGTTTGCGTGATTAGTCTCGGCATTTTTATTTATCTTCGCGTAACAAAAGGTGGACTCGCGGGCGTTCTATCAAAAACCGTCGCGTCCTTTTGCTTTATCGCTCTTGCAATGCTACTTCTGGCGCAAAAAATCGGGCTTAACGCCTATTTTGCATACGGTGCGTCGGCTCTCGTTTTGGGGCTTGTGTGCGGACTTATCGGCGACATTTTGCTTGATTTAAAGGTCGTCTATAACTTCCACAAAGACCAATTTTTGTATGCGGGAATGACGAGTTTCCTCGTTGGTCACCTTTTCTATATCGCGTCAATGATTTTGTTTTCAATCGGCGAAATAAACATTTTTACAACAAAAATCTACATTTTAATCGCAATTTTTGCGGGAACAATCCTTTTAACTTTCCTTATTTGGCTTCTTTCGACAAAAGTTATGAAGTTAAATTATGAAAAATTCACCGCATTTGTAAATTGTTACTCGTTTATTTTGCTTTTCACTACGGCACTTTCAATTTATCTCGGAATTATAATTAAAAGTTTGCCTATGTACATTTTGTCGGGTGGATTTGTTGCCTTTTTACTATCCGACCTTGTATTGTCCACTCAATATTTTGGCGGAAAACTAATGGACAAAAAGTTAATTGTTATAAACCACTTACTCTACTACATCGCCCAAATTGCTATTGCGTCATTTGTATATTTTATCTAAATTTTAAAAAATTTTATTTATCACTCTAAAATGCGCTTTAAAAACCTCACAAAAATTAAACTTAAGATATTTTTGTTTTGTTGTTAAAAAAAACGATATTTTTGTTTAATTATTAAAAAACACACCTAATTTTAAAGACTAAAAAAATTAGACCTAAGATGTTTTTAAAAAAGTAGTAATTTTAAAAACATTTAAAATAAAAACACAAAAAACAGGGCTAGCCCAAAAAAAGAGAAAAAAATGAAAATTATTTTTGTAAGAAACGGAGAAAGTAGTCTCAAAACAGATAAACTCACTTTGCGTGGACATTTGCAAGTTAGAGACACTAAAAGATTTTTAAAAGACGAAGAATTTGACGCGATTTATTCTTCGCCACAAACGCGCGCGCTTCAAACTGCGAACATCTTAAACAGCGGGCGAAATGTTCCGCTCCACATTTTAAAAGGACTTGACGATAGACTTCCCTTGCCACTTGAAAAGGAAGAAGAGTTTAAAGACGACTACAAAAAATATTTTTTTAAATACAACTACGAAAACGAGAATTTCCAAACTTGCAAGGACTATGTCGACCAAGTTTTTAATGCTATGAAAGAAATTTTAAAGGACAAAAAGAAAGATAAAACGGTCGTTATAGTCGCACACAACGCAACACTTATTGCAATAAATGCCTTTATCCACGGAATCCCTGAGACAAACAAAATCGCGTGGACACAAACAAAGGGTGGCGCGGTTATAAAATTTTTAATTTAAAAACTTAGCCACAATTAAATGCTAAATTACGCAAGAAGTTTAATAAACTATCCCATAAATTTTGTATTGCTTAATTCATATTTGATAATCCTTTCATTTTAAAAAAAATAAGTTTTTACTAAAATTTTTAAACTTTGCAAAAACTTATTGCAATAAAAAAAAATCAAAAAAAGAAGTGTAAAGTGAAGTGGAACTCCTAAAGTTGTCTAACTTTTGGGGTGCACTTCATAAAGTAACACTTCTTCTTTTTATTCATTTTTTAATATTTTATCTTTCTTCTTCAAGATTTTTTTCTTCTAGGTTAACAAAACGCAAATAGTTTGACAGTTTTTGCGAAGTAATTTCGGAGTCCTCCATTTTGCGCTTATAATCCTTATCTAGCCTATCGCGTTTTTCTTCGTAGTCCTCTTTTAAACTTTTTTGAACACGCTCCTTTACAATCCTAGACGCCGAAAGTTCTCTTGATAAACTTTCCTTATACTCTTCAAAAAGTTCTGGTCTATTTTTCAACCTATGCGCCATCCAACTATAACTTAAATCTGTTTTAATATCGTCGGCATCGCTTAATGAATGATACAAAATAAAATCGTACTTACTGACATAGACATAGTCGTGAAAAACCTTTTTGCCGTCTCTGTACCTTAAAGTCACTGGATACATATCAAAGAAAGGCTCATCCACTGGATAATTTCTATCCCAAGTTATGTTTTTACTTTTAAAAAACTCGTCCACTTCTTTTATCTTAATGTCTTGCACAATAAGCGCCTTTTCTAAATCTGTCATTGTTTTCTCCTAGTTTAGTTTTTCCTCATATTTGTGGTTTTTAAAAATTCCTTATTGCCATATATTTTTAGTATAATTATTTTATCACAATTTTAACAATTTGTCAATTTTGACTTTTTAGCACCATCACTTTATTTTTAGCAACCCGCCTTAAAATTTCACATAATCCTTAATAGCAACTCAAATATGTTAAAAAATTCTCCTATTATAGTTTTATAGCATATACCTATTTATTCACAATTTTGGTTCTTTTTGTGGATAGAAACATTGTTTTCGTCGATATATTCGGCTAAAATTATGTTTTTTAGTTGTTTTTTGCTCGAAATTCCGCAAATTTTAAATAGCCAATCTTTGTCGCGCCCGAGCATTGAAAGAGCGGTCTTATCCACACTACCATCAATAATAAGATACTTCGCGGGTGAAGAATTTTCTTGCGATTTAACGCCAACATCAATTTTTGACGCTGGTATAAAATCGCTTTTAGGAAGAACACTTATTTCGCCGTTATTTTCCAAAAAGACATACGACACTTGCTCCAAATCAAAAAAACCTTTTGCGCGACACAGTCCCAAAAGGTCATTAACATCGAGTTTTGATTTTTTTAGGTTTTTGTATTTTATTTTTCCGTCGCAAACGAGTTCAATTTGCTTTCCTTTAAGTAGCTTTTTAAAAGGAATTTTACGCTCTAAAAAATCAACAAGCAAACTAAAAACGAGAAAAACCGCCATACTTATAACATACAAATACCACGGCTCTTTGTAGTCCAAACACCACTGCCCCGCGATGTTGCCAATCGTAATTCCGACAACATAGTCAACAACAGTTAGTTGCGCGACTTGCTTTTTGCCAAGTAGTTTCGCGATGATAAAAAGTGTTATATATGAAATTACAGAACTTAAAATAATCTTTACAATCATAAAAATATTTTTTGCAAAAATCGGCGCATTATACAAAAAGTGCTCATACTTTTTAGTTTTTTACAGTTCATAAAACACATAAAAATATCACTTTTTACAATACAAACCAACTATTTATTATATTTTTCAGCCTAAAAATATGTCCTAAAAATTACACCACATCCTATGCGCTCGCCAGAACTCCCCGCTGGCTGAGAAGTGAAGTCGTCCGCCATATTATGCACAATAACCGCTTTCCCTAAAATTTCCGAAATTGAAAATCTGCTTGTTAAAAAGACAGAGAAAGCAACCCCGTTTTTTGTCGAAAAAAGTGGTGGCATATCGCCAGCGTGAAATGGATGTTCGCCCGTTCCGTAGTGCCCGCCCGCCGACGAAAAATTGCTGTCACACTCCCCCTTCTCGTGAATGTGAAAACCTAAGAACTTATTTTCTGGAAGTCCCACAAACGACGCTTCGACAGCCACCCATTCACGCGTTTCAAAAAATCTAACCTTTCCTAATAGCCCATTACTACCTTTAACGACAGCAACCGCATTTGGGCGTCCACTTGATACAATTTTTAAAAAATTTTCCATACTTTTATATATGTTTTAAGCCAAAAATTGTTAAATATCAAAACTTGTCAACAAATTTTTCTTATAATACAGCTTTATAAATCAAAACAAATAATCTTTGCAAAATAAGAGTGTGCAAAAAAAATAAAAGACCAATTACTTTAAAAAGATAAGCTGATAAATACGAAAAAATCCACCAACGGTTGGTGGATTTAAAATCATTTTACTACTTTTAATTTTGTGTGTGACCTAAATTTTTTAAATAAAAGGACTTAACAAAATTACATTTCTTGCTCTTGCTCTTGTTTTTTGAAGTGCTTAATATCGTGAACGAATGTGTTGTATTGGCTTTCAGCGCTCTTCAAAGATTTATAGGTAAACGCGTCTCTTGAAAGAGTTTCTGATAAATCATCAAACTCGCTAAGCATTTTGTTGTCAAGATTGACATCGCTTGCAAGAGCCAAAAGTTCTTCTTCTGGAAGTCCAACATTGACTTCTGGGAAGCCATAACCCGATTCAAGAAGATAGCCGTTGCCATACTCACTGATTTTTTTAATCCAGCCATTTGTAACAAAGAGCATTTGCATCTTGTTCAAATCCAAAAATCCAGTCAAAATTGTGTTGTCTGAATTCTTGACATAGCCAATCAAATTTTTCGACACAAACATATTTTCCAAATTTGGTTTTTCGTTACTCACTTTCTTTTTCATTTTTCTTTTCTCCTTTTCGTTTTACTAATTCGATTATATCAGAATAAAAAAATATTTCAACCCCCAAAAATATTTTTGTTCAAAATGACGAAAATTGGCACGAATTTAGCCCTGTTTTTAGGGTAATTTCGTGCCAATAATTGTTTTTTAAGAATTTATAATTTGATTAACCCTTTTAAAAACTAATCAAAATATTTTCCCTTTTTATGGTTGATTTTTTTTATGACAAAACACGCTTAACTTTGTGTTTCTTACCTAAAAACTTTCAAAAAGTTTAAACAACTTTTAGAACTCCGAACAAGCCGAGCGTGCACTCCTTTCTGCTTGCTTTTTCTCATAATCTTTAATGCGCGCTCTATACATATTCGCCTTGCTTTCAATGTACGCAAGTTCGTTTAGCGTATAAAGTTTTTTGTCAAGGTCTTTATTATATTCTTCGACTTCTCTTTCAGGTGCATCCAAATCAAAATAATAGTCGTCTCGCGAAAAATCATAAGCTTTTGGGATGTCCTTTTCTTTCAAACGCAAATCTTTAAGATTAAACTTTAAATCATAAAAATAGTCACCCAATTTAATCCTGTCGTTTGTAACCGTGTAAGTCGTGCCAGTTGATGGGATAAATACCCTTTTAGTCTCAGGAATAGATTGTTCCGCTACCTTGTCGTAATGAGAATCGCAAAGTTTTTTGTAAAGTCCAATGTTGATGTTTTTGTCGTCTATAAAGTAGCAAACATTCTTTTTAGAAAAATGTTTATCAAAAACAACATCTTCGTACATATATGTAGGGATTATTTCATCTATAACTTCCGCGTCATCAAGTTCCTGGATTTTATCATTCCACTCGTTATTAAAACTCACTTTATCTTTAGTTCTCATCATCGTGTTAAAACTATTTTCAATGTTTTGAAGTGACGACAATGTAAAATCAGAACTTTTATAGCAAAGTTTTCTAAATTTTTCTACGTCTTTTTCTTGAAAACCATATTTTTGGGCGTCAAAATATGTCGACGCAATAAGTGCTTCAAAGTCTGGACTTAGTTCAACTTTTTCCTTTATAATTTTGCCGTCAATTTTTGTGCGTGGATACAAAAACGAGCCGTTTTCGTCGGTTATAAATCTATCCCCTTCTTTGATAAGAAAAACAACATTCTTTTCCTTATCATAAACCCCAATATGTCCGAGCCCGTCACTCGTCATAAAACTCCATACGATGTCTTTTTTAATTGTTTTTTCCATTTTTTCTCCCTTTACATTTAAAATGACCTTTAAATACGCTTACTAAAAAATTGCAATGCTAAGCAAACAACTAGTTATTATTTTAAAGCCTAATCGTTAAAATCGCAACTTTAATGTTGATTTTATATCGTCGAAACATATCAACTTACTTTAATTTTTCTTGTCAAAAGTTTGTAGTATAATTTTCTACATCTCGCGCTCGCCATTTTTTTTAGAAAAAAGTGCGTCTAGTAGGTTTTCGTCGTTTTGCTCTTTCGTTTTTACTCTTTGCTTTCTTTCTTTTTCTTCATTTAAATTTTCGATTTCTTTATATTTATAGTAGCTACTCGTATATTTACCATAAAGATTGTTTAATTTGTTGTGTTTAATACCAATATCGCACAAATCATAAATATAAAATTCGTCTCTATTGACAAGCTCGTTTAATTCGTCAATTTCTTTTTTGTTCTCTTTGTCAAACTTTTTGTCGTTAAAGCCTTTTAGTTTTAGAATCTCTTTTTCATAATCTTCTATTATTTTGTAGTCGTTTAGCCCTTTTGTTCCAATCTCGATATCTTGTTTAAAAGTCCCATAAGGATAATCTTTTTCCAAAATCACATTGTCTAAAGCGACATATTTCTTAGTAGCAAAGCCCATAACTTCTCCGTTCCAATCAGTCATTCTTCTTAATTGAACAACCTTAATGTCAGGTATTCTTGTCCCCGCGCTTTCGTCAAAATGAGCCTTGCAAACTTGCCTAAACGCGCCAATTTTGCACATTTTTTTTGACCCGTCTACAATATATGCGACTTTGTCTTTACTAACTCTATCTTCTAATATCCATTTTTTCTCCTTTTCTTTAATCAGACTTTGACAAATTATATCTCAAAAATGTCGTCAAGTGCGCGTTGGTCATCGTCTTTTTTGCGTTCTTGCATTATTCTTTCTAGTCTACGCGCTTTGATGTTGTACATTTGTTCCGCGCTAAGATTTAACTTTTCGTTCTTAAAATTGTTGTATGCGAGTGCCAATTTTTCGTTTTTATTTCTAAGAACGCGCAAGTCTTGCATTGTGTAATTTTCTTTTTCAAGCAACTCTTTATATTCCGCGACTTGCTCATTGTTTCTTTCAAACTCATGTTCGTCAACACATCTATTTTTCAAAATCTTTTCTTCTGTTTCGTCGTTACTTTTATAGTTTCTTAGCCCGCCGACACCAACTTTTAGGTCCTCAAGATAATAATTGTTGCGTGGTCCAGTCAAAATTTGGTTGTCAATTGCAACTTTGACATAGTCCTTGTAATCGCGGATTTCACCGAAATGATAGAATGGATATTCAAGTTGTACGACCTTAATGTCTGGAATAATTGTGCCCGCACTTTCATCAAAATGCTTTTCGCAAACTTGTCTAAACACGCCGATACGAGAGATTGTTTTGCTATTATCTTGCAAGGTATAGCAAACATTTTTTCTATTAAAAAGTTGCTTGTCGTTTGTGCAAACTTTTGGGAAATATGTGTCGTTCGACTTGTCTATAATTTTTCCTTTGTACAAAGCCCTAACACTTTCCGAATCACGATTTACAAGTTGGCAAATTCTAATTGCTCTATTGTGTCTTGCTTCGTAATTTTTTAGTTCGGACAATGTAAATCTATTGCCTTTGTATGTGTCGCTCACGATTTTTTGGACTTCAAAGTCCGTAATGCCATATCTGTTCCAATTATCTCTTTTAGCGAAATCATAATTAAAAGCACCCAAGCCTTCGCTTAAAGGTATAAGTTCTCCGTCATACATCGCAAGAACCCAGTGCGAATTTTGAAGAACCCTTTTCCCGTCCACGATTTTTGTCGAATTATATTCTTTTTTGAATGTGTCCAAAACTTCGCCGTCGCGCACAAGGAAAAGTTTTCCCCTTTTCTCGTCGTAAACGCCAACGTGCATCATATTGTCGCTTGTGCTAAAACTTCTTACGATTTTGTCCGAAAATTCTCTCTCTGTTTTTTCCATTTTTCTCTCTCCCTTTTTTGTTTTTAAAAATCCGCACTTTTTTGTTTTAATTGGTCATTTATTGTCTAATTTTAAGTTTAAACTAATTTTTTTATGTTTTTTTTGTAAAAATTTGTACTTTTTTGTCGTTTTTTGTATTTTTTTGTAAAATTTTGTTGTTTTTGAAAATATTTCGTCCTTATTTTCTACTTTTGTTGCCTAATATTTACTCCGTGAGCTTAATTATCCATTCAACTCAAATAGTTCGTCCAAAATATCTCTATTTTTTGCTTTTAAGTCCTTTTTGACGGCTCTTTCTTGCGCTTTAAAGTCGTTATAAAAGTCTTGACATTCCTTTAAAGTC
Organism: uncultured Clostridia bacterium; assembly: GCA_937893125.1. GTDB lineage: Bacteria > Bacillota > Clostridia > Christensenellales > UBA1242 > UBA7862. Next base: position 15,684 of record CALBHW010000053.1, read on the forward strand.
TTTAAAGTGAAAGTTGGAGCATTGAGTTTTTCGTTAAGTGCCGAACGCATAAGATTAAGTTTTCGCCCAAGTGGCACATTTTCTTTTTCGTTTTCTGGCAAGCCATCGTACACGATTTCGTCACCACCCGTGTAACAAAAAGGCTGTTCAACAAGTGTGTCTCTATAAATGTTGTTGCGATTTACAATCATAAACGAACGAAATGAATAATCTTTTACATCAAATATTTGGCGTCTTTTCAAATTTTTTAATCCAAAATGAGTTCCGTCCTCTTCTTCAAAATGGCATACAATGTCGCTTGTAAATTCCTTATCAAAAATATCGTCAATTTTTTCGCCCATAGTTTTTCCCCATTATTTATACTTAAAATATATCATAGATATATTGACATTTCAATAGGCAAAAATATATTTGTGCATACTGACATAATTAAATTCTTGCACTTATCTCACCTAACCGACTGATTTTTGGCGAAAAAAGAAAACTATTGTAGTCGTAAATATGCGCCATAAGCGTTTTTGCAATGTTGTTATCCACATATTTTTGTTTTTTGTGGATAAATTGTTTTGCAATGGAGTGCTTAATATGTATGAAAAGTTTTTTGTTTTACGTTACACAATTCACCAAAAGTCACAAAAAAGAATAAAATTCAATTAGGAGTAAATATGGCTATTTTAAATAAATCCACGCTAAATCATAAAATTACACGGGACGGAACGGATAAAAAAATCGATTTGACAACTGAAAGCAACACTTCACGAGTAAATTTGCTCGGAAGCGACATTTCGGTCGTAAAAAATTTTGACAAAAATTGGGTCGTCGCGGATGAAGTTATAAATGTAACGGTCGTTGTCACAAACAATTCGGATGTCGATTTGAGCCGTTTTAGTTTTGAAGACACAATGTCCGTTGACGCGAGTTTCGTCGAAGGTAGTCTGTCTATCGGCGGGCAAAGTTTCCCTGATTACAACATCGAAAACGGCTTTTCTCACAACATCACGCTTGGCGGTTCGGGAGCGGATTTCGAAATAAAATATCAATTGAAAGTGGCAACGCATACGCTTGAAAATACAATAGATAACACGACACAAGTCTCATTTTATGCGGGCGAAAATCAATATTCACTTTCGTCGAACAAGGAGACAGCAAACATTTTGGATAATCAAATTTATCTTCTAAAAACTGCCGACAAAAAGATTGTCAAGGCGGGAGATATAATCACTTACACAATTGCAATTTCAAATGAAGGTACAGTCACCAACACAGACCTATTCTTCATTGACCCCGTTCCAACTGGCACAACTTTTGTCACGGAAAGCGTCACCGTCGACTCAAGTCCCGAGCCGACCTACAACCCCGCCACAGGCTTTGCCCTACCCGACCTTTCCCCAAACAAAACAATCACCATCACCTTTCAAGTTGAAGTTGAATAGACTTTTTTGACACGAACACTTGACTTTTTTTAAGGTTTATTGTAACATTTTTATGTTAGCAAGTTAAAAAAATGTGTGTGGTTTAATTGTACTTGTTATACATTTTCTATATGGAGAGGTGTCCGAGTGGTCTAAAGTGCACGCTTGGAAAGCGTGTGTTGGGCAACCAACCGCAAGTTCGAATCTTGTCCTCTCCGCCAAGAGCGACAATGTTTGAACACCGACACAATTTACTATATTTTTGTGAACGGCGTTGCAGGAATTGTTGTATTTAGAAAAGACACCAAGTAATTTGGTGTCTTTTTTTGTGCTTATAGATTTTTATTTTGTTTTGCAATATCTGCACGGATTAAGTCCTTAATATAGCCCGCTTTATTTGGCACGCTATCAAGTTTGTTAATAATGTCTTGCTCGGTTGATTTTATACAATCAATCTTAAATTGTCGTATATTTTTTGCTGCATAGCGTTCTTGCGGTGTTTTTTTGCGTTCTTCCATAAATACCTCCTAAAAAACATCGCAACTTAATACATAGGCTTTTAGGTCGTCAAAAGTGGCGCAATCACTTTTAGATACTTCATAATCAACAGACATACCGTTAATGATTGTTGACACTTTCCATTTATTTTGAAGTTCGCTAATAATATAATTCTTATCGTTCTTAACAATTACCATTTTTAACCTCCTTTTCCCATTTATTTATAAAGTTTCTTAATCTTGTAAGTTGTCCCGCCGTGCGTCGTGCGTCGCTGTCGTACTCGTCCCAATCTAAAAGTACATCGTAACGCTCCTTTGCGTCTTCAATTATTTGAGTGGGGGACACATCATAAATACTTATTCCTAAATTTTCGTAAACAACGACTAATTCTCTAATTTGAAGTGCGTGTTTAAAGATATTATTTTTCATAAATCTTATTATACCTCCCTTGCATTTTTTTTAAAATATGATATAATAGGTCATAAGCAGGGCGATTGCTCGCCCGCTTAACCTATTTGATAACTTATTTGTTATCATTGGTAGCCTTGTTTGATTTTTGCTTTTTTAGAGTGATTGTAACTTTAACGCGTTCAACTGTTGGGTTACTTTCGACTGCTTTGCTTAAATCTTGCAAGGCTTTTTGTATGTTATCCATAAGCACTTTTACCTCCTTCATTTATTGTACTTATATTATATCATAGTCGTACGACTATGTCAACACTTTTTCAAAAGTTTTTAAAAAATTAAAAAATATTTTTGAATAGGTAAGAAAAAAACACCGACATATTGAAGTGAACCCCGTAGGGGTCACTTCATATAATCGGTGTTTTATTTATTGTTAATTATTCTTGTGGGGTTTCCTCGCTTGAAACAACAACGGTTTCATTTGCTGCCACAACTTGTTTTGCCTGCTCGTATGCTGCTTTTAAAGCCTGTTCGTCGGCTTGTTTTGCCTCATATGCCGCAATTGTTGCTTTTGCCTGCTCAACATCTTTTAACTTTTGTGCCTCGCTTTCTTCCGCTTGTTTTGCTACTACTTTTGCGTCAGCCGCCGCCTTTTCAAGAGTTCCAACCATTTCAACAACTTTGTTATAATCTTCGTCGCTTAAATGTTTTTTGGCACTTCTTAATACTGCGCCTTTTGCGGTATCCCAACCAAGCACAACCACAATAACCATTGTTATAATTGCGGCAACCGCTGCAAATATAAAGTATAAATATTGTGGTAAGTTGATAAAATATAATTGAGCGAGTGTATAAGTAACAAATGACATTACTGCGCCACCTATAATGGCAAATACGATTGTAAGTGGATTGTTTTTAATGTTTTTAAATATGTTTTTCATATATTCGCTCCTCTTTTTTCTTACGGCAATATACGCTAGACTAGCCGTCGCCATTACTTTTAAAGATTTTGCAAGACGCTCGGTCTTTACAACTTGAATAAAACGACCGCCCCATATAGTACCGCATAATATTGACGCCACAATAGATGTGGCAAGCATACTTGTATAAAATATTACAATAATACCGCATAATACATCAAGTACCGATAATAATATTGCGGATAAGTTATACAATTTTCTTTCGTTATCAAATTTTTTGATTTTTTTAATCGCCCAATCGATAACTTCTTGTGTGCCTACATTTGTCATTGATTTAATCCTCCTATACCTCAACTTTGTATGCTTGGATTTCG
>CALBHW010000054.1 GCA_937893125.1 uncultured Clostridia bacterium
CCCCCCCCCCCCCCCATTTGTCAAGCAATTTTTGCAATTTTCTTGCAAAAATTAAGTTTTTTTATGATTTTTTGGACAAAAGTTATCCACATTTTCACATTTCTAGGCTAAAAACCCGTCTGTTAGATAATAGAACATAAAAAAAGAGTAACCTTAATTAAAGAGTTACTCCATATTATAATATTCATATATTTATAACGCGTCATAAATTTTGATGTTAAAAATTTGTAAAACTAAAAACCAACAAATCACAACAAGTCACAACAAGTCACTATCCTTTGTTGTCCAAACTTCTTGTTCTTCATAGGCGGTCATTAAAACTTCTTTTATGTCCTTTTCAGCTGACTCTTCTTCAGATTTTTCTTCTTTAATTTCCGCCACCTTTTCTTCTTTTAAATCACCCGCGACTTCTTCTTTTTGCTCGTCAAGAGTTTTATTTTCTAAACTATTAGTCTCTTCTTCGCTATTGTCCATTTCGGAGTTATTTTCTTCTTCTGTCTCGTCATTTTCTGGTTCAACTACTTTTTCCGTTTCTTCTTCGGTTTCACTTCCCAAATTTTCTTTCGCGACTTCTTCGTTTGTTTCGTTGCTCGCGGAATCTTCTTTTTTTAACTCTTCTTCTCTTTTTGCAACGCTATCAGGCAACTCTTCTTCTGGGATAATCTCATCAGACTTGTAAAGCGAATCGGACGATTCGTGCAAAACCTTAATTCTACTCAAAAGCTCTTCATAGTCAGGCAAATCGTCAATAGATTGAAGGTCAAATCTTTTCAAAAACTCGTCAGTTGTTCCATAAAGCAAAGGTTTTCCTATTGCGTCTTTTCTTCCCACGACTTCGATAAGTTTAAAACTTGTCAAAACTTGCACTGCGTAATCACTGTTAACACCCCTAACTTGCTCAATATCTAGTTTAGTCACAGGTTGCTTGTATGCAATAATAGCAAGAGTTTCGAGCGCGGCTTTTGTAAGTTGTTTTTCTCTAATAGGATTTAAAACAGTTGCTATATCTTCCGCAAAATCTGGGTTGCTTGAAAACTGCGCACTATCTTTATACGTAATGATATTAAAGCCGTCATCTTTATGTTTTTCTTTCAAATTTTCGACCGATTTTTTGATGTCTTTTATGTCAACTTCAAGTTTTTCAGCAATGTCTTTTAGTTCGACGCCGTTTCCAGCGACAAACAAAATTGCTTCCACAACCTTATCCAAATTTTCTTTATCAGCAATCATTGTTTTTGCTCCTTTAACTCAATTTCAATGTCGTCATATGTGCCGTTTTGCATAACGCGAATTTCTTGCATTTTAAGAAGTTCAAGAACAGCCAAAAATAAGTTAATCATCTCACTTTTTGTAAAATCTTCCTTGTAAAACTCCGAAAAATGCATTTTTTTGCGTGTTAAAATGCTTTCCCTAATTGAAACAATTTTTTCAGCCACCGTAAACCTATCTTTTTCAATCTTTTTAGGGATAATCTCCTGCTCTTCCTTTTTAACCCTTGTCATCATCCTAGCAAAGGCGTCAAGCAAGCCCGACATTGTGAGTTCTCCCAAAACATAGCGGTAATCATTGACTTTTTCGTCGGCAGGCTTATAGAACCTATTAACATTTTCAAGCGGTTTGATCTTTTGGATAACTTCTTGAAACATATCATATTCTTTAATTTGTCTAAGCAGTCTCACTTCTGGATCTTCTTCGTCAGGGGTTTCTTCCTCTTCTCTTGGCAAAAGCGATTTGGATTTTATCTCAATTAGTGTCGCTGCAATGTCAATAAAATCACTCGCTTTTTCAAGGTCGACTTCATCAAGTCCCGCCATATATTCAAGATATTGCTCAGTCATATCGGCAAGTTTAACTTCGGTTATTTCAAGTTTTGTTTCCTTAATCATATGCCACAAGAGTTCGATTGGACCTTCAAAATTGTCCAGTTTAAACTCTACACCCGTATCGACAAAATTAAGTTGATTTAGTAGTTCTTTGTTCGCTTCACTCTTCATCTTTTGCCCCCTTACATCCCAAAAATGAGTCCCCAAAACCACTCAATTGGATAGCCGACTTTATTTACAAGAAAACTAAAAATTCCCGTTTGAGAGAAAATTATAATAACTGCAAGTAAAACAAAAGAACCATATCTTTGCATAAAAGTCACATATGGATTAGTGTATTTTAGTTGCGATGCAAGTGCATTAAAGCCGTCGAGCGGATAAATTGGAAGAAGATTAAAAACCGCAAAAACGAGATTAACTTCAAAAAGACAGTAGAAAAGATTAAATAAAATGTATATCACAGTTCCGCTTTCAATTGTCCTTAAAAACAAAAGTGCAATAGGATAACAAATAAAAGCCAAAATCAAGTTTACACAAATCCCCGCTATACTAACAAGAAAAGTGTCCCTTTTTATGTTGTGAAAATTATATGGATTGATAGGCACTGGTTTTGCCCAGCCAAAGCCCAAAAACAAAAAACAAAACATCCCTATATAATCAAAATGAACCATTGGATTAAGGGACAACCTTCCCGCAAGTTTTGCTGTATTATCTCCGAGTTTATTTGCGACGGCACCGTGTGCATATTCGTGGATAGTGAGTGCAAAAATAGTCGCAAAAGTAAAGGTGAAAAATAAAATCAACTTATTTTCAAACGACATATCTTTATACACGAATAACAAATCAAAAAGCATACGCGCGTCTCTCCTTCTAGGTGGTTTTTAAAAACTTGTCGCTATTAAATAAAATCTCGATTTTTTGATGGTTGTTTAATAGCAAATATTGAGAAATTTTAAATTACTTTTAAAAAAAACAAATAATCAAAAGACTCAAATTATTGCGACAAAAAAGAAAAGTCCCATTTATAAGACTTTTCTATTATATTATATTTTCAACAAATAATCAAATCATTTTAAAACGATTTTTTTACAATTTATGCCGATATTTTCCAAAGGTTTATTATTTTTTCGACCCCGTCAAGGAATGTAGGCTCGTTCACGCTATCAAGTGAAATTATATCCGTTTCAGCCTTAACTTCGCCGTCCTTTAAAACATAAATCTTTCCAACCGAATCTCCCGCGCATATTGGAGATGAAAGGTTTTTATTTAGTTCAATTTTTGTTGAAATTTTACTTTCATCACCGCGTTTTTGCAAAATATACAAGTCATTTTGGGCTTTCAAACCAATTTGAGCGCCAGAAACTTCTATCTTTTCGTCTAATAATTTTGTAGAATCGACAACCTTTTTGTTCTCGTAATTGTTAAAACCATAATTTAAAAGTTTACTTGTTTCTGCAAATCTTGCCTTGCCGTTTTCAGCGCCTAAAACAACGCCAACGAGTCTCATATCTCGTCTTTTTGCGGTCGCCACAAGGCAATAACCCGCTTCTTGAGTTGAGCCTGTCTTTCCGCCGTCGCACCCTTCAAAATATCTAATAAGTTTGTTTGTGTTGACAAGCTCACTTTCTCTACCTTTTGGATGCTTTAACGTGTCCATCCAAATTGTACTATATTTGTGATAGGCGTCGTGTTTTAAAACATCTTTTAAAAGAAGTGCAGTGTCCTTTGCGCACGAGAATTGCCCAACCGCAGGAAGTCCCGTGCAGTTTACATAATGTGTATTTTCAAGTCCCAAAACCTTTGCTTTTTGGTTCATTAAAGAAACAAAGCCTTCTTCGCTTCCACAAATTTTTTCTGCAAGAGCAACCGACGCGTCATTAGCAGAACTTACAATCGTCGATTTTAATAAGTCACCCACAGAATATTCGCCATTTGCTTCAATAAAAACTTGCGAACCGCCCATACTTTGCGCCGTTTCCGAAACAACTACGGTATCTTCAAGAGATATATTTCCCTTTTCAATTTCTTCGCAAACAAGGTCAATCGTCATAAGTTTTACTATACTTGCAACTGGTAATTGTGCCGTCGCGTCACGCTCAAAAAGAACTTCGCCAGTCGAATAATCTATAAGATAAAGAGACTTTGCATTAAAGCCATCATTCGCGTACGCAAAACAAGTTTGTGTTTGTCCCAACATATTTCCAACAAGACACATCACACAAAACAAAAAAATAAGCGTCAAAGATAAAAAACTCTTTTTCATTTTCACCTCCTTATTCTTTGCAAAATTCTAAAAAATATTTATGACACAAAAAAATTTTTATTTCGAGCAAAATTAGGCTCACTTTTACCCCAAAAATAGGGCTAATTTTGTGCCAAAGTGCCTACACTCTTTGTGCTAAATTATACAAAAGTTCATAAAAATACGAACTTGCACATTTCCTATTATAGACAATATCTTCGTGTTTAATCTTTCCACTGGACATAAAAGAAGCATAATTTGTCACAAGCCCAATCATAACAACTGGAAGGTCACAATATTTGCACGCGACAACTTCGTTAACAACATTAAAACCCGTAAAATCTCCGCCAATTTGCCTAGCAAATTTAGATTCGCTTGGAGTCTCAACACTTGGACCACCAAATTCAACCAGCACACCCTTCTTTATCTTTATCCCTAGGCGCGTTTTTGCGACAAAAGAAAAGGCGTCAATCATTTGCGTGTTGTAAGCGTCCGTCATATCGACAAAAACGTTGCCAAATTCTTCACGACTGTTTTTGTAAAGAGTGTTTCGTCCTGTCAAATTTATATGGTCAGTTGCGGTTACTATATCACCCACTTTTATTTTTGGATTCAAAGAACCAACACTTGTAGTTAAAATAAGTTCATTACAATTAAGTGCTTTTAAAACATAAATAAGTGTGGCGACATCATCAGACTCGTAACCGTAATTGTAGTGGATTCTACCAAAAACAACTACAACATCTTTTCCACCAATTTTCCCAAAAACGAACAAATTGTCCTTATCATTCCCAATTGCTTTTAATTCGGGAATATCACTAAAAGGCAAAATTACTCTATCTTCAATTTTATCCAAAAAGTCGTCAAAAGTTTTTCCCAAAATAACAGCAGTCGTATGTGGCTTTATATCGACTTTTGACCTAATTTTTTCAACTATTTTATCAATTTGGCTCATTTTTTCTCCTTAAAATGCAGTTTCTTTATTTTAGTACAACTATTACAAATAAATAAATTCACATCTTTTTACAATAATATCTTACCACAAAAAAAACATTTTTCCTAACAAAAACATCAAAAAACAAACAATTTACAAATGAGCCCCAACAAAATTCCCTGCACTAAAATGACACAAATACAACACAAAAGGTAAAAACCCCAAATTTTAAGTTCGTTTCCACTTATTATTGAGCGCCCATAACAGCGCATTCCCTTATTTCTTGCTACCATTTGCGCACTAAATAATACTAGAATCAAAATAAGCGCCAACTCACAAACTAAGACAATCAATATTCCAAGTAGCAATCCCTTTAAAATGCCACAAACGCTAATTACTACAACAAAATCTATTCCAGCCAAAAAACCAATATAAAACCCAAGTAGCAGTCCAAAAACATTGCCACCTTTTAAAAAAGATAACAAAAATAACGCTAAAAAAATCGCAAAATAGACTAAAATTTTGATAAAAATAAAAGCAAAGAAAGAATATTTGTGCAAAAAGAAATTGCGTAAACAAAAATCTTGCAATAAATTACAAGTTATACAAACATCCGCTTTTAATACACAAAAAACGCCAGTTGCAAGTCCAAGGATTGCAATTATTATAGTCCAAATAACAAGGGCTTTGTTTTTATAAAAGAATCTTTTTATGTTGTCCCAAAAATAATTTCCCGCCATAATACAAATATATTGGATAAAACAAAGGATTAGAATGATAAATGTCTATTTGTGGTTTTGAAAAATATACAAGATACAATTAGATATCTAAAATTGTGCAAAAAGATATTCTTCATTAAAAAATTTTTAAGATAAGAAAAAGCGGTTATCTTTTATCAATATATTTTCAAGAAAAAGCCGTAAAAAAGACAAAGATTTTACATTAAAATCCTTTTTGCCTAAAAGTGAAATATTCTCCATTTCACTTTGGCTTTTTATCTTCTGGTGTTCGCCTTTTGCGTCGTTTTTTATTGCTATTAACCGCAAAATATACGACGAGCATCAAATTTGATTTTTGCACTGGCGGTTTGTTTTGCATTAGTAAAGGCGTCCTTCCACATTAACCAATTTATCAAAAAGTTGAGAAACAGAATAAACAATAAACCCTTTATTCGTGATAGCACAACCTTCTGGAAATTTATCCTTATTTTTGCAAGCGTTTTGAATCGCTTTTCTAATACTAAGCTCCACACAAGCTGGAGTAACTGCATATTTATGAGATAAAATCACATAAACTTCTTTAGAGAGTTTTCTCACAACACATTTCTTTTGAATGTAATAAATAATCGTGTCAATCAACATAGAAAATCCGTTACATTTTGACGAAAAGCCCCAATCGCAAAGTTGCTTACTAATCTCACTTCTCCATGTGCTTGATAAAAATCTTTCTTTTATGTCTTCCTTATCGAAAACCTTATCAAATAAAATATTAAGGTCACTTTTGAACGATTCGCCAAGATGCACATACATAAATTCACTGCCATAAGTTGTCCCTTCTGGAACAATCATAATAACAGTGTCAATAAGTTTAGAATTTAGCATAAGTTTTATAAGAGAACAACTCCTGCTATCGAGTGGTGTTAAAGTCAAATCAAGCACAATATGTCTAATGGATGAATTTCGGTTAATAAAGAATTCATCCAAACTATCAATATTTAAGACTCCCCTATTTTTATTTTCTAAAACATCCTTGACATCCTTTGCAAGAAGAATGTTTCTATCTTGTGAATAAAAGGTTATTGAATAATCTCTTTTCATTTGTTTTCTCCTTCTTTTGTTTTATGATATCAAAAGTTTAGCACAAAAATTTTAATTTGTAAAACAATTTTTAATATTTTTTCAAAATTATTCAAAATGGTTTTTAATTTGTTTTTATTTGGTTTTTTGTAAAAAGTAACATTTATTAGCGTTTTTTATCAAATATAAGTATTATTTATGTCAGTTTTGAAAAACTGATGTTATCTATCTTAAATTTGCATTCAAAATTATTGGATAATCATTCTAAATTATTCAAAATGCTTATTGATCCAACATCCAGTCAATATAAACCCCAAAACCTTTTGTCGGGTCACTAACAAAAACGTGCGTTACAGCCCCTACAATTTTCCCATTTTGAATAATAGGACTTCCACTCATTCCCTGCACTATCCCGCCCGTTTTTTCAAGAAGCCTATTGTCCGTTACTCGAATCACCATACTTTTATCATTTGAATATGTTTGATAATTTGTTTTAATTATTTCAATATCAAAAGTTTCAACATTTGTCCCTTCTACACAACACCTAATTTGTGCTTTGCCAGGTTTTACCGACATTCTTCCACCAACCTCACATTGCGATGAATTATTTACCAATTCATTATCTTTATTAACATTCCCAAAAATGCCATATGCGTTATTCTTCTCAACAACCCCTTGCTCGTTCTTTCCTTGCATAAAAAAGCCTTTTATTTCACCAGGATCTCCGCTAACCCCCTTGTTCACTCCGAGAACGGAACATTTATAAACTTTTCCTTCTTTTAAACTTATTTTACTCTTAGTATCACTGTCACAAATTGGATGACCAAGCGCACCAAAGCGATTGTTTTCATCTATATAGGTTAAGGTTCCAACCCCCGATGCGTCATCTCGCACCCAAACTCCTAGTTTATAATTTTCACTTTTCACATCATAACATGGCTTGATTTTTGTGTTGATTTCTTTGTTTTTTCGGATAATCTTTATATTAAGTTCTTTATTTTTATTATTTTCTTCGTTTATTATTCGCGAAATACTCGAAACGCCTTCAACCGTTTCATTTTCTATTTGAGTGATAACATCTCCAATTTTCAAAACGCCATCAACGAGAGCATCCTTTTCGCCTTCCAAGGTTGAAACAGGGCTACTCCCAACGACTAAAACACCTTCCGTTTTTAAAACAAGCCCAATCGCCGAGCCACTCGCCAAAACCTTATTAGAGCGAAGAACTTTAATTCTCTTACTTTTTATTGGAATAAGATTGAAAAGTTTAAATTCGATTTCAGGCTCATAACTATCATAAATTTCACTATTTATCGTATTTATTATGCCATTTTTGACACTAGCGCGTATAAAAGGACCAAAATAATTGGCTTTTGAAATCTCGAGAAGTTCGCTTTGTGTTAAGAATGTGCAATTAGAAAAAGTGTCCAGTCGAGAAAATGGAATCCCAGACAAGACCACAAGAGAGATTATTAAGACAAAAAAAATAATAGCAAGAATCGACTTATTTTTTTTATTTATCCTACATACCATAACATAGGTAGTTTACTTATAATATAAAAAAATATGTATTATTCCCTTTAACAAAAAATGTAAACATCTTTTATTAGTCTAAATAATACATATTATATTTTCATAATTATTTTTTATAGATACAAATTTTATTTGCACACTTTCATTTCAAAGAAAATCTTTATTTTGTTTAAAACATTTAAGAATATAAGACACTCGCTCTACTTTTCATTAACTCGTCCAAAAACAAGACTTGCATATTTTAAACTTTACAATGCAATAAAAAACTACGCTTTGTCTAAACCAATTTTATATTCGTTACATCTATTTTTCATTTCTTTTGCATGAAGAAGCGAGTTCGCCGAGTGCGCCGTCCCGCCAGAAAGTCTAGAAATTTCTTCAAGAGTTTCTTCTTCATTCAAAGTTTTCACCGCAACCGAAGTGCTATTGTCTTTTGTAGAAAACTTTTCAACGAACAAATTTTTGTCTGCCATAGCGCAAATAATTGGCAAGTGGGAAACGGACACAACCTGATGTCTTCTAGCAATATTAGCAATTTTGCACGCGACCTTGTATGCGACATCACCGCTAATTCCGCTATCAATTTCATCAAAAACCATAAGCGAGACATTGTCAACATCCGCCAAAATATTTTTAAGTGCCAACATAAATCGACTTGCTTCACCACCAGATATTATCTCTGAAAGTGGTTTCAAGTCTTGTCCAAGGTTAGCGGAAAACATAAACTTAACTTGGTCAAATCCATTTATATTTAAAGACTTTTCAAAGCATTCTAGCGTTGGGATGTCATTGAAATCAACTTTAAATCTTGCATTTTTCATACCCAAATCTTTTAGTTCGGCGTTAGTTTTGCTTTCGAATTCTCTTGCTTCGTTGCGCCTAGTTTTGCCTAGTTTTAAGGCTTTATCATACAACTCTTTTACAATTTTTGACCTTTCTGCAAGTAATTTCTCGAGAGTATCTCGACTATTTAAAATTCTATCGTAATCACTTCTTGCTTGATTCAAAAAATCAAAAACATCTTGCAATGTTGCACCATATTTACGCTTAATCATTTTGATTTTGTCTAGACGTGTATCAATTTCTTCGAATTCATCTTCATCAAAATTACAACTTTCTTTTTTATCTAGTAATGTTGACGAAACATCCATCGCCTCATACTTTAAATTTTCGAGTCTCTCAATTATTGCATTCAAGCTGTCATCATATTTTGCAATCGAAGTTAAACTTGCAATTGCACCCTTTAGTCCGTCAATTATAGAAGCATTCCCATCAAATTTTGAACAAGCAAGCGCTAGATTATCATAAATTTTGCCACTATTTTGCATCAAAATCTTTTTTTGAGTCAAATCCTCATCTTCATTTGGCTCGATTTTTGCATCTTCAATTTCTTTTATTTGATAAGACAAAAGGTCAAGCATTCTTTCTTGATTTTGAGTCGAGCCATTTAAACTCGCGATTTGTTTGTCTATATTCTGAAGCTTTTCATATGAAATTTTAAAATTTTCATAAAGCGATTTATCCTTTATAAAAAGGTCTACAATTCCAAGGTGAAATTTATCTGAAAGCAATTTTTGATGCTCATGCTGACCATTGATGTCAACCAGAAGTACTGACAATTTTTTAAAAGAAGTTGCCGAAACGACTTCACCATTTATTCTAAGTTCTCCCTTCCCTTCGACAGTCAACTTGCGTGATAAAACGATTTCGTCCTCAAAATCAATATCATTTTCATGCAAAAAATTTTCAACCTCACTAGCAAAAGGCGCAGAAAAACTCGCAACGACTTTCATATATTCTCGCCCTTGCTTTATCAACCCTTTGTTTGCCTTTTCGCCCAAAACAAAACAAAGAGAATCAATAATAATACTCTTCCCAGCACCCGTCTCGCCAGTCATAACAGTTAACTTGGGTGAGAAATCAATTGATAAGTTATCAATTAACGCCACATTTTGAATATCTAAAATCTTTAACATACCTAGATTATATCAAATTATTAAAAAAAAGACAATCCACTAATAGCACATTGTCTGAATTATTTTTTTAAAATGAATTTTTAAAGAAAATAAAGGTTTAAATCTTAACTAAAATAGCAAGCGCTATTCATTTCAACAGTTGTACAAAATACATTTTTTTGACAAATAAGATGCACAAAAATCCATTAACAATTTAAAATTGAATCTATTTTTCTAACGCAATATTCAGCGTCAGATTCGTTTTGCAATAAAAGTAAAACCGTGTCAATTCCATAAACAATGCCAAGCACATTATCAATATTAAGTTTATCAAAAATAGAACAAACACTACCAGCAAGACCTTTTAGGGTTTTGACAAGAACATTATTTTGAAGAGTTCTAAAAGAAATGACTGACTCTTTCAACATAAATATGTATTTGTTGGATGTTTGACTTGGTGCATCGGAAACTGCATATTTATATTTTCCAGTCTCGTTGGATTGAATCTTAATAAGCCCGAGTTCCTTTATATCACGGCTAATCGTCGCTTGTGTAACATCAAACCCACCAGAAGCCAAGCGTGACACAAGGTCATCTTGCGTTTCAATCTCATACAAAGAAATGAGTTCCAATATTTTTGATTGTCGACTGCTTCTCGCCATAACCAAAACACCGCCTTTTTGATAAATATTCATAGGTTATGTTTTGATTATACATTTTTTTAAATAATTATGCAATAGTAAATGTATAAATATTCATAATTTTTTTTATATTTATGCAAAAATACGAATAAAAATGATTTTATAAAAGAATAAACATACAAAAAGCCCCATTATAAGGCGATTTAGTTACAAAAAAGTGACATTCGCTCACGCCTTTGCAAACACTCAGCAAGCATTTTGACTTCTAGGTGTACTCTTTTGCAGTTTAGCCCATTTTTGTTGGTGCGCCTTGTGCAAATGGCACACAATGCGTAATCGTAGGTTTTGCTATATCAATTCAAGTATTGGAGACACTCGTTTTTTAAGCATAAATTTATATTATCGGAAGAGTTGAGTCGGGGTGATTGCACACCAGCGAGACTTATGGTTATTCAAATTGGAAGTGCAAAATAAACACTTTGCAAGTGCGTTAGCACAAATTTTGAACTTGTTTCAAAATTTACTTCCTATAATTTATTTAATGTTGTCTTGCAAATCTTTCGGTTTTTCTTCCCTTTTACGCTTTTTTGTAAACAATTTAAAAACCAAAAACAAACTAGCAATTTTTTTGACAATTCGACTCGAATGGTTCACCGCGTAATTCTTTGAAATTGCTTTTAACAAAACAGTTAGCCCTGCAATAAACGAACTCGTAAGAGCGCCAATAAAAATTTTGACGCTAGACAATCCAATATTGTTAGACAAAATCATAGCAATCATCGTCCCGCTTACACCACACAAAATTCCACAAATATCGCCCACGACATCGCATAATATTGACGACACCTTGTCCGACGATTCAACAAGTTTTAAACAAATATTGTATTGCCTTTTATCCAATTTTTCAAGTTTTAGTTTTTCTATTTGGCAAGATGTTATTGCAAGTCCAAACATATCAGAAAAAACATTTGCAAGCATAAAAACAACCAATAAAATGAGAGCAATTATCAAGTTTGCTCGCGTCAACATCATTTCAGAAAAAAGGCTCAAAAGAAGCGATGTTGAAAAAGCAAGTAAACTTATTTTCACTAGCCATTTCTTCTGCCCCGCCTTTGACGCGTAAATTGACACTCTTTTTTCTTTTACAATTTTCATCGCTCCAGCCTTTTATTTTCCACATTCAACCCCTTTACTTGTCCAAAATTTAGCATAAAAAAAGTCTCATATATGTATATGAAACTTCTTTAAAATTTATTATAAGGATATGTTTAATAAAAACCAGTTTTATTTTACTTAAAGACTATGAATAAAAAGACTCAAATTCACTCTTTTAAAACAAAGCAACTTGTTCCTAAAATTTACATATTTGACATGATTAGGTTTGATATTTTATCAAATGCATCATTAAAATCAACCATAATTGTCTCGCTAGTTTTGCGAAGTTTAATCTCAACCTTATTTTCCACTAAACTTCTTGGCGAAATAACAACTCGGATTGGCATTCCCATAAGGTCAGCATCAGCAAATTTTATTCCGTTTGAGCAAGCCCTATCATCAAACAATGAAGGAATTTTTGCGTTTTGAAGTTCTTGATATAGTTCATTTGCCTTTTGATTTACAATTTCATCTTCAAGTCTAAGTGGAACAATATGAACTTTAAATGGCGCGACCGACATAGGCAAACAAATACCATTTTCATCACTATTTTCTTCAACAACACACGCAAGGAGACGCCCAACACCGATTCCATAACACCCCATTATTGGGTTAATTTCGTCGCCATCTTTTGTTCTGACTTCCATTCCCATACTCTTTGTGTATTTTGTTCCTAATTGGAAAATATTGCCCACTTCGATTCCATTTGACAATGAAAGCGAACTATCACAAAAGACACAAGGGTCTCCAACTTTTACTTTTGAAATGTCGTGAAATTTAACATCTTTCAAATCTCTTTCAAAATTAAAATTTGTAAAATGGTAATCTTTTTCATTTGCGCCCGCAACCAAATTAGTAAGCCCCTCAAGACTCTTATCAAAGAAAACAAGAGCGTTTGGGACATTAAGTCCTAGAGCACCAATATTTCCAGCGCAGAAATTCTTGTCTTCTCTTGCGTCATATGGCACAACTTCTTTTTGGCAAATATGTCTTAATTTTGTCTCGTTTATTTCTCTGTCGCCCCTTATAAAGCATACAACATATCCGCTTTCGCCTTTGATTGCATAAACGACCGCTTTCATACACTTTTGGGCTGGAATATTGAGAAATTTTGAAACATCTTCAATGGTTTTTGCGTCGCCAGTAAAAACTTTTTTGAGAGGTTTCATTTTATCTTGTTTTTCATTATGATACAAGCATTCCGCCACCTCTTGGTTCGCGTGATAACCACATTTGTCACACAAAACGAGTTGGTCTTCGCCGTAATCATTTAGATACATAAATTCGTGCGACATATTTCCACCAAACATTCCGTTATCGCTTTTAACCGAAATCACATGATGTCCGACGCCTACTCTGTCATAGATTCTCTCATATGATTTGTGCATTTTATTGTAATATTCTTCCAAATCTTCTTGTGTCATATGAAAAGAATAAGCGTCTTTCATCGTAAATTCGCGCACACGAATAAGTCCACCACGACTTCTTGGCTCGTCACGGAATTTAGTTTGAATTTGATAAATCATACAAGGAAGTTGCGTGTATGTGTTGACCCAATTTTTGACAAGATGTACCGCCGCTTCTTCATGTGTCATTCCTAAAAGCATTTGACGATTTGTTCTATCCGTAAATCTCGCCATTTCACTTCCAATCGAAGAATAGCGCCCGCTCAAATCCCATAATTCTTTTGGCATTACAACTGGAAATTTAACTTCTTGCCCGTCAAGAGCATCCATTTCTTCTCTTATAATATTCTCAATATTAAGGCACGCGCGTTCACCTAGCGTCGTGAGCGAGTAAATCCCACCCGCAACCTGCTTCATATATCCCGCTCTCAAAAGCAAAATATGATTTTTCATCGTCGCGTCACTTGGCGTCGACTTTGTCCTTTCTCCTACAAGTTTACTTAATTTCATTTTTTATTCCCCTGTGTATTTCTCTAACTCTTCTTTCAAATTAACGATTTTCCCTTTTGCGTTCTCAAGTTGCTTGTAGCAATCTTTTGCAAGAGTCACGCCTTCTTCATATAATTTTGTTGCTTCGTCCAGCGAGACGTTCCCATTCTCTAGCTTTGCAACAATTTCTTGCAATCTCTTGTTTGCATCTTCAAAATTCATTTTACTTATCCCCTTTTGAGTAAACATTTGCAACAATGTTTCCATCCTTAAACTCGACTTTAATTTCATCCCCCGTCTGCAAATTAGTTGCACTTTTAATTATTTCATCACCGCAAACAACTCGCGCAAAGCCCCTGTCAAGAATCTTCGTCACATCCAAAAGTTGCAACTTATTATACTCCATATCAAGTGCTTTTTCAATATCAAGGAACGGATTTATTTGTTTAAATTTTAAAACATTTAAACTTAGTGTGTGAGACTTACAATTTAGTATATTCCCCAAAATCGCATCGTTTTTTGCGACCAAATCATCGATTTTTTCGTATTTTTCAGCTAAAATGTTATTAAACAAAAATTGCAATTTGTCTAAACTGTATCCGAAATCTTTAATTCCTTCCAAAATGTTTTTCGTGACAATTTCGCCCGCTTCTGATGGTGTGGCGGCGCGAATTGAACTCGCAAAATCGCAAATTGTGTAGTCTACTTCGTGTCCGACTGCTGAAACAACTGGCTTAGACAAAGTAATAATTTTTCTTGCTAAAACTTCCGTATTAAAAGGTTGTAAATCTTCAATTGACCCGCCACCGCGCGCAATAATAATAACATCGACTTCGGGCAACTTGTCTAGATATTCAAGCCCTTCAATAATAGTTTCTTCCGCTCCATCGCCTTGGACCTTAGACGGATAAATTAAAATATTTAGATACGGGTTACGCCTATGAGTAACCGTAATTATATCGTGAATAACAGCCCCCGTTGAAGATGTTACAACGCCGATAGTTTTGATATTTTCAGGAAGTGGTTTTTTATATTTGTCATCAAAAACGCCTTCTCTTTCAAGTTTATCTTTAAGTTCCAAAAACCTTTTAAACAGCACGCCACTTCCATACGGCGCGATGGCTGTTGCATATAGGTTAAGCTTGCCACCTTTTGCATAAAATTTGAGCCCTCCCGTAACAAGCACTTGGTTGCCTTCCTTTACCTGCTGAGATGACGCGCCGAACATAATGCACGAAAGTTGTGCATTTTCGTCTTTCAAAGTAAAGTACAAATTCCCGCGCACGAGCGACACACCCGATACTTCGCCGTAAACTTTTATATAGTGCAGTAGTTCTTCCGCTTCAAAAATGTTAGTTATATACTTATTAAGTTCCGATACGCTTAAATCTTTTAACACCTTTTTTCTTAGTCTCCCACAAAATTATTCCCTTAAAAGCGACGACAAAACGCCGTTAATAAATGACGGGCTTTTTTCTGTGGAATACTTTTTGGCGAGTCTAACTGCTTCGTTTATAACGAGCCCCTTATCTTCGCCTAAAAATTCAATTTGAGCAAGTGCCATAATAAGAATTGCGTGGTCAAGAGTGTACAAGTCTTTAATTTTTAGTCCTTTTGAAAGTCCGTTTTCTAGGCGCTCGTCAAGGGCTGATTTGTTTTTCTTAATTGTCTCCAAAACTTCGAGAGCGTATTTTTCTTCCTCTTCTGACGCCTTATTTTCATCAAAAAAATCGTTTAGCAAAAAGTCGTCACTAAACATTTCTTGAAAAACCAATTTAAACGCACAATCGCGTGCAAGCGTACTACTCATAAATTTTCTTCCTTTTATACAAAAATTCCCTTGCAAAATCACAAGGGAAAAATCTTAATATTTTGCCATATCTTCTCTTGAAAATTCGACACCGACAACGTGAATATTCACGCTTTCAATCTTGGCACTAATCATATTTGATATGCCATTTTTGACATTTTCTTGAACTCTATACGCTACGTCAGCAACGCTATAGCCGAAGAAAACATTTAGATAGATGTCAATAATCAAGTTTTTACTTTGCGTGTAAGAAACTTTGACTCCTTCAAAATAATTGTGCGAAAAAAGTCTCTTAAATCCGCTCATAAAGTTTTTGCTTAAAGAAGCAACTCCGCTAATTTCTTTTGCAGAAAGGTTGATGATGGAAAGCATAATATTCTTTCCACAATAGACTTTTCCGTCATCATTCTTGTCATAAAGTTTGTTATTAGAAAACATAAAAACTCCCACTGAATACAATGTAGTATATCATGTTGGAGTTTTTTATGCAACAAATTTATGGGTGCTTAACACTAAAAAAGTTTTAAGATTTTTAGTCTATCTCCTTTTAGTGGTAGATTTTTAGCGTTTTTTCTAAAACCACATCAATTTTAAAACTATTTTACCCCTTTTTTATTGTGCTAAACTTTTTATATGAATAAGATAAATTTATTTTATATCTAGTCAATATCTATAAGCAAAACATTGGTTAAGAATAGTTTTATTCAACTGGAATGATTTTAATATAGTCAATATCTCTATTGTTTGTTTGATTTTGGATGATTTCAACAATTTGAGCAACTTCCGTTTCTGTAAGTTCACTACTTTGCAAAAGAACATTGATATATGTCGACGAATAGTTGACAAGCGCTTCGCTAAAACCTTTTGCTTTGATAAGTCCTTCCATATTTGCTTCCATTGTCATCGATTCTAATATTGCATCCAAACTTGCTTGCGCGTTCTTTTTTGCCTCGGCACTGCTCGAACTTGACGCAATTATTTCCTTATATTGCGCGATAGATTCATTTCTAGTGGTTGTCCTATCTTGCCTACTTGTAGCAAAAAATGACGCTGATGAATAGTTGTTAGTCGTTGTTGTAGGTGTTGCATTTATGGAGTTGTTTAGAACTATATTTAACACCCCCGTCACGACAAGAAGAACCAACATTGAACACAAAACAATAATTTTTTTCTTTTTACTAAGCATAATTTACCCCCTTTATTTCCCAGCAAAAATCTCTATTTTTGATGAACTTATCTCGAACATTGCTTGAATAAGTCGCAATATTTCAAGTTTAACCGATGTATTTTTCGCCCCGCCTGCAACAACGACAATTGACTTAGGTTTTGGCAAATTTTTTGATAGAATTATCGGTTTTTTTGTTCCGTCGACATCTATCAAAACTGGACTTTTGGTATCAATTTTTGCGCCGTCACTCGTGGTTTTTGTCTCTTGAGTGTACGCTATGTCGTATGAAATGTCCTCATCGTAATACAACATAACTTTTACACTACTTACCCCCGACAATCCGCATATGAGAGTCTCCAAATTGCTTGACAGCGCGGAAACGTAAGTATCCATCGTAAGTATCTCGGACGAACTTGACGAAATATTTTCCGTTGTTTGTTTGCTCGTTTCTCTTCCTTTGCTAGAAAAAAGCCCAGTTGTTGAAAAATAGATAAGCAAAATTATAGCGATAAATAGGACAGTCAAAATGATGTCAAGGTGCTTTATTCTTTTAAGCTTGTCCGTTATTTTGGACAAAAAATTTTCTTTTTTTGGACTTTCGTCTTTTTTTAATTCTTCACTCATAAATAATAATGTTTTCCTTATCTACATCAATCGACTTTTGGATTATCGCCACAATATTTGTATATTTATCTATATTCAGTTTTTCGTCTAAAAGAACTAAATTTTCTAAATCGACAAAAACATTTTTTATTTCACATTTTTCGGCAGAAACAACGCCATCAATCTTAACTTTTACGCTTAAATAGCCGTTAGAATTAAGGTTGTTTTCGATTTCTTCTTGCAGAGAAACTATCATTCCCTTTTGTCTTTCTTCTACAAAGTTGTTGTCAATTTTGATTGGGTCAAAAAGTTTCGAAAAATCAAGTGTATTTGGGTCAATATTTTTAAGTGGAGACACAATTATAATAATTGTCGCAACTGCGACTATGCTTTTTAAAAGTTTATTGAGTTTTCCTTGCGGAAGCAGGACTTCAACTAAAACGCCCACAAGTACAATTCCCGCAATCCCCAAAATCCACGACGAAATAGCAGACATTTTTTCTCCTTTAAAAGATGTTTGAACAACACATCAAAATTGAAACCGAAATTAAAAACATAAATCCAATTGCAACAAGTGAAACAAGTAGCATATTTAGGCTTTTTGAAATAGAAAATAAAAAGTCAGGCGTTTCCTTATCACAAACAGGTTCCAAAATGGCGGAAGTCAGTTTAAGCAAAAGTTGCACAACAATTATCTGAATTATAGGTGAAAAAAGGCACAAAAACAAAACTAGTAGCCCACCCACACCAATTGCGTTCTTAATTAAAACACTACTAGCCAAAATCAAACTAACACCATCAGATAAATATGAGCCAACAATCGGAATATAATTTTTCATTGCATATTTTGCTGTTTTCATACTTATTGTGTCTACACTCGAAACGGTCAGCCCGTGCAAAGTCAAAAAAGCCATAAAAATTGTAAAAACGATGCCAACAATTGAATTAAAAAGTGATGAAAAGAATTTAGAAAATTTTTCTAATTTCACATTCTTTGACAAGTTTCCTACTACGCCGAAAACAATACTAAAAATGAAAATCGGAACAAGAAGCGACGAAAAAAGTTTTGTTATTCCACTTGTTAAAATCGCTAGAAACGGCTCAAATGTCGACGCTGTCACAACGCCACCTACGGCAGTTATAAGAGTAAGAATAATTGGAAAAATTGCTTCCATTTGTCCTTCGATTATATTTATTGCCCCCGTTGCCGACGACATTAGTCCCAAAACAATTTTTATTACAACCCCAGCAATTGCGCTAAAACAAACAAGATGAATTATTGAATTTAAACTTTTGTCGTTTGACATCTGTCCTATTAAACTATACAAAATGGCGATTACAATTATCACTGCAAAATACGGAAGAAGTGAAAGTAAATCATCAAAAATTATGGATAACGCATAAGGTAAAAAGTTGCTATACAAATTGCTATCATCCGCGTTAATTAGTTTTCTAACAATTTTTAAAAAGGAATTTTCGCCTAACAATTCCTTGTCCTTGTCTGTTAGTTTATTAAAACCGTTTTCTATTCCGCTAAAATCAATATCATTTAATTGGTCGTCAATATTGTCACTTAAATCTTGTTCTATGTCCGAGTCGTTTGCTAAATGCAATTTCTGTATACCGCTTGTAATTGTTGTCTTTTGAAAAGTTGTCCTATTTTCTTTTTGTATAAAAAAACACCCAACAACCGCTATAAAAAACAAAAAAAAGATAAAAAAAAGACAAGTTTTCTTCTTAAAATGCTCTTTTTGATAAAAGTAGCAAGAAAAGCCCTTCATTTCATCTTGTTTTTCACTATTTTCCATACTAAAACTACTTCTAAAATCATTTATCACATCAAAATCTCTTTAATATTAAAAATCTAAGGCAAAATTTCAACAATAACATTTAAAAGGTTTGAAATAACTGGAAGGGATAAACCAACAATAAGAACTTTTCCAGCAAGAACAATTTTGTCGCCGATTGAGGCGTTGTTTGTATCAACGCAAATGCCATTCGCAAATTCAATTAAGAATCCCACCCCCACAATTTTTAAAACATTAGCAAAAAGCGCATAATCAAGGTTTGTTTTATTAAAAATGGTCAAAAAATAAACAAAAATTGATTTTAATTGGTCAACAACCATAAATAAAATTACAACCGCACCGCTCAAAACAACTACAATATAAAACTCAGGGCGAATTTGTTTGACCACAATTCCGACAAAACAGGTCAAAAGTCCAATTCCGATAATCTTAAAAATTTCCATTTATTTCAAATTCCCCATTTTCACACTTCAATAAATTAGAAAAAGTTGTTTAACCGTTTCAAAAAGTTCGTTTATAAGATTTAGAGCCATAAGCAAAACAACCACAACTCCCGCTAGCGTCGCGACGGTCGCAATGTCGTCTTTGCCTATATTTTTTAAAACTTGTACAACGACGGCAGTCAAGATTCCTATCGCTGCAATTTTTAGAATGATTGAATAATCCATTTCCGCCCCCTTTTACAAAAAAATCACGATTGTTGCAAGCCCAAGTAGGAAAAACAATTTAAAGTAAAGATTATTGTATTTAGTGAACTTTTCAAAGCAAACTGACTTTTTTACGCCAAAATTTTTCTTGCAAATCGCAATTTTTTCTAATTCTTCATCCCTATTCATTTGCCCAAGAGACAAAAACATTCCATCCAATTCCGCCTTTTCTTCTTGGGTCAAAAAATTTATTTTGGTCGCTTTTATGTAATCTTCCGCGTCTATTTCTCCTGTCAAATACTTTTCATAAGTCGCTAAATAATCAAAAAATTCTTTTTGACAGTTGCACTTTGCGTCATTCACAATTTCATTTATTTTTTTTAGAGCAAAGGAAATTTGCGTCGACGAGTAGTCGCAAAAATTGCATACATCGACATAAAAATCGCGCCTTTTTTTGAAATAATTTCCTATCCCCAAACCAATTAAAATGCAACAAACAAAAACTACACTCAATAAAATTATTTTCATCAATAATTTATAACCCTAAGATTTTCGTCATAAATATTCTCAATTGTTCCAGGCCCTTCGCGAGATGATAAAGCAACAAAACGCTTGAAAATTTTATTCTTTAAAATTGTTTCAAATCCGTCTTTCAATCTCAAATCTTCAACATCTTTTGCATGCGCGGACGCTAGAATTGACACACCGCATGATACGGCATTTTGAACGGCGGAATAGTCAGCGGGCGAAAGTTCGTCTGTAACGATTATGTCCGGTCGCAAAGCGCGAATGCCATTTTCAAAACCATATTCTTTTTTGACACCACTTAAAATATCACAAAAATTCCCCACATCAAGAGTTGGCTCTCCATTAAAACAGTTCGCAATTTCAAATCTTTCGTCAACAAGAAGAATGTTATAACAATAGTTTTTTTCGGACAAAGTGCGCAAAATATCACGAATAAGCGTCGTTTTTCCTGCTCCTGGCGGAGAAATAATTAAGGTGTTTAAAAATTCGGTCGAAAAAAGGTAATTCATAATCGGCATTGCACATCCATTTACCTGTCTTGGGATGCGAATGGACAAACTGTCAATATTTTTTAAAGTCTTAACAGCCGACCTATCATATACCCCTTCACCCGCGAGCCCAATTCTAATTCCGCCTTTTGTTGTAATAAAACCGTTTTTTATTTGGTCAGCATAGGCATAAACCGAATTTTCACAAGCGCGTTTGAATGTATCATCAATCAAAAGCTTGTCCGCGACAATCGCTTTATTATTGTTGCCCGTCAGCCCGTCGGTTGATAAGTAATATGATTTATTTCCAATTGACATCACAATTTTTTTGTTAAGGCGCAACCTTATTTCAGTTACTTTTTCAATAGGAACTTTATCAAGAGACTTTAAAAAATATTGCGGAAAAAGCGTTTCAATCATTTTTTCTCCTTTTTGGGCTTTTCTATTTTTCTATAGATATTTATTCACTAAAAAGACTAAAAATTGTAAAAGGACAAAAAAAATAATGTTATTACAAAAATAACATTATTTCGACATTTTTATTAAGATTTATAGACTAAGCCTTACACTCTTTCCATATATGTTCCAGTTCTTGTATCAATACGGATTTTGTCGCCCAAGTTAACAAAAAGTGGGACTTGGATTTGTGTGCCTGTTTCCAAAGTAGCTGGCTTATTGCCCGCTTTTGATGTATCGCCTTGAATACCTGGCTCACATTCCGTGATTGTAAGTTCAACAAACATAGGTGGCAAGACTGAAAATGCCTTTCCTTTGTAGAATTGAATTGAAACCATCATATTTTCAATAACATATTTCATCGCTTCTTCAACTTGGTCATAGTTAAGTGGAATTTGCTCATAAGTTTCCATATCCATAAAATAGTAAATTCCGCCTTCATTATAAAGATATTGCATTTCCTTACGCTCAATCTTTGCCTCTTCAAACTTTTCAGTTGGGTTAAAAGTTTTTTCCAAGACTTGTCCTGTTACGACATTTTTAATTTTTGTTCTAACAAAAGCAGCACCTTTGCCTGGTTTAACATGCAAAAAGTCGATAATGCTATAAACGTTTCCGTCCATTTCGAATGTTACACCTTTTCTGAAATCACCAGCAGTAATCATTTATGTTCCCCCTAAATATTTATTAAGAAAATTTGGTTAGTTGTAAAAAAACAACTTATTTAGGGCTAACAACTGCCCTTGCACCATATTATCTATTTTATTATATCAAATTTTTTCTCAATAATAAAACAATTTTAACTAATATTTTCAATGGAATAAATTATAATTGAACAACTTACTCCCGCATTTAGCGATTCAAGCCCATTTTTCATAGGAATTGATACAAGTTTGTCAGCATTTTGTCTTAATACATCGCTCACGCCTTGCCCTTCACTTCCCACAACTACGCCGATTGGGCTAAAATCAATTTTGTTTTTAAAAATGTTTTCGCCGTCCATATCAGCAACAACATATCTTAAATTATTTTGTTTTGCAAAACTTACAAACTCGTTTGCTGAACAAAAACTTTTAAACTTTTCTTTGAAAACTCCGCCCATTGAACTTCTAACAACCTTTTGGTTTAAAGGATTGACTGAATTTATAAGGAAAATATTTTTAAAACTTGTCCCCGAAGCCGACCTAATTATCGTCCCAAGATTGCCTGGGTCCTGCAAATTGTCTAGACAAATAAAATTGTCCGACAAATTTATTGGCTCTTTTTCAAAAAAATCAAAAACGGCAACTACCCCTTGTGGTGTTTTCGTGCTAGACAAACTGTCTATTACATTCTCGCCCACAAGTTGGTATTTTGTACCAAAAACAGGATATTTTGCTATTATTTCGTCTGCCTTTTTACTATTTATTAGTAATATCTCGAGTTTTTTCCCAGCTGACAATGCTTCAACAATCGTTTTTGGATTGTCTAAAAACAACTTATCCACAGGGTTGTCTCTAATATCCTTTATTTTTTTTACTATGTCGTTTTTGATTGATGTGATTATTTCCAAATTATAACTCCGCAATTTTACGCTTTAACATCTTCAACAAGTTTTGCAAATGCTTGTTTGTCGTTAACTGCCATATCAGCAAGAACCTTTCTATTAAGGTCAATATTCTTGTTTTTAAGTCCGCTCATAAATTTGCTGTAACTGATTCCGTTAATTCTGCAACCAGCGTTGATTCTTGTAATCCAAAGTCTACGCATATCTCTCTTTTTAAGTCTTCTTCCGATATATGCGTGACGAAGGCTTCTCATAACCGATTCGTTAGCGACTCTAAAGAGTTTGCTTCTTGAACCCCAGAACCCTTTTGCTTGTTTTAAAATTGCTTTCTTATGTTTATTTTTATTAACTGCTCTTTTAATTCTCATTTTTCCACTTCTCCTTTATTAACCTTGAACCATTTGTTTGATGGTCTTTTCTTGTGCTTTGCTGACATAAGCAGATTTTCTCATATCTCTCTTTGTAGCAGTTGACTTATGTGACAAAAGGTGACGTCTGCCTTGAGTAGTTCTTTTAATAAGTCCCGACTTTTTAACTTTAAATCTCTTTTTTGCTGCGCTATTTGTTTTTTGTTTTGGCATTTTTTCTTCTCCTTTATTTTACTTTCATTGGGGCTAGCACCATAAAAATATTTCTCCCCATAATTTCTGGGGCTTTTTCGATAGTCCCTAGTTCTTTTACCATTTCGAAAAAAGAATTCATAATTTCGATTCCCATTTCAGGACGCGCTTGTTGACGCCCACGCATACGAATGCTGACTTTAACTTTATCGCCGTCCTCAAGGAATCTCTTTGCGTGACGAGCCTTAACCTCAACATCGTGTTTGTCAATGGTCATTGACAATTGAACTTCCTTTATATCAACAGTTTTTTGAGCCTTTCTTTGCTCTTTAAGTCTCTTTGATTGGTCGAACTTGAACTTACCATAGTCCATAATTCTACAAACTGGTGGCTCGGCGTTTGGCGAAATAACGACCAAATCCAAATCCTTTTCGTAAGCCAAATCAAGAGCCTCTCTACTTGACATAATTCCAAGTTGCTCGTTGTTTTCCCCAATAAGTCTCACTTGTGGAAATCTTATGTCTTCGTTAATAAGTTGTTGATTTTTAATGATAAAATACCTCCTAATTAGTTGCGTTTTATCACTTTTTTATGATTTTAGGTCATTTTTAGTCTAAAATAAACAAAAAAAGTGGACGAAATGCCCACTTTTACAATCAAAATATAATTGATAGCAACCGATTGAACTAAACGTTAAACGGTGAGAAGTGGCACTTCTTCTTTAAAACATAGATATAGTACCACATTCTTTTGCCGTTGTCAACCAGTTTTTGAATATTTTTAGAAGAGTTTTAAATTTGTTTTGAATAGTTTTAAAATCTCTACAGAAAGAATTTAAAACAGTTTTGGTAATACAAAAAATTTTATTCAGAAGAGACTAAATCCTTTTACTATCACGCTCTTCTTTAATTTCTTTTATCCATTCTTCCAAATCTCTTGCGCCAAGGTCGCCTTCTTTTCTGCTTCTAACGCAAATATTGCCGTTTTCCTTTTCCTTTTCGCCAAGAATAAGCATATATGGGACTTTATTAAGTTGTGCTTCCCTAATTTTTTTGCCAATTTTTTCATTTCTATCGTCAAGTTCGACACGGAAGCCCTCTTTTTCAAGTCTATCCTTTACGCTTCTCGCATATGGCAAAAGGTCGTCATTTAAGTTCATAATTTCAATTTGGACAGGTGAAAGCCACAGTGGAAACGCGCCCGCAAAATTTTCCGTCAAAACAGCAATCATTCTTTCAAGCGATCCATAAATAACCCTATGAATCATAATAGGCTCTTTTTCTTTACCATCTTTATCGGTGTATGTCAAATTAAAACGCTTTGGAAGTTGCATATCAAGTTGAATTGTTCCGCATTGCCATTCTCTTCCTATACAATCTTTTACATGAATATCAATTTTTGGCCCATAAAAAGCACCGTCGCCCGCATTGACTTTATAGTCGAGTTTCATCGTTTCAAGCGCATTTTTGAGTGCGGTTTCCGCTTTTTCCCAAGTTTCAATGTCGCCGATGTGGTTGTCTGGCATCGTAGAAAGTTCGACATTGTATGATAATCCAAATGTTTTGTATGTCTCGTCGACAAGTTTCATAACGTTTTCGATTTCGCTTTCAATTTGCTCTGGCAACATAAAAATATGCGCATCGTCTTGTGTAAAACATCTAACTCTCAAAAGTCCATTAAGCGTCCCGCTCGCTTCGTACCTATGAACCTTTCCAAGTTCGCCAACTCGAAGTGGGAATTCCCTATATGAATGCTTGTTTTGAAGATAATACAACATCCCGCCTGGGCAGTTCATAGGTTTAATTGCAAAGGTGTCGTCTTCAACTTTAAAAGTATACATATTATCTTTGTAATGATCCCAGTGCCCCGAAACTTCCCAAAGTTGCCTGTTCATAGCCATTGGTGTTTCAATTTCAAGATAACCCGCTTTTTTATGAATTTCTCTCCAAAAAGAAATAAGTTCATTTTTTAATGTAAGCCCTTTTGGCATAAAGAAAGGCATTCCTTGTGCATAGTCGGAAATAAAAAACAGCCCCAATTCTTTGCCAAGTTTTCTATGGTCACGCTTTTTTGCTTCTTCAAGCATATGGATGTGTTCGTCAAGCTCTTCTTTTGTTGCATAGCCAAAAACATAAACCCTTTGAAGCATCTTATTTTTCTCATCGCCACGCCAGTACGCCCCGCTGACTCTATTGATTTTGAAAGCAAAATTTCTAAGTTCTTTGGTGCTTTTAACATGAGGTCCGCGACAAAGGTCGCACCAATCATCACCCAAAGTGTAAATTGAAATTACTTCGTTTTCAGGCAAATTTTCAATAAGTTCGACCTTATATGGATTGTCCTTAAAAATTTCGAGCGCTTCGCTTTTTGAGACTTCTTTTCTTTCAAACTTCTCGTCACGCGCGATAATCTTATTCATTTCCTTTTCGATTTTCTTAAAATCTTCTGGTGTAATGCTTTCTTCCAAGTCAAAATCATAATAAAATCCGTCATCTATTGCAGGTCCGATTGTATTTTTGACATTTGTGAAAATTTTGTCAACCGCTTTTGCCAAAACGTGCGCACATCCGTGTCTATAAATTGCTAAATCTTTTTCTTCCATTTTTCTTCCTTCTTTTTTTAATTTTTTTTGTTTTTCTTATAAGCATCCAGTACTAGACATTTTTTAGAAAAGATTTTTTTAGGACCCTTTTATAAGATGCTTTTTAAAGCATTTTCAAAAAAAAGAGTCCCCTAACAAATTGTTAAAGGACGAAAATAACTTTTCCGTGGTTCCACCTTTATGGCCGTATAGACCGCTCTAAAGTTTAATTTGGCTAAACTTTTCGAAAAACCCATAGAGCGATTTGTGGTTTCAAATTAAGGTTATCTATTCGCAACTTCCAGCCAAGGTTGCCTTCTCTGTTTAGAAATCACCAAAATTCTACTTGTCAAACGCCTTTACTATGCTAAACTTATTTTAGGTCAAAAAAAGGTCTTTGTCAACTATTACTTGCAAATTTCTATACGATTTGAAAAAAAATTGTAAAGGTTTTTGAGCAAATTCTCTTTTAAAAAGCTATTACAATGAATAATAATTTTTTCTGGATTAAGTGCAATAAGAGATGTTAAAAGTTTATTGTCATCATAAACAATGTTTTTGTCGAGCAAAAAGTCATTTATGACTTTCCCTTCCATATCGCACAAAAGGTAGCAATTTTGTTTTGAGAAAATATTTACAGCATAACATCTATATTCAAGGTTGCTTATCAAGAATTTTATAAGTTCAACAAAACTATCCTCACTTAAAAGGTACATTATGTTGTCGTTTGCGAGAGTTACAAGTTCGTCCCACTTATTTTTCAAAAATTTTAAACGAAAATTTATAAAAGAATTAAGATAAATTGACTTATCAAAATTTAGGCTTTCCACAATGATTTGCTTGTCCACATCGCTATCAAAACAAATCAAAGTTTGCAAAAACACGCGCATATTTACGGAATGATCGACTTCAAAATTAAGTTTTGACATAATATATTCCTTTTTATAATTTATCAAAATCATTTCAGCCAAGTTTTCCTTTAAAAGAGACATCGCTTGCTCCCTTTTTTCAATCGGAACGGCAACAAGCACCTTGTATGCGTCTTGCAAAAAAATACTAATCACGACCCCCTTTGTTTCTTTTATAAAGGGTCTGATTTTATCGACAAAATTCTCTGAATCTTTTTCATTATCAAAACATAAAGAATATTCCCACATAATTTTTCCCACAACACTATTCTATGCATAAAAATTTCTAATACTCATATCAAACTAAAATTTTAATTGTAAATTTTTAGCAAAAAACGCATTTTTAAAGAAAAATATGTCGCGAGAAATAAAAAAAACCAACTTATATTTTAATAAATTGGTCTATTTTAATTTAATTTTTTATTTTAAAATGTTTTTAAAAACCAAAAAACAATTTTTAATCACCTAATTAAAAATGGTTTTTTCAATATTCAACCGCTACGACTATCTTAGTTTTTTAAAATAATTCATAATTTAATCTTTGCTACTTACAGATAACTGTTTTAAATCATTTCATAAGTGGGAACAAGACTACATCACGGATAGACTCTTGATTTGTAAGCAAGCACATAAGCCTATCAACTCCAAATCCAAGCCCCGAAATAGGTGGCATCCCGTGTTCCATAGCAGTCAAGAAATCTTCATCGAGTTCCATTGCTTCATCGTCGCCTTCAAGTCTTGCCTTTGCTTGTTCTTCAAGAGCTTCTCTTTGAACAACTGGATCGACAAGTTCACTGTACGCCTTGCAAATTTCGTCGCCACAAACTAGAACTTGGAACATATCTATTCTTCTATTATCCTCGTCGTTTCTTCTTGCAAGAGGGACAAGGCACGCTGGGTAATTATACAAAACGGTTGGTTCAATGATATTTTCTCTTATTTTTCTCTTATAAACATAGTCAATAACCCCGCCAACAGTCTTACAATCGACAAAATCGTTCATTGTAAATAAACCTGTTTGAACGACTTTTTTCTTAAGTTCGTTCGCGTCCGTAAATTCTAGAACATTAAATCCCAAAATTTCGTTAATTTTATCAGTGTAATTTATGCGACTAAACTCTTTTGAAAAATCAAGTGTATGTCCTTTAAATTGCAAGACCATACTGCCGTCGCCATTTACGGTTTTAATTGCTTCCCTTAAAAATTTTGTAAAAAACTTGATATTGTCCTCAAAATTCCAATATGACGCGTACCACTCAACCATTGTAAACTCTTGTAAGTGGCTAGTATCCATTCCCTCGTTTCTAAAACATTTTGCGACTTCAAAAACTCTGTCAAATCCGCCAGCGATAACCCTTTTTAGATAAACTTCTGGCGCAATACGAAGGTTACAAATCTTGTTTAGTGCGTTATGTTTTGTAAAGAAAGGTTTTGCACTCGCCCCGCAAACAGCACTTTGAAGAATAGGTGTTTCAACTTCGGTAAAACCATTTTCTTCAAGGAAATGCCTAATGAAGGAAATAAATTTGCTTCTTTTCAAGAAAACAGTCCTACTTTCTTCGTTTGAAACAAGGTCCATACTTCTTTCCCTATATCTTTGGTCAAGGTTGACAAGACCATGGAATTTTTCAGGAAGAGGCAAAATCGCTTTTGATAAAAGAACAAATTTCCTTGTTCTAACAGTTCTCTCGCCAGTGTGTGTCGTGTAAAGTTCGCCTTCGACACCAAGAAAATCGCCCACGTCGACCATAGTTTTGAAAAAAGCATAATCTTTTTCGTCGACTTCGTTTCTACTAATGCTAATTTGAAGGCGCGCATTAACATCTTCAAGCGCAAAAAAACTAAGTTTGCCCATAACTCTTCTAAAAGTCATTCTTCCGCAAACCTTTACATTTGTTCCATCCACAAGTCCTTTTGCTTCAAGGAGTGTGTTTGTCCTATCAAATTTTTCCGCGTAAACAATAAAGCCTTCGTCTTTTAATGTCTTAATTTTATTTTTTCTTATGTCAATCTCGCTAGACAAATTTTGCGTGTCCATTACTTGTTTCCTTTATTCCCTTTGTCGATTTTTTGTCTCTCTTCTTCTTCGTCCATTAGTTTGTTATATGCGTCAAAGACTTTGTCAATAAGGTCAATGTCGCTGACGAGATTAAGATATTCCTCTTCTTCTTCGTCTTCTGGTTCGACGATTTCAAAAACGAGTGCTTCGTCCTCGTTAAGTCCTTCCATTTCTTCAACTGGTTTTAAAATAGCAAAAATTTGCTCTTCAATTGGTATAATCGCAATTTGGTCAAATTTGACTTCTTCCCCTTTTTCGTTGTAGAGAGAAATTGGGCTTGTGTCGTCTTCGTCAAAAAGTCTATCTATTGGATTCTTTTCTTGTTCACTCATTTTAAATACTCCTTTATTTTGAAAGTTTGTCAAGATAATTTTGCAAAATTATTGTAGCGGAAATTTTGTCAATCACTTTTTTTCTATTTTCGCGTCTAACATCGGCTGAAATAAGAAGTCGCTCCGCGCTGACACTCGTCAAGCGTTCGTCAATGTAAGAAATTTTAAGACCGCTAACCTTTTGCAACTTTTCGCCAAAAGCCCTTGTCGCTTGCACTCTTTCGCCTTCCGTCCCGTCCATATTTATAGGAAGTCCCATAACTATTTCATCGACTTCATGTTCACGCGCAAGTTGCGTTAGATAATTCAAATCAGCATCCAAGTCGCGTCTAGTGTATGTTTCGTAACCGTTTGCGATAATGTTAAGCAAATCGCTAAACGCCACACCAATACGGACTTCGCCATAGTCAAGAGCCATTTTACGCATTGACATTTTTCCCTTTTACATTATTTTACAAACATAGTTTAACATTTATTTTTTAAAATGTAAAAGATTTTTTTTGATATTTTTCCTATAAAACAATTTTTGTCATTACTTGTTCAACCAAAATGAATAAATTTTGCCTAAAAAATGCTGTTTACATTTACTCTAAAAGGCTAGATATTTTTCTACTTTAAAATAGTGAGGGTTTTGCATTATTTAATATAGTAAAAAACACAAAAAAAGAACACAAAGTAAGTGTGCGACCTTGTGCTCTTTTAGTGGTTAGTTAGATTAGCCGTTCATTTGGTTCATAACTTCTTCAGCAAAGTTATCTTTTCTTTTTTCCAAACCTTCGCCCATTTCGTAACGAACAAATCTTCTAATAGTGATTTTTTCGCCAATTTTGAGAGTTGCTTCTGTGATAAGGTCGGAAATAGTTTTGCTTGGGTCCTTGACAAAGTCTTGTTCCATAAGGCAAACATCTTTGTAGTATTTTTTGATTCTTCCTTCAACCATTTTTTCCGCAATATTTTGTGGTTTGCCTTCATTTTTGGCTTGAACAATCAAAATTTCTTTTTCTTTTTCGACATTTTCTTGTGGGACTTCTTCAATTCTCACATATTCAGGTCTTGCAGCCGCAATTTGCATTGCAATGTCTTTTACAAGTTGATTGAACTCGTCACTTTTTGCAACAAAGTCTGTTTCGCAGTTGACTTCGACCAAAACACCAATTTTTCCGCCCATATGGATGTAACTTCCAACGACGCCTTCACCAGCAATTCTGCTTGCTTTCTTAGCAACACTTGCGACGCCCTTTTCTCTTAAATAAGCAACCGCTTTTTCCATATCGCCATTACACTCGGCAAGTGCCTTTTGGCAGTCTTGCATTCCTGCGCCTGTCTTTGCTCTCAAATCTTTAATATCACTTGCGTTAATCATAATTATTCCCCTTTTATCTTATTTTGCTGAATTTTCAGCGCTTAGCATATCTGCCATATTGACTTCTTCTTGAGCGTCTGCGTTTTCTTCTTGTTCAGCACTAAGTCTAGGTGAAACGCCTTCTTTTGCTTCGATAACAGCATCAGCCATTGCACTTACGATAAGTTTTACAGACCTAATCGCGTCATCGTTTGCTGGAATTGGATAGTCGACATCGTCTGGGTCGCAGTTTGTGTCAACAATTCCAACAATAGGAATATTAAGTTCTCTTGCTTCCTTTATCGCAATATGTTCCTTCTTAGGGTCAACGACAAAAAGTAGACCTGGAAGTTCTGTCATATCCTTGATTCCGCCAAGGTTTTTCTCCAATTTGTCTCTTTCCGCTTTAAGTTTAGCTACTTCTTTCTTTGTCAAGAACTCAAATTCGCCAACTTGTTCCATTTGGTTAAGTTTGTTAAGTCTTGCAATTCTAGTCCTAATTGTCTTAAAGTTTGTCAATGTTCCGCCAAGCCAACGGTTAACGATGTAATACATTCCGCATCTTTGTGCTTCTTCTTGTATTGCTTCTTGTGCTTGTTTCTTTGTTCCAACGAACAAAACATTTTTGCCACTTGCAACCATATCTCTAATAAAGAAATAAGCATTGTCAACTAGCACTGAAGTATCTTCAAGGTTAATAATATGAATATCGTTCCTTGTTGTAAAGATGTACTTCTTCATCTTTGGGTTCCATTTATTTGCTTGATGTCCAAAATGAACCCCCGCCTCTAATAGTTGTTTCATAGAAATAACTGGCATTTAATTTTCCTCCTTCTTGTTTATCTTCCCTAATATTTGTGCTTGGTCACACTCCACCTTAAAACGATTTTTATTACTTTAAACAATCAACTTTTAATTAGTAAAAATATTTTAAATTATTCCACCCATATTTAAAAAAGTGATATATAAAATCAAAAAAAATTGTTAAAAGGCACAAGAAAAATACTAGGTGCGAATTTAAACATTGCAAGTATAACATACACTTATTTTTAATGCAATAATTTTTTAAACATTTTTTACACAAATTAAAAAACTTTTCAAGGTTATTTCCCCCAAAAAGTTTTTAAAATAGTTTTAATTAAGATGTCTTTATATTTTTTGCAAAATGCCTTTTATAGAACTTTTTTCAAAAAACAATAAGTTTGCATAATCAAAACTCATTAAGTTCTCTACAAATAAAACGACATCTTATTTTATTATTAAAAATCAACTAATCATCATCGCCAATTATCGCGATATGAAAAGGTTCTTGCGAAATTTGTTGCTCAAGAGCAAGTCTTTCACGCATTTTTTGAAGTCTAAGTTGTTTTTTATGATAATCTTTAAGCGCGTCGACTAAAACATCACTCATCAGTCCCAAACAAACAAGTTTTTCACGCGACACTTCCCCCATTTGCTCGACAATCTCGTCAAAACTTACATTTGTGATTTCTTCAATGTTCTTGCCTTTGATTTCGTCCATAAGAAGGTCAAGTCCAACAGTTGAAGTTATACACCCAAAAACCTTAAATTTTGCGTCGGTAACAATTTCGTTTTCGACAGTCAAATAAACCTTTGCAACTTCGCCCAAAGCGTCATTTTTTGCACTTCCGACCGCGTCAGCACCCTTAATCAGTCCAACATTGTGTGGGGCGACAAATCTATCAATAATTTGTTTGTTATACATTTTCATTTCCCCCTATTAAACCTTTTTCTTTGTCATTTTTATAGGCGACATCGCGCGTAATTTATCGGTTGCTTTTCTAATTTCTTCCACAACATAATCAATTTCGTCTTTTGTATTTGTTATTGAAAAAGAAAATCTAACTGTACTTTGTGCTTCTTCACTTGAAAATCCCATAGCAAGCAAAACATAATTTGGCGCTTTATTTCCCGTCGAACACGCACTGCCTGTCGAAACAGAAATTCCCGCAAGGTCAAGAAGACACATCAACGCTTCGCCGTCAACATTTTGGAATGTTACGCTTGCAAGTCCTGGGATTCTTTGATGAGCGTGACCGTTCACAGTAATATTTGCAACACTCTTTTCAAGGCTTGACACAAAGTAGTCTCTAAGATATTTCATTTTTTTGCAATCAACAATGTAATTATTTAAAAGTAAGTCGCACGCCTTGCCAAAGCCAACAATTCCAGCGACATTAAGCGTTCCACCGCGCTTACCCCTTTCTTGTTCACCACCAACAATGAGATTGTCAATTTTAACTCCATGCTTAACATAAAGCGCCCCAACGCCTTTTGGTCCGTGAATTTTATGAGAACTAAGAGTCATTGCGTCAACATCAAGGTCTTTAACATCAAGTTTAAAATTGCCAAGTGCTTGCACGCAGTCTGTGTGGAATAAAACACCTTTTTCGTGTGCGATTTTTGCAATTGCTTTCAAATTTTCAATAGTCCCGACTTCATTATTGGCAGCCATAACACTTACCAAAATTGTATCTTGGTCAAGATAGTGAAGCAACTCAGCGATATCAACAAGTCCCGTCTTATCAACATTAAGGTATGTCACCTTAAAGCCCATTTTTTCGAGCCTTTTGCACGATTCAAGGACACTTTCGTGCTCAATTTTTGATGTTATAATGTGGTTGCCCTTCGCTCTATTTGCCATTGCTAAACCATAAAGAGCCCAGTTGTTACTTTCTGTTCCACCAGAAGTAAAATAGATTTCGCCCCTGTCAGCGTTTATAACCTTTGCAACTCTATCGCGCGCAAGGTCAATAACAGCCTCAGCATCTCTTCCAAAAGAGTGCGGACTATTTGGGTTGCCAAAATTTTCGCCCAAGACATCTAACATTTCGGTTAAAACTTCGTTTGACACTTTTGTCGTCGCAACATTATCAAGATAAATTCTTTGCATAATTCTTCCTTTTTTTGCTAAATTTTGTATTTTCTCTACAATTTTTATCTATTAAAATTTTACAACAAATTCGTTTTTTGTCAATACCTTTCACACTAAAAGTTTTTGTCAAAAGTGACAAAAATATTTTTAAAAATGTTTAATTTATAAATTTCTAAAAAAAATCACTTAATCTTATCAAAAGAAAAAGTGATTTTTATAAAACTATTTGTTATTTTGATTTTCAGTTTGTTCGCCTTCTGCTTCATCGTCGATTATTTCTATTTCTTTGTCATCAATTTCTACGACTTCTGCGTCATTGTCTTTGTTTTCTACTCTAATAGGTTGCGCTTCAACTTTTGCAACGCCTTGTTTTGTAAATGTTTCCTTTTTACTTGAGATTGCCACCCAAAAGGCTGGAAGAACAAAAATATGTGTTGCAAGAACAACCGCAATGCCCGCTAAGCAACTAAGAAGCGAGTATAATATGTTTTGAGTTCCAAAAACACACCAAACAACAGCAAGAACAAGCGCGCCAATGTAAGTGTACATAGTTTGGGATAGGTTTTTACCAACAGACAAATTAGCAATTTCTTTATTTGTCATATTTGCATTGTGTGGATTTTTCGC
Organism: uncultured Clostridia bacterium; assembly: GCA_937893125.1. Classification (GTDB taxonomy): domain Bacteria; phylum Bacillota; class Clostridia; order Christensenellales; family UBA1242; genus UBA7862. The sequence continues at coordinate 34,334 of CALBHW010000054.1, forward strand.
ATTGTCTTTTATGTTAAGCATCAAATTTGCACTGGCATAAACGCTTAAACACAAAATAAGTGCCATTGCAACAAATATATACCTATTTATTTCAAGTCTTGTAATTCCAACGAAACACAAAGTAAGTATGACATCTAAGACGCCCCCAAAAGCAATTGTCATTGCCCCGCGAGTTTTAACCCTAAACATTGCATAAATTGTAGCAATCGTAAGCGCAAAAAGTAAGGTCGCGATAACAGTCAACAAAACAGTCGAACTGACAAATCCATCAACAGCAGTTGTTTTTCTTGTTAAGTCGCCATTTCTTCCTATAATTTCGCTTTTGTCTTCAAGGCCCGCAAATTCTTCGGAAGTACTAAATTCATTGTTAATAGCAATTCTAATATTCTTAATATTTTCGTCGCTAGTCTTTTTTATTTGTATAACAAAACTCTTTGTGCCATAGCTACCTTGTTCTTGGAACGAGTTGATACGTGCACCATTATCGGAAATAATTTTTTTAACAGTTTTTTGCGCATTCAAAAATTGTTCGTCGTTTTCAGTGTCGACATTTGTAAGTTCAAAATCAACAATAAGTTGTGTTCCGCCGACAAAGTCAAATCCCTTGTTAAAACCAAACACGCCAACAATTATCCCGCATACAAAAATCAATGCAAGCGCAACTATAAGGCAAGGCTTAAAAAACTTCGTGTAATCAGCTTTTTCATTAGATTTCATTGTGCGTCGCCTCCCTTTTCAAATTATACAATTTCTTTCTTGTCGCATTGATGTTGATATAACTTAGGCAAGTTCCGCGAAGAGCAACAAATAATGTAAAGTAATTTACAAAAAGCCCAACAAACAATGTAACCGCAAAAGCTTTCAAAGCTGGAGTCCCGACAATGTAGAAAACAGCACAAAGAATAATCAAGAAAACTGATTTTTCAAGCACAGGCAATGTCTTTTTCTTAAATGCACTTGTAACACTATTTGGAATTTTCTTTCCTAAGGAATATTCGTATCTTACTCTTTCAAAAATATCAACCATTGTAGCAGACAACAAGAAGAATGTGAGCGCAACGCCCAAAATTCCGTTTAAGTCCATAATAACAAGTGGGATTGATTGTAGCAAGAAAGCATAGACCGATATAAAGACACCAAAAGACATCATTGCAAGAAGTCCAAGCATTCTATATCTTACAATAAGCAAAACAATAACTGCTAAAAGCGAAATACCAAGAGCAATGTAAAGCATTGTCATTGGGTTTCCAAAAAATCCACCGATTGCAGTCCCAAGTCCGCCTGTTACAATATCGTCGGACACGGTTGCAAGTTCAATAGGTTTCGCAAGAGCCGAAACTTGTAGATATAACGCAACCGCCGCGTCTTGACTTGTTGACGACAAAACGATCGACGAAACGGCATTTGACATTTCAAAACCACTTGAATAGTAGTTGTTTCCGTTAATATACATATAAAGTTTTTTAGACGAATCATTAGCAATTGTTTCCGTCATTTCCTTTATAAGCTTTTGCCCTTCTTCGGTAAATTTGATTGTAATAGGATAGATACTTTCCGCCCCGTTCGCTTGCGATGTCCCGAGTTCACACCCCGCGACATATTCGGAAGTAATACTCCCTTCCGCGTCGTAATTTGAACTATCAGTATTAAAACTTATCCCTTTTTCCGAACCAATCAAAGACATTATGTCGACACTACTCCCGACACGGTTCATAAGGTTTGTAATATTATCATTATTATAGGTTGACACTTCAATACGAATGGTCTCGCCTTGTTTTGTGACATTAAAACCGCGAGATGAAAAAGCGGAGTTCAATCTATAAACGCTCTCGTTCAATCTCGAAGAAATTTCGTCTTCCGTATAAATCTCAGGGTTTGCTATTCTGTAAGTGACAAGTCGTCCGCCACTTAAATCATAGCCATAGTTAATTGCATTGAAAAAGCCTTTGAAAGTCGTATTCGTCGTTGGAACAACGAAACTTACAAAGGTAAGCAATAATCCCAAAATTGTAAGGATAGCCACAATAATTAGTTTAATCTTAGATCTAGTTTTGCTCATTTAGCCTGGCACATCTCCTTCTAAACAAATCAAGTATATAGAATAAATTGAGTTAAGTCAATTATATTTTTGATTTTGGTTGATAGTTTTTAGATAAAAGGTTAAAAATGCAAGTCAATAAAACGAAAAAATTTGCATTTTTAAAATATCTTAAAAAGATTATTGACAAAAAAGCAACGCATAATCACGCTTTTTAGCCCAAAAAGCCTTATTTTTTGTGCCAAAAAAAATCTTTTATGTTACTAACACCAAATGTTAATTTCAAAAAGATGTTTTTTTGTCAAAACAATCAACTTTTATAACTAAAACTACTTTAATGCTTCCAAAATCAAATTCTTTGGTCTAAGCCCCACTAGCCTATTAACTTCTTGCCCATCTTTAAAAACAATCATCGTTGGAACGCTCATAATTCCAAATGATTTTGCAAGGTCCATACATCCGTCAATGTCAACCTTATATATTTCAGCTGTATCGCCGACTTCATCTTTTACACTTTCCAAAACTGGCGCAAGCATTTTACAAGGTCCACACCAAGTGGCAAAAAAGTCAACCAAAACTGGTTTTTTTGCGTTTGACACAAGTTCTTCAAATTCTTTTTCGTTCAAATGTTTTAATTCCATAAATTTCCCCTTAGTCTTTATCAATTTAGCACTTTTTTCTTTTTAAGTCGAGTAAAATTGAATATTACAAGAAATATTTTCTCAAATCGTGGTTTTTGTCAAAATTTTTAAAGGCGTCAGTAACATATTTTTTATCAATAACGACATCCACCATAGGATGTTCGCCCCCAGCATTGTAACTTATATCTTCAAGGAGAAGTTCAAGCACTGTGTGGAGTCTACGCGCGCCCAAATTTTCGCTAGTTTCGTTTTCTTCTTCGGTATAACGCGCAATTTCCTTTAAGGCTTCTTCCTTAAATATTAAATTTACATTGTCGACCTTTAAAAGTTCTTGATATTGCAATGTTACTGCATTTTTTGGCTCAGTCAATATTTTGTAAAACTCTTTTGCAGTCAAATTTTCAAGGTCAACCCTTATTGGAAAACGCCCTTGAAGTTCTGGGATTAAGTCTTCCACTTTTGAAACATGGAAAGCGCCAGCAGCAATAAACAGAATATAATCCGTCTTAATTATTCCATATTTTGTATTAACCGTGCAACCTTCGACGATTGGAAGAATGTCTCTTTGCACGCCTTCTCTACTGACTTCTGGACCGCTTGACCTTGCGTTCGTCCCCGCGATTTTATCGATTTCGTCAATAAAAATAATACCTTCTTGTTCTGCACGCCTAATCGCTTCACTCTTAACGGTATCCATATCAATAACTTTGTCACATTCTTCTTGGTTTAAAATGTCGCGCGCTTCTCTAATTGTAAGTTTTCTTTTTTTCTTTTTTTGTGGAAAAATTCCGCCCATAAGGTCGCCAAAATTTATTTCCATTGCGCCCGCCCCTGGCATCATTTCAAAGGATTTTGGGGCTTCTTTTACTTCAAGTTCGACAAAATCATCATCATATTTGCCGTCTAGCAAATTTTTGTTGATGTGGTTCTTGAAATCTTCACTATCCATATCACCGTCAACGATTGAACGCTTAATAGGATATATAAGGTCAAAAAGGCGTTTGTCAACTGTTGGCTTAACTTTTTCAACTACTTGACTTGTCATTTCGTCTTTTACAAGGCGGAAAGATGCTTCAACAAGGTCTCGCACCATACTTTCAACATCGCGTCCAACATAACCTACTTCTGTGTACTTTGTTGCTTCAACTTTAATAAATGGTGCTTTAACAAGTTTAGCAAGCCTTCTTGCAATTTCCGTTTTTCCTACGCCTGTTGGTCCTTTCATAATTATGTTTTTAGGAGTAATTTCTTCTTGCATTGCTTTTGAAAGTTTAGACCTTCTATATCTATTTCTAAGAGCAATCGCGACCGCTTTTTTTGCACTATCTTGACCTATGATATATTTGTCGAGCTCTGAAACAATTTCTCTTGGAGTGTATTCCATATTAGACCTCCTCAACGGTCACATGACCGTTTGTGAAAACGCAAATATCGCTTGTAATTTTAAGGGCTTTAAGAGCAATTTCTTTTGCCGACAAATCGGTGTTTTCAATAAGCGCACGCGACGCAGCAAGAGCGTAAAACTCTCCACTTCCAATAGCAGCGACACCATACTCTGGCTCAAAAACATCACCATTTCCAGAAACATATAACAAATTATCCTTATCAGCAACAAGCATCAAAGCGTCTAGTCGTCTAGTGTACTTATCTTCCCTAAATCCAATTGCAAGTTCAACGGCGCTACGCATAAGGTTGCCACCAAATTTTTGAAGCAACTCCTCGAATTTTTGCGACAAACTAAACGCATCGGCAGCGCTTCCTGCAAAACCAATAACAACCTTGTCATTGTAAATTCGCCTAACTTTCACGGCATTATTTTTGACAATAAATTTCTCCCCAACCGTAACTTGTCCGTCTCCTGCAATAGCTGTTTTGCCGTTACGCTTGACCGCGACAATGGTTGTACTTCTCATTCCTTCCATACTTTCCTTCCTTTATTTATTCTCTTGCTCTTGCGAAGCCATTTCATCTTGTTTTCGTGGTTCACTCTTTTCAAAATCGCACGCTTTGTTGGAACACTTATAGACGATTTTGTCTTTGTATTCCTTTAAAACAATGTAACTTTTACATTTTGGGCAACGCAAGTTGGTTGGCTTGTCCCAACTAGCAAAGTTGCAAGTTGGATAGCCTGAGCAACCATAGAAAATTTTTCCCGTTTTTGTATGTCTCTCAAAAACATCTTTGTGGCAAATTGGGCATTTGCAAACCGCTTCTTGTGGCGGATTAAGAGATTTAATATTTTTGCAAGTTGGATAATTTGGGCAAGCAAGGAATTTAGCATATTTGCCTTGCCTAATGACCATTTTTGCCCCACACTTTTCACAGACAACATCACTTTGTTCAACTGGCATTGAAACTTTTTTAGACTCAAAATAGGCATTTTTGAGTTCTTGTTCAAACCCAACATAGAATTTTTTAATTACATCTTGCCACTTTTCAGTCCCTTCTTCTATCTTGTCAAGAGAATCTTCCATTTCCGCCGTGAAAGAGATGTTCATAACATCTTTAAAATATTTTTCAAGAAAATCAGTCACGACAACACCAAGTTTGGTTGGTTTTAGCACCTTTCCTTGCTTTTCCATATATTTTCTATTAAGCAAAGTCATAACTGTTGGCGCATATGTTGCAGGACGTCCAATTCCCTTTTCTTCCATTGTTTTAATCAAACTTGCTTCGGTGTAACGTGTCGGTGGTTTCGTAAATTTTTGCTCACCTTTAAGGTCATGACAAGAAAGAATGTCGTTTTCCACAAGTTTAGGCAACTTGCTCTCAACTGAATCGTCATCATCATTTTTTTCTTCATAAACCTTATACGCCCGTGTATAGCCGTCAAAAATTGGCGTTCTTCCTGTTGCTTTAAAGCCATATACACCATTTGAAAGGTTAACCACTTGCGAATCAAAGGTCGCTGGGGTCATTTGGCTAGCAACAAAACGCTCGTAGATAAGTTTATACAATTTATAATTTTCGCTCGACATATATTGCTTGACCGACTCTGGCGTCCTATCTAAGCTAATTGGTCTAATCGCTTCGTGAGCGTCTTGGGCATTCTTTTTTGACTTATATATATTGTAACTATTTGGCGCATACTCCTTGCCGTAATGTGACAAAATGTAGTCTTTTGCCTTTGCTTGTGCCTCTGGCGAAACACGCGTAGAGTCCGTTCTTATATATGTTATAAGAGCGGTCTTGCCTTCGCTTCCAAGTTCAACACCTTCATATAGCGCTTGCGCACTACGAGTCGTTTGTGGAATGCTGAGCCCAATTTTGTTGAGCGCGTCTTGTTGAAGAGTACTTGTAATAAATGGTGCAGGTGGAGCGGATTTTGTAACCGTCCTTTTTATTGCGTCCACTTTAAAATTATTTTGTTTTAAGTCTTGTAAAACTGTGTCGCTTTCTTCTTTCGTTGATGGAACAAATTTCTTTCCACTCTTTGTAGCAAGGCTTGCTTTAAACTTGACGCCTAATTTTTCAAGAAGCGCTACAATTGTCCAAAACTCTTGTGGCTTAAACTTCTCGATTTCTTTTTCTCTATCGACTATAATTTTGAGTGCAACACTTTGCACGCGCCCAGCCGACAAATTAGGTCTAATCTTTTTACATATTATAGGTGAAACCTTATAGCCCACAAGTCTATCCAAAATTCGCCTGCCTTGTTGAGCGTGAACCAAATCCATATTTATTTTTCTTGGGTTTTTGACCGCTTCTTGAACAACAGACTTTGAAATTTCGTTAAATTCAATTCTACAAGGCTCATTTTCGCCAATGTTTAAAATATGCTCGATATGCCAACTAATTGCTTCTCCTTCTCTATCAGGGTCGGTCGCAAGAAGAACGGCGTCCGCCTTGCTTGCCTTTTGTTTAAGCATTTTAATAATGTCTTCTTTATCAGGCATAATTTCGTATTTTGGTTCAAAATTGTTAGAAATATCCACGCCAAGAGCCTTTGCAGGCAAATCACGAACGTGGCCTTTCGTCGCCACAACATCATATTCAGAACCAAGATATTTTTTTAAGGTCTCACGCTTACCAGGACCTTCTATGATAACTAATTTCATTCAATTCTCACTTTTTTACTATTAAAAGGCGGGTCAAGATTTAAGACCCACGATGTCGTTTTATAGCAAATTTAACAAAAAGTCAAATGTTATTACAAGTTAATTTTTCTTTTTTTCTTGAAATTTTGACCAATTTTTTGCGCTAAATTTGAGTTTTTCACTCTAAAACAGCGTGTTTTATAGTAATGAATTTAAACAATTTGTTTTCATAAAATTATTTAAAATATTTTTTTAAAAAAACTTTTTAGCGTATTTTAGTCACCAAAAACTATTTTAGGTAAAAAGTGTTTCCTGCAAGTTTTTTAATTATTCCTCGAATGGACAATTTTGTTAGTAATGTGTTTAGTGTGCTGACATTAAGCCCTGTGCCGTCAACGATTTCTTGAAAGGACTTTTCCCCGTCCTTTAAAAAATCAAGAACAACTTGTTCGGGAGATGTAATGTCTCGCGCTTCTTGTTTTTGGATAAAAGGAACAAGATGATATTCTTCAACAATATCTTCTATTTGACAAACGCCCTTTGCGTGACCATTTATAATCATTCTATTTGTCCCGCGAGAAGAGTCAGAAAATATTGAGCCCATTACAGCAAAAACATCTCTACCATAATCTAACGCGTAATTTTTAGTGTGGAGCGACCCGCTAGACTCTTGCGCTTCAGTTATCAAAACCGCTTTTGATAAGCCCGCAATTATTCTATTCCTTATTGGAAACATATGCGCTTCAAGTTTTGTCCCAGGTGGCATTTCGCTAATAAGCGCTCCGCCAGCTTCGATAATTTTATTTGCAAGTTGAATGTTTGCAGTTGGGTAAATTTTGTCTAACCCACCAGCCAAAACAGCGATAGTTTTGCCATTACTTTTAAGCGTTTCTGTGTGCGCTACGGTATCGACGCCGTAGGCTAACCCACTTACAATCGTAAAGCCATATTTCACAAGTTCTCTCGCGAACTTTTCCGTCGCCATAACACCATAATTTGTTATTTTCCTACTTCCAACAACGCCGATACAAAGATTGTTTAAAATAGATTTATCACCTTTATAATACAAAACAAATGGTGGAGTGTCGATATTTTTTAGAAGTTCTGGATAGTCTTTATCAAAAATGGTTAAAGTTTTGATGCCAAGTTTGTTTAAGTTTTCGACAACTTTCGACATATATTTGTCGTTTAAATTATCAAACATTTTTTTATATAAGTCAGCAGTTAAAATTGCTGTCAACTTTTCTTTATTTTCCACTAATTTTGCGCGGTCTAAGATGTCTTTTGGGTCACTAAAAAGTTCCAAAATCTTTTTCTTTCTACTATATGTCATAAAATTGAAACTATCCAAAAATATGACAGCGTCTCTATTTTCTAGCATCTTTACTCCTTTTTATGCCCAGTATTTGTCGTCAAGACTTCTATAATTTATAGCTTCTATAATGTGGTCAAGTTTTATTTCTTCACTTCCTTCAAGGTCAGCAATTGTTCTTGCAACCTTCAAAACTCTATTATACGCACGCGCGGTGAGTTTAAGATTTTCAAACGCTTCCCCAAGCATCCTCACACTTTCGTCGTCAAGATGACAATATTTTTTTATCATTGGATTTGTCATTTTGCTATTGCTATAAATTTTCTTGCCCGCATAACGCTTTGATTGGATGTCGCGAGCCTTGTCAACTCTTTTTTTAATTTCACTCGAAGGCTCTTCGTCAATTGTTCCACTCAAATCTTCATAACTCACACTATCGACTTCAATAAGCATATCAATTCTATCCATAAGCGGTCCCGAAAGTTTTGACAAATATTTATGAATTTGGGCTGGACTACACTTGCAAGGGTGGTCTTTTGAGCCGTAATTTCCACAAGGACAAGGGTTCATACTCACAATCAAAATAAAGTTCGCTGGATATTCGACGCTTTGAGCGTTTCTCGCGACCGTTATAACGCCGTCTTCAAGCGGTTGACGCAATGCTTCAAGTGTATGCCTATTGTATTCGGGCATTTCATCAAGGAAAAGAACACCATTATGCGCAAGACTTATTTCCCCAGGTTTTGCCTTTGCTCCGCCACCAGTTAATGCTATGACCGTTGCAGTGTGGTGTGGCGACCTAAATGGGCGCTCAGTCAAAATTCCGACCTTGCTATCAAGCGTACCCGCGATGCTATGAATTTTTGTTACTTCAAGCGCTTCTTCAAATGTCATATCTGGAAGAATACTTGGAAAGGCTTTCGCAAGCATTGTTTTACCACTCCCTGGAGGTCCTATAAGTAAAACATTATGACCACCCGCTGCGGAAATTTCAAGAGCACGCTTTGCACTCGCTTGCCCCTTAATTTGCGAAAAATCCCCTATCGTTTTTCTTGTCGACTTTATGTACTCATAACTCATAACTTCGACGGGCTTAATTTCAATTTCGCCATTTAAAAATTTGACAACTTCTTCTAGATTTTCCGCTGGATAAACTTCAAGCCCTTCGATAAAACCCGCTTCACTTGCGTTATCTTTTGGAATGACAACCTTTTTAATCCCTAGACTTCTAGCGGTGATTAAAATAGGAAGAAGCCCTTTTATACGCCTAAGCGTTCCGTCAAGAGAAAGTTCTCCTATAAAAGAAAAACCGTCTAAAAACTCTTTTTCAGCCTTTATTTGTTCAGTACCGACCAAAATACCTATTGATATTGGAAGGTCGTACAATGAGCCTTCTTTTTTAGTGTCCGCTGGTGCAAGATTTATCGTGATTTTTGTAATGGGATAATTAAATCCTTGATTTTTAATTGCCGACAAAACGCGTTGTTTTGACTCTTTTATCGCGACATCTGCAAGCCCAACCATTTCGTAGGCTGGGAGTCCTTTGTTTACATCTATCTCCACTTTTACGAGATAACCGTTTAGCCCAATTAGACCAAAAGAATTTACAATTGCTAACATTTTTTTTCCTTTTTATTTTTTCCATTATATATGAAATGCCAAATTTTACCAAACATTTTTGACGATAGACTTGAAAAATTTTTCTTATTTTATGCTCTTTTTTTCTTGAATAAAAAAACCACCTACCAGGTTTTCGCCAGTAAGTGGTAAATATATTTTGATTAAATACTTTATAACTATGTATGTCTCGCGACTTTGCTTTGGAGCATCATTAAACTCATTAAAAAGCCTATTATATACGGTTTCTCTTCCTTTAATTAAGCCCCAAACTTCGTCACACACTCAAAGGATAAATTAGTTTTGAGATGTCATAAAGTCAAATTCTGGATATTCTTCTGCAAGGTTCTTATCCTCAACAAAAGCCACCTTTTTTGCCTCTTCTTCGATAGCTCTTTCTTCTTCTTTTTGTTCTTTGCTACTAATAAAGGCTTTAATTTCAGACGCTTGGTCTCTAAGTTTTTCGTTTTCAGCAAGCAAATTTTGATACATTTGTTTGTTGAAAAGTTCTTTTGCTTGATATTCGCTTGCTTCGTCTCTAAGTTGTTCTAGAAGAGTAGACTTCTTTGTATATCTCTTGTTTGCTCTCTTAATTTGAGCATCAACTTTGTTTTCTTGGGTTAATTTTGTTTTGATTGACTTGCTTTCTTTGATTTCTTGTTTAATTTCTTTGGTTTCATTGGTGAAAATCTCTTTATCCTTTTTGAGTTCTTCGACCATTTCTTTATTAACGCCTTTCATTTTGAGATATTTGTTAATAAGTTTAATTGCAACTTTGTTTTCACCAAGCCATTTTGTATAGCCTTCGATGTCTTTCTTCAAAGTTTCAACATCGTAGTTACCTTCAACTTTTTCAAGGTTTTCTTGTTTTTCGTTTAGTTTAACAAGGTCAACATCTTTAATATTCTCGACCTTTGCTCTCATTTCTCTGATTTCGTTATTCTTTTTTGCTTTCAAGCCTTGGAACAAACTCATTTGAGATTGATATTCAAGTGCGTCTTCATTATTCTTTTCGATTTTTGACGCAACTCTTTGATACGCTCTCTTTGCTCTCTCGACTTCGGTCATATTCTTGCGTTCTTTAGCATTTTCCAAAATCATTTGTTGTTTTTCAATGACATTTTCGTCAATAACTCTTTGCGCTTCTTCCTTTTCAATAAGAGCTTCTTCTTTGAGCTCTTCATATGTTTCAAGAAGACTGCCCGAAGCGTCTTTCATAAGTTCATCAAGAACTTCAATTTTTCCATCTATCGCTTGTATTTTATTTTGATAATTGTTGATTTCATTTACAAGTTCTGTAAAAGTTTTATCAAAAGCGAATTCCAATTGTTTTTCCATATTTTTCTCCTTTAAATTCCGATAACGATTATACATTAAAATTTTTCACATTTCAATACCCAATTTTAAAAATTTGTGCAAATGTACAAAAAAATTTTTAACTTTCTATCATAATATAAATTATAGGAAGTAAATTTTGAAACAAGTTCAAAATTTGTGCTAACACACCCGCAAAGCATCGCTTTGCACTTCCAATTTGAATAACCATCAGTCTCGCTGGAGAGTAAACTCTCCGACTCAACTTCCGATAATATAGGTTATTTATAAAAAAAAATAATATATATAATATTTATAATGTAAATGTAAGTATTTTGCATTACCACTTTTAAAAAATCATATAAAAAAACACCATTTTAGAGCCTAAAAGATATCATCTTTTAAATTATTCTATAAAACGATGTTTTTAAATAAAAAATTAAATACTACTTTTTATACAAGTTTTAAAATAATTGAGTTTAAAACATAATAGGCATTATGACTTACACAAATATGTCCATTTTTTATAGTTATAAAGCCGTGAAGATGAAGAAAATCAATTTCCTTTTGCTTGTCTCTTAAAATATGACCGCCAAACTTGTAGTCAAAGGCTTCAATATCGATTCCTTCGCGTGTGCGAAGCCCCAACATAACCGCTTCTTCTTTTCGCTTTTTTAGGCTTAATTTTTCGACAGACACGATAGGCAAAGTGTCATTATTTATACTTTCGACATATTTCGCAAAATCGCTTGTATTTGCAAAGCGCGTGTCGTTCATATACGAGTGTCCCGCAAGTCCAAACGCAAGATATTCTCCCATTTCCCAATAAGTCATATTGTGCTTACTCTCATAATCTGGTACAGCAAAATTTGACACTTCATAACGCATAAGCCCCGCTTTTTCAAAAGTTTCTAAGCAAAGATTGTACATCTCGACAGTATCGTCCTCACTTGGAAGGTCAATAACGCCCGCTTTCAATTTTTCCGCGATTGGAGTGCCGTCCTCGACGATTAAGGAATAGCAAGAAACGTGTTGAACTTTTGATTTAACGACAAATTTCGCCATTCTTTTCGCGTCCGCAATTGTTTGATATGGGAGCCCAATCATCATATCAATGCTGATATTTTTAAATCCAACCTTTTTTGCCAAATCAACGACTGCCTTTGCTTGTTTTGCAGTGTGTTGCCTGCCAATAACTTTTAAAAGGTCGTCATTTAGAGTTTGAACGCCAATTGAAAGTCTATTTATTCCAATCAAAAGATATTCTCTAAGTTTGTCTTCCGTGACGCTATCTGGATTAACTTCGATTGTAATTTCGCAGTTATTTAGTAACCTAAAATACTTTTTAATTTGAATCATTATATTCGTGAAAACGCCTTCGTCTAGCATACTTGGCGTTCCGCCACCAAAATAAATGGATGAAATTTTGTATTTTGAGCCAATTTCTTCCCCACGCATTGCAATTTCTTTCATAAGCGCGTCAATGTATGTTTTTTTCTCGTCATCTTTGTTGCAATATGACACAAATGAGCAATAATCGCACTTCTTGTTTTGACAAAATGGAATATGAAAATATAATGCTAATGTATTCATAGTTTTAGTCAAGTTTTAAAATGGTCATAAAGGCTTCACTAGGTATTTCAACCGAGCCTACCTGACGCATTCTTTTCTTGCCCTCCTTTTGTTTTTCGAGTAGCTTTCTCTTTCGCGAAATGTCTCCGCCGTAACATTTTGCAAGAACGTCTTTTCGCATTGCTTTGACGGTTTCTCTTGCAATAACCTTTCCTCCAATGCACGCTTGAATTGGGAGTTCAAACATTTGCCTTGGGATAACTTCCTTTAGTTTTTCCGTAAGCTTCTTCCCACACGAATAAGCGTTGTCTCTATGCACAATTATGCTTAAAGCGTCACATTTCTCACCATTTAATAAAATGTCAAGTTTTACAAGGTCACTCTTTTCAAACCTATTCACTTCGTAATCAAGACTTGCATATCCGCGCGAACGCGACTTAAGCCCATCAAAAAAATCGTAAACAATTTCATTTAGCGGAATGTCGTAACTTAACATAACTCTATTTGAGTCGAGATACTGCATATCAAGGTATTCCCCGCGCTTTCCTTGGCAAAGTTCCATAATATTTCCAACATATTCTGGGGGAGTGTAAATTTTGACGCTTGCAATAGGTTCGCAAATTTGTGCAATGTCAGTAACTGGCGGAAGAAGAGACGGATTTGACACTTCAAGCATACTACCATCCGTTTTGTAAACTTTATAACTAACACTTGGTGCAGTTGTTATAATGTCAAGAGAAAATTCTCTTTCCAGCCTTTCCGTAATAATTTCAAGGTGCAAAAGTCCCAAGAAACCGCATCTAAACCCAAAACCTAACGCATTTGATGTCTCGGGTGTAAAATACAAGGAGTCGTCATTAAGTTTTAACTTCTCAAGAGCATCTTTTAAATCGTTATACCTTGCCCCGTCGACTGGAAAAATACCGCAAAAAACCATTGGCTTTACATCTTTATATCCTTCAAGAGCGGAGTCGGTTTCGTTGCCAAAATAGGTTATCGTATCGCCAACTTTCGTCTCTGAAACATTCTTTATAGACGCACTGACATAGCCGACCATTCCGCAAGTAAGTTCACTCGTTTCCTTCGTGCTTGGGCAAAAAATGCCTACTTCCATTACTTCATACGACTTGCCCGTTCGCATCATTTTTATTTTATCACCCTTTTTTATCGAGCCGTCAAACACACGAACGAGGCACACAGCGCCCTTAAAATTGTCGTAATAACTATCAAAAATCAAGGCTTTAAGTGGCTTGTTTTTATCGCCTTTCGGGCTAGGAATATTCATAATAATACTTTCAAGCACCTTATCAATATTTATGCCTTCCTTGGCGGATATTAAAGGCGCGTCTTTGCACGAAAGCCCGATAATATCTTCAATTTCTTTTTTAACTTCTTCCACTCTTGCACTTGGAAGGTCAATCTTATTTATAACAGGAATAATTGTAAGGTCGTTTTCAAGAGCCAAATAAACATTCGCCAAAGTTTGCGCTTGAACGCCCTGCGTCGCGTCAACAACCAAAATTGCCCCTTCGCACGCTTTAAGAGAACGAGAGACTTCGTAAGTAAAGTCGACGTGTCCTGGGGTGTCAATAAGGTTTAGCATATATTCTTCGCCTTCATATTCATAAAACATTCGTGTAGGCGTGAGTTTGATTGTAATTCCACGTTCACGCTCAATGTCCATACTATCCAAAACTTGCTCAGTAAGTTCGCGCGACGATAGTGTTCCTGTTTTTTCTATAAGCCTATCAGCAAGTGTGCTTTTGCCGTGGTCAATGTGTGCTATAATACAAAAATTTCTAATTTTATTTAGGTCCATATTCATAACTAGTATTATAAATTATTTTATCAATTTTTAGCAAGTAAATCTTTGAAGTTTATTGTTTGAAGTACAAAACATAAATTAGATTTTGACTTTTGTAAAATTATTTTAAACCAAATCTCTCAATTTTACCTATCACTTCTAAATTTGGAAAATTTTGTAAAAAAATGTAAAAATAACGCAAATTTGTTACAAAAAATGTCCTTTTTTTGATAAAATGTGCATAAAATGATTGTAGAATAATAAAAAGTTTGTTATAATTACTGTAATTGTTAAGAAGTATACTCTTTTTTAGGAGATAAAATATATGAATTTGTTTAAAACTTGGCTCGTCAATAAATATGTTGCTCATAGGGGGCTTCATGACGACACACACCCAGAAAATAGCATTTCTGCGTTCCTTAACGCTCGCGATAATGGATACGCGATTGAACTTGATGTTCACGCACTTGAAGACAACACACCAGTCGTTTTTCACGACGAAACTTTAAAACGCCTTACTGGGCAAGACGGCTATATCAAAAACGTCAAAAATGTCGACGAATTGAAAAAAATCACTCTTCTAAATTCAACCGAGCAAATCCCTACCTTGGAAGAAGTCCTTAAAGCCGTCAACGGCTCAACACCTATTCTTATTGAAATTAAAGATTACAACTTAAACGGCAATTTAGAAAGTCGCATTTATGATTTGCTTAAAAAATATGACGGCGAATATGCTGTTATGAGTTTTAACCCATATTCAATGCGCTGGTTTAGAAAATACGCGCCAGAGATTACGCGCGGAATTT
Organism: uncultured Clostridia bacterium; assembly: GCA_937893125.1. Classification (GTDB taxonomy): domain Bacteria; phylum Bacillota; class Clostridia; order Christensenellales; family UBA1242; genus UBA7862. The sequence continues at coordinate 49,475 of CALBHW010000054.1, forward strand.
TGTCCTATTCTTTAAAAGACCAAAAAATGGGATTTATGAAAAGGTTTCTTCTTACCCGCCCAAAATTCATTAAGAATGTTTGCGACCCACAATTTGTTGCATATAAATGGGAAGAAGTCCCAAATAAATATGTAAAAAAATTTAATGAACTCCCCCTTCTTGTTTGGGCTGTTCAAAACCAAAGCGACTATATGAAAGTTGCACAACACTGCGACAACATTATTTTTGAAAACTTCAGTCCAAGAATTTAATTTGTTTTTATATGACACAAAAGGCACTAAGATTACTTGGTGCCTCTTTTTGTTTTTAAATCAAAAACTACCAATGAATAAATAAATAGATAGATAAAAGAAAAAGACACCCAGGGGTGTCATTCTTTGTTGTTTTTTATTTCTTCCTCCGATTCGGTCGCGAAAACTTCCCTTCGCTCTCTTAATATAAAAAAGGCAACCCCGTTGGTGTTTTTTCCCTTTATAGTTTTTTATTTCTTCCTCCGATTCGGTCGCGAAAACTTCCCTTCGCTCTCTTAAT
>CALBHW010000055.1 GCA_937893125.1 uncultured Clostridia bacterium
TGCTTTTTTAATGCTTTTTTAATGCTTTTTTAATGCTTTTTTAATGCTTTTTTAACGCTATTACGTATTTTTAAATATTTTTTAAACATTTTTTTTATTTTTAAATAATAATAAAAAATTGAATTTTTAAATTGTTTTTATGTTTAGCTAAGCTCATTTTTAGCAATCTCAAGCGCGGATGCAATAACTTTATCCATATCGTAGTATTTATAAGTTCCAAGTCTTCCGCCAAAAATCACATTCTTTTGCTCGCTTGCTAATTTCCCATATTTTTTGTAAAGTTCGTTGTTTTTGTCGTTATTGATAGGGTAATAAGGCTCGTCGCCAATTTTCCATTCGCTAGAATATTCACGACTTATTATTGTTACTTCGCTTTCCGATTTTTCAAAATGTTTGTGTTCGATTATTCTTGTAAAGGGAACATCTGCGGAAGTATAATTTACGACCGCGTTTCCTTGATAGTTGTCTGTATTTAACTTTTCCGTCTCAAATCTTACCGCACGCCATTCAAGAGCTCCATATTTATAATCAAAAAATTTGTCAATTTCGCCAGTATAGACAATCTTGTTTGCAATATTTTTGTTTTGTTTTATAAAATCAAAATAGTCGGTATTTAGTTTAATATCGGCACCTTTTAGCATTTTTTTAATTATTTTTGTGTACCCGCCAATTGGAATTCCTTGGTAACGATCGTTAAAATAGTTGTTATCATAAGTAAAACGAAGGGGAAGACGCTTAATAATAAATGCGGGCAACTCATCGCAAGGGCGCCCCCACTGTTTTTGTGTGTAACCTTTAATAAGTTTTTCGTAGACATCGGTACCTACAAGACTCAACGCCTGTTCTTCCAAATTCTTTGGCTCTGTAATATGTAAATCCGCTTTTTGTTTTTCGATGATTGTTTTTGCTTCATCTGGTGTTTTTATATCCCACATTTTAGAAAATGTGTTCATATTGAATGGTAAATTATATAATTCATCATTGTATATTGCAATTGGGCTATTGATGTAGTTGTTAAAATCTGCAAATTGGCAAATATAGTCCCAAATATCCTTGTTTGATGTGTGAAAAATGTGCGCGCCGTACTTGTGAACATTTATATTGTCTAAATTTTCCGTGTAAATGTTACCGCCAATGTTTGGTCTTTTATCAATTACAAGGCACTTTTTGTTCTTTTTTAATGCTTCGTGCGCAAAAACAGCGCCAAATAGTCCGCTTCCAACAATTAAATAATCGTATTTATTCATAATCATTCTCTCTTTTTTTTAGTTTGAAATATGTGGTTTTATGGCAATTTTGTTATTTTTCCTAATTATAGTAAGATATTTTAAAGGTCAAAGAAGGTAAAATTACATTTTTTACTGTTTTTTGCCCCAAAAATCACATATTTTCTATTTTAATGTTAACAAAAAGAATAAAAAGTGTCAAACAAAGTGAAAATGTCTAGCTATAAAACTTTTTGAATTTGTTTCTTTTATAAGCGCAATATGGATGTGTTGCTCTTTTACGAAATAAAGGTCGTGAAAATTGTGTTTAATGCAAATTATGTTTATGCTTAAATTAGATATAATTTGACTAATTTTTACAACTTTGATACAATACTTTTATGAGAAAAAATTATAAGGTTTGCCCAAGGTGTAAGTCAAAAGAAGAGTTGCAAAACCCAAAGTGTAGGGGGTGTGGTCTTGTCTTTGATAGGCTTAAAAATGTCTCAAATAAAGCGGGCAAAAAGGCAATTCGAAAAAAGGAATACAATAAAATTTTATATACAACTGATTTGCCAAAGGATGTGAGCAGAGTGCGACTTCTTCTTTTGTGCCTTTTTCTTGGCTGGTCGGGAGCACATTTTGCAAAAGTGGGAAGATATAAGTGGTTTGTTTTTGATATGGTTGCTTTCTTTTTTGCTCTTCTATATGCTAATGTTATTGTGTTTTTCCCGATTTCGCGTGAAACACTTGACGCAAGTTATATAGGACTAATTTTGCAACTTTTATCATTTCCATTTGCAATTTCCGTGATTGTGTGGATTGGTTCAATTGTTCAAATCTTAACTAAAAAATTTAAAGTGCCTGTCGCTATCGACGAAGAATATTTTGTTAGCGAAAATAGTGACGAAATTGAACCTGAGATTGCTGACGAAATTTTAAAGGATGTTGAGTTGTCGCATAAAGAGGAAAAAGCAAAATTAGCACAAAAAAATTCAAAAAATGGGGTAAAACGCAAGATTTTTTGCCCAAATTGTGGGAAATATGTTAAATTAAATAAAGGAGAAAGTGTTTGTCCTGAATGTGACGAACCTTTAAGATAAAATGGAAACTGTTGTTATTGGGATGAGCGGGGGTGTTGATAGTGCCGTGAGTGCGTTGCTTCTTAAAAAGCAAGGCTATAATGTTATTGGACTTTTTATGAATAACTGGGAAGAAAAAGACGACTCTGGCGTTTGTACTGCGACTGAAGATTATGAAGATGTAAAAAGAGTATGTCAAGCAATTGGCATCCCGTATTATTCTGTCAACTTTGCAAAAGAATATTGGGACAGGGTTTTTTCACATTTTTTGAGCGAATATGAGAGGGGTAGGACGCCAAATCCAGATGTTTTATGTAATCGCGAAATAAAATTTGGACCTTTTTTAGATTATGCGAAAAAATTAGGTGCGGATTATATTGCAACGGGGCATTATTGTAAAGTGGCACAAAAAGATGGGCTTTTCTACCTAAAAAAGGCAAAAGATAAGAGTAAGGACCAAAGTTACTTTTTAAATCAACTTTCACAAGCGCAACTTTCTCAGGTGATTTTCCCTTTGGCGGACATCGAAAAAACGGAAGTGAGAAAAATTGCACTTAAATATAATCTTTCAAATGCAAAAAAGAAAGATAGTACAGGTGTTTGCTTTATTGGCGAAAGGAATTTTAAAAGATTTTTACAAACCTATATACCAGCAAAAAGCGGAGACATCGTCGACACGCAAGGAAAAATTGTCGGCCATCACGACGGGGTTTTGTATTACACTCTGGGACAAAGAAAAGGACTTAATATCGGCGGAATGAGTGGGGGAAATGGCGAAAGATGGTTCGTTCTTGAAAAAGATGTCAAAAACAATAGACTCATTGTCTCTCAAGGGGAAGATGATTTGCTATTTAGTAAGGGGCTTATTGCAAAAGAGTTTAATTGGATACCACGTGAGCCACAAGAAAAGACGTTTGATTGTTTTGCAAAATTTCGTTATAGACAACCAGACCAAAAGGTGCGTATTACAATAGAAGATGATGTTGTAAAGGTCGATTTTTATGAAAAACAGCGTGCCATAACTCCAGGGCAATATGTTGTCTTGTACGACGCGGATGAGAATTGTCTTGGTGGCGGTGTAATCGACGAAATTATAAGATAAAAGCATTTGATTTGATAAAAAAGAAGAGAAAAATAAGGCTATGTACTTACATCTCTTCTTTTTTCTTATAAAAAAGATGTTTTGCAAACTACCTTGTAAAACAATAAAAATTTGAGATTAGATATATATTTGTGACGGAGTTTATAAAAAGTCTTTTTTGATTAGGATTGATGCTACTTATGTAAAATGGGAAATTTACATAAAAAGTTTGGGGCTTTATAAAAAATAAATAGCTTTACTTTATACACAAAACCAAAAATAAACATATTATGTTTTATGTTAGCAACAATTATTTTTGCATTGTCACTTAGCGTTGATGCTTTTGGATATTCTCTTGGGTTTGGGAGTAGAAATGTCAAGTTGCGCCCATTAGAATTTTTTGTTTTAAACCTTTTGAATGTGATGATTTTATGCTTATTTTTTGAAGTCTATTCATTTATTGAACTTTCATCCTTGCATAATTATTTAGAGTCAATCGGGAATTATCTTTTGCTCGGGTTTGGCTTTTATTATATTTTATTGGCACTAAAATCGCAATTTTTTGACCTAAAATCGCACGATATGTGCAAAATTGAGATAAAAAACGGCAATTTTTCTCGTTTAACACTTCTTGATTTGTCTCTTTTGTTATCTATTTTTGTCGTTGAAAATATCCTTGCAACAATTATTTTTTGCGCGTCTTTTAATGGGAAAATTGTTTTTGTTTTGTTCATATTTTTGTTTCATATGCTATTTTTTTTGCTAGGCTTTTTTATGGGAAACAAGGTCGCTAATTTTTGTAAAATTGACTCATCTCTTTTGTCAGGAGTAATTTTTGTAGTGCTTGCGCTATTTAATTTTTAAAGTATAAACTAAAAACGATATTTTTGTGATTTTATAGAAAAAGTAAAGAAGAAAATTTTTTCTGAAATTTTAGTGGAACTAAAATTGGATAAAAAATGTTAAAATTATCGATGTTGTTTAATAGGTGTTTTTGCATTAAAATCTATATTGAATGACATAAGGCGTAAACAAGTTTAAAATTGTGTCGGTAAACTGCTAAGAATTTGAAAAACCTTTTAAGCATATTTATACATTTTAGTGGCAAAAGTGACCAATTTTGTGCCAAAAAGGGCACGAAAAGGTTGCCAAAAAAATTTCTTTATACTAAAATTAGAATATGGAATATTATGACGAAAATGAAAAGATGAAAAAAATAATCGCAGACAACTTGCTAAAATATCGCAAAAAGGCGGGAATTACGCAAGTTGAATTGGCGGAAAAATTGATGTATTCTGACAAAAATATTTCTAGGTGGGAAAGGGGTGAGTCTATTCCAGAAGTAACAACTTTAAAAAGACTTGCTGACCTCTATGGCGTGACCGTGAACGACTTTTTGCAAGAAGAAGAAATTGCGAGTGTAAAATCTTCTAAGGAAAAACAAAAAAACAAACTTTTAACTGGTAAACAGCTTATGATAACGCTTTTGTCTGTTTCGCTTGTTTGGCTTGTTGCGATAGTTTTTTTCTTTTTTGCACAAAATTTCATTCCTGAAACAACCTTTGAAGCGTGGGAAACTTTTATTATTGCAATACCAGTTTCCTTTATTGTTATGCTCGTTTTTACATCTCTTTGGTGTACAAACTTACTTAATTGTATTGTCGTTGGTTTTTTAATTTGGTCGTGTGCACTTTGTATATATCTATGTGCTCCACTTCCAGCGGTTTGGCTGATTTTTATGGTCGCAGTGCCTCTTCAAGTTCTTGATATTTTGTGGTTTATTTTTAGAAAAATGAATAAAGAAGAAAGAAAAAAGTTTTTCTCAAAACTTAAAATGACGGGAAAGTCGTCTAAATATAAAGGAAAAGTTGACACAAAACAAGAATCAAGGGGAGAAAATGAATAGCATTTTTTCTGATCAAAAAGGAAAAATGACGGAGCAAAGGTCAAGGTTCTTGTCCTTTGCTTTTCCTTGTGAGAGTGTGGAAAAACAGTCAAACCTTTTAAAAAAAATGCGTGTGGAATATCCTTCTGCTACGCATATTTGTTACGCGAGTGCAATTGATTGTGGAGACATTAGGTATTTTTCAAGTGACGACGGGGAGCCTAGCGGAACGGCAGGAGTGCCGATATTAAATGTACTTAAAGAAAAACAACTTGTAAATGTAATTGTTTTTGTGGTGAGATATTTTGGCGGAATAAAACTAGGGACTAGTGGGCTTTTTAAAGCATACAAGGAATGCGCTGAATTAAGTTTGGAGAATGTTGTTCCTGTTATGAAGAAAAAACTATTTAAAATGAGATGTTCGTACGAAAATTTTGACAAAATCAAAAAAATAGCAGGAAAAGATAATATAGATGATGTTAAATTTAGCGAAAATGTGTCATTTTTAATCTACTTAAAAGAAGATGACGATAAACTATTTTTAGATGTAGCGGACGAAATGGAAGATTTGTGTCAATTTAAATATGTAAGGTGAAAAAATGAAAATAACTAATATTGAGATACAAAAAAAGAATAAAAATAGAGTAAATTTGTATATCGATGGCAAGTTTGAATGCGGACTGTCACTTGAAACAATTGTGAAAAATCACTTGAAAGTTGGGCAAGAGTTGTCGGCGCGTGAACTTGATTATTTTAAGAATGATAGCGAAAAAGAAGTTGCATTAAATAAAGCAGTCGGATATATCGCAAAATATCAAAAGAGCGAAAAAGAGTTAAAAAAGTATTTAAGAGACAAAGAGTACGATAAAGATGTCGTTGATTATGTTGCAGAGAAATTAAAAAGTTATGGGTTTGTGGATGATAAGGTTTTCGCGACTAACTTTGTAAAATCAAAAACAAAAACCCAAGGAAAACGAAAAATTGCTATGATGTTAAAGCAAAAAGGTGTAGACGAAAAAATTGTTGACGACACTATTGAAGAATTTGCGTGCGACAAAGAACAAATTGTTGCGGTTGCAAAAAGGTATTTAAAAAATAAAACTCTTGACCTTAAAACTAAGCAAAAGGCGTACAGATATTTGATGTCTCGTGGATACAATGGTGAAGATATTATGCCTTGTTTAAATCAACTTATGAATGGAGAAGAAAATGAAAGTCGGGATTGATATTGAAATGATTGACCGCTTTAAAATTATGCTTGACGAAAATAAACAAAAAAAAGTTTTTACGGAGAGAGAAATCGCATATTTTAACCGATTTGAGCACAAGCTTGACCATATTGCAGGTTGTTTTTGTGCAAAAGAAGCAGTTTCAAAGGCGTTAAAGGTTGGATTATATACGAAATTAAATCCAATTGACATTGAAATTTTGCACGATGAAAATGGTGCTCCTTTTGTGAATGTCAAAAATAAGAAATTGAAAGAATTGGTCGGGGGGCGGTCGCTTGATGTGAGCATTTCTCATACAGATTTAATTGCGACCGCAATATGTATTGTGTCAGATTAAAAATTTGTCATATGATATTTTAGCGGTTGACATAACCTATTAGTAAGAGAATAAATGACTTAAAAAAACAATAAGAACCAACAAAGATAATAAAAGTCAATAGTAACAAAAAAGCCAAACAAATAAAAAATAAGACAAAATATATCTTGCCTTATTTTTTTTACCATTATAAGTTTTTAAAATTTATTAAAGAAGGATTTTAATTATAAAAATATTTATAAAAAAATGGCACAAAATAATTACAAATGAATGTTTAAAAAAATACTAAAAGGAGAAAATTTAAATATGAAAGATGTTGATTATGTGCCTATTAACACTTTGCGTGCCACTCAACATACTATGCTAAAGATAAGACCAGAATTGGAAACTATCAAAAATCTTTTGTGTGACCAAGTAGGAGAGAATAAAGCAATAGGACAAAGAAAATTTAAGTATAAAGACTGTTTTAGGGACATTTTTGAATAAATAAGTGGCAATTTAGGATTAAAATACTCAAAATTGGTTTTTGCTAAAAAAACACGGCAAATTGTAAGGGGTATCTCATTACACAATACTTGCGACTATTTATGCCTTTAAAACTTTTTATGAGGGAAAATGATTAAACGTGGTGAGTTGTATTACGCAGATTTGAGTCCAGTTGTTGGGAGTGAGCAAGGGGGAGTGCGTCCTGTTCTTGTCGTGCAAAATGATATTGGAAATAAATATTCCCCGACAATTATTGCCGCCGCCATAACCAGCAAACTCAATAAGGCAAAACTCCCAACTCATATCGAACTTTCAAGCCGTGAGTATGGGCTTGAAAAGGATTCGGTCGTGCTTTTAGAACAAATTAGGACTCTTGACAAAACGCGTTTAAGAGAAAAAATTGGGGAACTAAGCGAATATAAAATGAGTCAAGTAAGTAGGGCAATGATGATTAGTTTAGGTGTGATTTGATTTTGAATTGAATTTTATTTTTAAGTGGTTGTTATGTATTTGTTTTTTTATAAAAACTCAAAAAATAAATTTAAAATATAAAAAATCCTTTTTTTGGATAAAATTTAGCTAATTTTTATGGATTTTAGCTAAAACTAATTATCAAATTGATTTTAGTAAAAATTTTAAAACATATATTGTAAAGTCAAGTTAAACAAATAAAAATGTTTTTTTAAAAAATTAAACGACTAAAATTTAAAACTTGCTTTTATTTAATATGTTTTTATGATAATATGTTCATATGAGCAAAATAACAATTGAAAAGATGAATATAAATGGCGAAGGTGTGGCATTTCAAGACGGCAAAAAGTTTGTCGTGCCATATTCTCTTTTGAACGAAGAAATTGAAGTAAAAGTTGTGCGAGAAAAAGCGAATTTTGTCGGTTGTGAAATCGATAAAATTTTAACGCCATCAAAAAACCGAATTGAACCTATTTGTAAATATTTCTCTATTTGTGGCGGTTGCGACAAAATGAATATTTCGCCTTCTGATTGCATTGAACTAAAAAAAGAAACCTTGCAAGACTATTTCTCAGGCATTTTTAGTGGCAAAGTTATTGAAAATAGGGGCAAAAATGAAATTGGGTATCGGAACAAAGTCGCATTCGTTGTTCAAGGAAACAAGGTCGGACTACAAAAGAAAGGGTCAAATGTCTTAGTTGAAATTGACAAATGTATTGTTGCAAAACCCGAAATAAATGTTGTTCTAAACATTTTTAAGTGTTATCTTCACACAACAAAGAATGAAAATATTACGCGACTTGTCGTAAGAAGCCTTGAAAATCAGGTATCAATTGTTCTTGTTTGCAAAGAAAAACCTAATAACTTGGACTTTTTTATTACAACCTTGCGTAAAACATTTGGGGACAATTTCGGGCTGTATCTTAATTATAACAAATCAAAAAATGAGATTTTTAGCCCTAATTTTCAATATATTTGTGGCTTAAAAGAATTAAAATCGACTTTTAAAGGCCTTACTTTTTACATAAAACCATACTCTTTTATGCAAATAAATGACGAAATGCGTGACAAGTTATATCAAAAGGTCGCTCAAAAAATGGACGGCGGAGTCGTTGTCGAAGGTTTTAGTGGCGCAGGACTTTTAAGTGCGATTTTAAGCAAAAACTCCAAGTGGGTATATTCAATTGAAATAAACTCTTCGGCGAATTTAGATGCCGAAAAGACTAAAAATGCCAATAAAATCGTTAATTTAACTAATATTTGTGGGGATATAAGAGTTGAGTTGCCAAAAATTATTGAAGAGCATAAAGATGCAACTTTTGTTATCGACCCACCACGCAGTGGTGTAGACAATGGAACACTTGATTTGTTGAAACAATGCAAAGTTAAGCGAATTATTTACATTTCGTGCAATCCTTATACCTTAAAACAAAATTTGGTTTACTTAAAGGATGTCTATGAAATTACAGATTTTGAAATTTTTGACCTTTTTCCGCAAACTTTTGATATTGAAAGTCTTGTGGAACTAAAATTAAAGTAAATTTAAGTTTTGTACATTTTTTGTATGAAATCAACGGGAATTACGCAAAAATGAATGTTTTTTTAAAGAAAAGGAAAAATATGTTAAAAAAAATCTTTAATTTTTTGACTGTTTAGTAGTCTTTTGTGAAAAAAACAAATTTTTGTAGTTTTTATATTTTTGGTTTTTATGTCTTAGTCGTTTTTGCGTTTTATTATAGTAGGGAAGAGTTTAGTTAAATAAAGGATATTCTGTTCCTAAACTTGCTTTACAATTTGAGATGAGTAGGATATAATATTTGTATGGAAAAAACACTACTAGTTTCAAAATCTTTTACGCTGTTTGGACGCGAGATATCTTTTTACGGACTTATAATATCAATTGCAATGCTTCTTGGCGTGCTTGTGGCGGTTTATATAGTTAAAAAGAAAAATTATAGCAAGGATATACCTATAAACATCGCTCTTTATGCTTTGCCATGTGCGATCGTTGGGGCAAGATTGTATTATTGCGCTTTTCACGGCGTAAGTGATTTTTGGCAAATTTTTCGTGTCTGGGAAGGCGGAATGGCAATTTACGGCGGAGTGATTGGTGGATTTTTGGGAATACTTCTTTGTTCAAAAATACATAAATATTCTCTTCTTGAATGTTGCGATTTGGCAGCACCTTGTCTTATTTTGGGACAAGCAATTGGAAGATTTGGGTGCTATTTTGCTGGCTGTTGCTATGGAGTCGAAACAACGGACCCAATGCTTATGTTTTTCCCATTAAGCGTACAAATTGATGGAGTTTGGCATTTAGCGACATTCTTTTATGAGAGTTTTATCGACCTTTTAGGTTTTGTAATATTGTTTACATTGACGCACAAAATAAATACGATTGGTGTTGTAACTGCAGGATATTTCATTATTTATGGGACTGCGCGCGCAATACTTGAGGCGTTCCGTGATCCAGCGGAGTGTTTGATGATTGGAAATTTACGCGTTTCGCTACTTTTAAGCGTTCTTCTTGTAGCACTTGGTGGGGTATTATTGTTCATTATTTTAAAAAAGAAAGAAAAAGGACAAAAAGTGAATGAGTAGTTTTAAAATTGTAAAAAAAGGGTATAGTCAACTCGAAGTCGACAGTTTTATTGAAAGAATGAAAAATGATTACGAGTCAAGGCTTGCTGAGCAAAAAGATAGAATTTTTTATTTAAAAGACCAATTGGAAAAATTAACGAACTCGTCGGATAGCGACCTTATGACGTCGCTTTTGTCCGCTGTCGAAAAAGCAAAACTTATCGAAAACAGTTCAAAAAATATTTATGAGCTTGAAACCAAAAAATTAAATTTGTTGTATGCAAAAATGGAGAATCTATTGAAAGACGAAAATGCGTCAAATAATCAAAATTTGAAAATTGAACTTTTAAACACAATTCAAGATTGCAGGCGTTCGCTACAAAACAATATTGAAATGCAGTCAAAAAATATGAAGGAAAGTTCGAGCGGGGATCCTGTGAGAAGGCTTCTTTCTAAAATGATGAACGCAAAAAAAATCTTCGTTGACGATAGTGACGTCGACGCAAACGATTTGGCGGAACGTGGAAAGTCAGCAAAAAGAGAAAAGGGAATATTAGAAACACCAGTTAAACTGGCGGAGCCAAGAAGAGAAATAAAACGCGAGACTCCTGAGTTTGAAAAATTTTTGTCAAGCGACGCATCATCGTCAAATGGAACAAATTTTGAAAATATTTTGTTTGCGCCAAATTCAGATTTGTCGCCTAATGAATCTGGTTTTGATTTAAAAGAGGCAGTCAACCCAAAAGAAGATTTGGATGAAATTATGAAAGCTTTTGACTTTTATAATGACATTAAAAGTGAAGATAAAAAGGCTAATTAGTAAAAAGAAGAACGGACTTTTGACTTGATTTTAAAACAAATGAACGATAGTCGGGTTCAGACTTTATAGATAAGAACATTTCCCATTAAAAAATAATGTAAAAAAACTAGTTAATATGAAGCTGCTTTCATAATAACTAGTTTTTTATTGAAAGTTTGTTTTATGTTAATTATTTAAGTTTGTAATCAGTGATTTTTGTTGCGCGAGTTTTCTTGTTATTATTTGTTTTAAAAATTGTTTGGGCCGTTTAAAAAGTTAATCTAATTTAGTTAAAAACATATAAATATGCGTAAAAAATAGTGCTTGGGAGGGCTCCATTTTTGTCTTTTTCAAGGTCGTCAAAAATTTGTTGCAAAATTTTCTTCTTATCCATACTTTCAACTTGGTCAATTTCTTCTTCAAAAATTTCCTTGTAATTTTGGAAATCTTCTTTTAGTTCGTCAAGTCTTTTCTTTTTTGTTCTAAGAAGTAAAGAATTAAGCGTCATAAGAAGTAGTTTTGAAATAAAATCTTCTTGAAGGGTCGAAGTTGAATTTGCGTTAAAAACCTTTGAAATTATTTTGACAATGTCATATTTTCTGGTCTCAAATTCAATGTCAAAATCGTACATTAAGTCGATTTTTTGCAAATATTCACCCAGTTTTTGATAAAAGTAGAGTTTTGAAAAAGAAGGGTAGTTTTTTGTGCTTGGGAGAATTTCTTTTTTTATAAATCTTGAAAGTTCCTTTTTGAGCTTTTCACTATAATCGCGTTTTGTACTTTGATTTTTTGACGGAAATTTTCGAATTTTTTTGATATAATCCGAAACTGGGACGATTTGATTGCGTTTTAGGTCGTCATAAAATATAAAATATTCATTTGAAAGCAACTCTTTAAGCCTATTTTCATATTCTTCAAGTTTTTGTTTCTTTTGCTTTCTTGCAAGAAGGGGAAGAGACGCATAAAGTTTGTCAAGAGTGACTTTTATAACTTCCTGAGCCTTGATGTTATATGGATACTTGTGGCTATAATCTTGGTTTTCAAAACTAAACTCATAGTTTTGCATATTATAAACGGTTTCTTTACCCTGTTTGTTTATTGTTATTATGCCAATAGGACGAGAAATATTGTCTTGTTCAAGCCTTTTTGCAACGGGGAAACACAAAAGAAGATTTAACCCGATTCGCTTAAAAATTGGGGGCAGGACTAAAATGTCGCTGTCCCAGTTTTTAAAATTTTTGTAGTATTTTTTTTGTAAATACATTATAAAATTTAATCTAAAACATTGGTAAAACATCAATATTATTATACATTTTTTGAGCTAATTGTAAATAGGTAATTTTTGCGTGTGATGTATTTTAAAATAAGGCGGGTTGGGGCGGGGAAAGGCGAAGCCGTGGCTAAGGCGGAAGCCTTAGCTCCCACCCATTGACGCGAAACTAGCGCCGATGGGGGGCGCGCAAAATTCTTTTTGCGCGCAACGGCTTCGCCATATTATTTTATTAAAAGCATATATGCTCATATATCAATATGAATTTAATTTGTCGAAAAAGGTCAATCTCACAATAAAAACCTTTACAATATTTAATAAATGATTTAAAATCTCTATATGTTTGAAACGATTTTAGAAATTCTTAAAGAAGCAACAATTGATTCTCTTAAAATGTTGCCAGTAATATTTGTTTGTTATGTCGTTATTGAATTATTGGAAGATAAAATTCTAAACAAATATCAAACGAACAAGTTGTTAAAATCCCCCTTTGCTCCCGTTGTAAGTGCAGGCTTTGGACTTATCCCACAATGCGGATTTTCGCTTGTCGCAACGGATTTGTTTTCCAAAAAAGCAATAACATTGGGTTCGCTTTTTGCGATTTATCTTGCGACGTCGGACGAAGCGTTGCCCCTTCTTCTTACAAATTCGAACAATTATTTAAGTTTACTTTACATTTTACTCATTAAATTTGGTTATGCAGTTTTAGTCGGCTTAACAATTGATTTGATATTTAAAAATAAAAAACAAGCGCTTGTAATGTCTAATAATTTTCTTGCGAAAAATCAAAAAAATGAGCAACAAATTAGTGAAGATAAATCTCAAGAAACCGATTTAAAAGCATCAAATAATGAAGAAATTTTAGCGGTTAGAGAATCCAAAAATGAGGAAGTTTTGCCTACCGAACACATCCAAGGTTGTTGTCACCACGACATAGAAAATGACCATAAAGGATTGAAAGAAATCTTCTTGCATCCACTTTTACACTCACTGAAAATTTTTGCTTTTATTCTTCTAATAAGTATAATTTTTGGCGCAATTGTTGAGTTCGTTGGAGAAAATGCAATAAAAGATTTTATGACGAGCACAGGCTTTTTTGAGCCGTTTATTGTCTCTATTGTAGGTCTAATTCCGAACTGTGCTTCGTCTGTAATTATAACCGAACTGTTTATGGCGGGGAGTATAAGTTTGGGCTCAACTTTGGCGGGTTTGTCGGTCAACTCTGGGCTTGCACTTGTGCTGCTTTTTAAGACAAATAAGAACACGAAGCAGAATGTTTTAATACTAATATCATTATATTCTTTAAGCGTACTTTTGGGCGTAATTGTTAACCTTTTTTAGGAAAAAAAACACAAAAAAATTAAAAAACAAAAACTAAAAAAATGTAAAAATTATGTAACGAAATGTCTTTTATTTTAAAAAAATTATACAAATTTTATTACTAAAAATTAACTTAAATTTTTGAATAAAAAGCTAGAAAAGTTTAAAGACATAAAGTTAAAATTTGATTATAAAAAAGGAGAAAATAAAAATGGCAAGCAAGGACTACCTTTGGGATTTTAGTGATTATTTTAAGGATGAAGAAACTTACGAAAGGGCCTTTAAAGAGATTCAAAAAAGTTTGAAAGATTTTAAGAATTATGAAGGGAAGTTGGGGGACAAGAATACGCTTTTATCACTCTTAAGACTACTTGAAAAGTCATATTATGAGATTGATAAATTGTATGTTTACGCTCATTGTTTAAGCGATATGGATGTTAGAGATTCTAAAAATCAAGAGCGCTTAGCAAAAGTACAAAAACTAGCGACCGACCATTCGGTCGAAACGGCGTATATCGCTCCAGAACTGACAAGTATGAGCGACGACTACTTGAACGAAATATATAAAGATAAAGACTTTTCCGACTTTTCTTCTTTAATTCGTGATGTCATAAGAAATAAACCACACACTTTAAATAAGGATTGTGAGATGCTACTTTCAAATGTTGGCTCTTTTTCGGGCGACTTTCAAAAAAATATGTCTAGTTTTGGAAATGGAGATTTGAAATATAGAGATGTTTTAGACAAAAATGGAAAAAGGAAAAAATTGACACAAGCACTTATTTCTACTTATCTTCGTAGTAAAGATGATGTTCTTCGTCTCAATGCTTATAAGGAACGAATGATGGCCTATGGTAGATTTAACAATTTCCTTTCATCTAATTATGTTGCAAGTGTAAAAAAAGATGTCTTTTTTGCAAAAGCAAGGCATTTTGATTCGGCGCTTGTTGGGTCTTGCTATATGGAAGAAGTTGACAGAAAAGTGTATGAAAATTTAGTGCAAAACGTTGAGAAATATTTGCCACTAAACCAAGCATATTTTGTTGCGAAAAAGAAGGCTTTAAACTTAAAAAATTTTAGCCTAAGCGACATTTATTTTAATCCTTTTTCTAGTGCAAAAAAATATACTTTTGAAGAAGCGCTGAATGAAGTCGTAAGTGCACTTTCGGTCTTTGGCAAGGACTATACGGATTACATTCAAAAGATGGCGCATCAAAATATGATTGATGCCTATGAAAGACAAGGAAAGGTCGGCGGTGGCTATGAAATTATGGCATCAAAATGTTCGCCTAGAATTCTACTTAATTTTACTGGAACGGCAAACGATGTTTCGACTCTTGCTCACGAACTAGGGCATGCAATGCACAGTGTTTATTCGGACAAATCTCAAAGCATTATAAACTCTTCTTACACGATTTTCTTGGCGGAAATTGCAAGCACGGTTAACGAAACGATTTTGAATGACTATATGCTTGAAAGAACGAGTAGCGAGAACGAAAAGGTTTTCTTTTTGAGCGAATTTTTGTCTACTTTTAATGCGACTGTTTTTAGACAAACGATGTTTGCAAATTTTGAGCAAATTATACACGAAAAGGTGGAACAGGACGAACCTGTGTCGGCGGATACACTAAACGAAACATATTTTGCGCTCGTCAAAAAATATTTTGGTAGGTCGGTCAAAATTTTGAATGAAGTAAAGTATGAATGGAGTCTAATCCCGCATTTTTATACGCCTTTTTATGTTTACAAATATGCAACTGGCTTAATTAGTGCTATAAATATCGTGGAGAATTTGAGAACGAATAAAATTACGGTTGATGACTACAAAAAATTTCTTTCGAGCGGTTGCATAGATGACCCAATTTCGTTACTAAAAATAGTAAAAGTGGATTTGACATCAAATGAGCCTTTTGATGTTGCATTCAATTATTTCAGGAATAAAATTGAACAATTTAAAAATTTGACTGATAAAAATAAGAAGGCAAAGAAATAAACTATTATATGTTAGAATAAAGTCGTTTTGTATGCCACTTGTTGGACCTTTGCAAAAAAAAGAAATATGTTTTTTTGAGTAAATTGTAATTGTTAAGTTAGCGACCTAAAATTTTTTTAAAAAAATAAAAAAATCTTTAAAATTTTATTGACATTCCAAATAAACTTTGCTAACATAATAAAGCATTTAAGATTTAAGTGCATATAATCCTCGGTAGCTCAATGGTGGAGCACTCGGCTGTTAACCGATAGGTTGTCCGTTCGAGCCGGACG
>CALBHW010000056.1 GCA_937893125.1 uncultured Clostridia bacterium
AACCACCGACCCCCACCTTATCAGGGTGGTGCTCTAACCGGCTGAGCTACAATCCATCGGTCTTGTTTTAACGACTTTAACAACTGTCGCAGACCTGCTCAAAATTGGTCTCACACGCCTTATCAGGGTGGTGCTCTAACCGGCTGAGCTACATTCCATTATGTAAACCATAAAGGTTATAAGAGCTAAAGCTCTTTGGTGGAGATAGTCGGACTCGAACCGACGGCCTTCTGCGTGCAAGGCAGATGCTCTAGCCAACTGAGCCATACCCCCATATCTTTGCGACGATATTATATTAACAAGTTATTTCTAATTTGTCAATAATTTTTTAATAATTTTACATAATTTTTTTTAAAATTTCAAAATCGTTTTTAAGATACAAAAGCTCAATTCGCTATACGCCATTTTTAACCAACCAAAATACCACTCTTACAAGCACTCTCATCTTTACTAAACTAAAAAGTCATTTCAGCATCTTGTACAATTTCCGCTTCTTTTATTTTTCCAATCGTCTTAACTTCATTTGGGGTCTCTATTTTATTTTTAGTTTCATATTTCTTGTCAATTTTTTTTGAAATCGCAACCATTTCGGCGACATTTTCTTCTCTTTGAAGTAGTTTCAGCTCTTCTTTTGAACTTATAAATAATTTCATTTTAAGTTCATTCCTTTTCTTTGAGTTTTCCATTTCACTTTCAACCAATTTTTTGTTTTTGAAAATTTCAAAGATGTCAACATTTGTTTTGTTTTTATAATGTTTCATAGAAATCAAATTTCCTTCGTTTTCACTTTTTTCAATCTCTTTTTTCCTTATGAAATTATCAATATAAACTTTCTCGCCAGAATGAAAATCAATCAGGTCTCCCCACTCACGTCCACGAATAAATGCCAAATACTGCTTAATTTCGTAGGAATCTGGCATTTCAACGAACCCAAGTGCATTTGAAGGCACAATAGAATCGTACAAAGCGATATCGTCAAGGGCTGTCAAATTTTTTGAACATGAAAAACGACTAAAAGATTCTATTGGATTCACAATTCTTTCCCTTTGATGAAATATATAATCTTTTAGAGAAATACTTTTTGATCTTATAAAATCAAGAGTTGTTAGATTGTACTCGCCATTTTTTGAAAAGGCGTCAAAAAGAGCGAGAATAGGTCTTTTTGAGCAAAATTTATTAACAATGTCATGCGCGATATTTTTTATTTTATCCTTATCCAGGCAGTCTTTAAGTGCGTCAATTTTGTGGTCTATTACCCTTGTATAATATCCTTTTTTAGTTTCTCCGATAATAATTGGCTCGCTTTGCGCAATTTTTTGATTAAAAATTCCTAAAAATAAGCGTTCTGGGCTATTTTTTGCAACAAATTCCATCTCCGCAAAGCCTGGAAATCCCGCGAAAAACTCGTTTCTTTTATTAAGTTGAAATTGATAAAAAGAGTCAAGATCGGTAAAAACAGACTCCACTTTATCTATTTTTTTTAAATATTTTTTATCTAAAATCTTATAATTACCCAACCCAAATTTTAAAACCTTTTCATAATTATCGCCATTAAATGCGTGACATAAAATAGGATTTGAAAAGATATTTTCGTCAATTTCGTCGTTATTTAACCCCAAATCATATAAACGACGCAAAACCATATATCGATTTTCCAAATACTCGTTAGGTGCAAACTTGCGCGACGCAACGATAAATTCGAGTGCGCCACTAAGCGTACGAAGCACCTCGTTTTCGTCGTGACTTTCGTTAAATAAGCCATTCATATACTCTCTATTTTGCAGAACTTTATTGTATACTTTTGCAACTTCTTTTGCGTCCATTTTTTCTCCCTTTTTATTTTTTAGCCTTTTAATTGTAAATCACCCCAAAGGTTACTCTTTGGGGCGATAGAATTATTGATTTTAGTTTTTTTAGAACTATAAAATACAAACTATTTTTCTAACTTTTTTTAACATATAATTTTATATTCGTAGTCTTTTAAAATAACAACTATAAAGTAATCTTTTAAAAATTGCCAAATATTGTTAAAACCGTTTTTCCCACCCCAAAAAATTGGTCTTAGAACTCTCTTTCTTCTTTGCTTAAAACCTTATAATTAACTTTTTTAGAATTTTTTGACGCTTCATAACTTGAAGGGCCACTCATTTTATTGTCACCAAGACGCGTAATAGATTCTTCAACAACATACTTTTCGCCAAAAATGCTCTTTTGGTCGGCTTCAATTCTATTTGCAAATGGTTCTCTAACATCGACCACAACAGGTGCTTTTGATAGATTTTGGTCAGCATACTTTGTGTTCAAATTCACATCACTTGCAATAATTCTTCCAGCAATTGTTCCAGCAACTATTCCAGCAACAAAGCAACCCGAAACAAAAGTTACCTCACGCAATCTTTCTTTCAAGGTCAACTTTCTCCCACTTGCTCTTGCTTCAACCATACGATTAAAAGCTTTTGCTATTTTTGATTCTTCTTTTTTACTCATTATTATCTCCATTTATATGCTTGAATCATAACATACAAAGGTTGACTTGTCAATATTGATTTATAAATTAAAAATTCAAAAACATTTCGCTTTTTCCACAAAAAAAACACAAGTCCCAAAAAGAGATTTGTGTTTTGAAAAATTTAATGTATTTAGGCTCGAAAATCAAATAACTACGCTTTATACATTGTTCTTACCCCAGGTCCCATAGTGGACGAAAGAGTAATACTTCTTAAATACGTCCCCTTGCTTGCAGCAGGTTTTGCTTTAACAATTGCCGACATAATAGCGTCGTAGTTTTGCATAAGCTTTTCTGTCCCAAAACTGACTTTGCCGATTCCGACGTGGATAATGTTGGTTTTGTCGAGTCTATATTCAACTTTACCAGCTTTAACATCACTAATAGCCTTTTTAACATCCATAGTAACTGTTCCACTCTTTGGGTTTGGCATAAGTCCCTTAGGTCCCAAAACCTTAGCAACACGACCGACAAATCCCATCATATCAGGTGTTGTGATACAAACATCAAAGTCAAGCCATCCGCCTTGGATTTTAGCAATAATTTCTTCTGCACCAACAATATCTGCGCCATTTTTGGTTGCTTCATCAGCCTTGTCGCCCTTTGCAATAACAAGAACTCTCTTAGTTTTTCCTGTTCCTGCTGGAAGAACAACAGTGCCTCTAACTTGTTGGTCAGCGCTTCTTCCGTCAACACCGAGTTTGACATGGAGTTCAACGCTTTCATCAAATTTTGCCTTAGCGGTCTTAATAACCAAATCCATTGCCTCTTGTGGTTCGTAAATAGTTGCTCTATCAACAAGGGCACTTACTTCTTTATATCTTTTTCCTTCTTTCATCTCAATGCCCCCTATTAGTCAACAACTTCGACACCCATGCTACGAGCAGCGCCTTCGACCATAGACATTGCGCTTTCGATAGACGAAGCATTCAAGTCTGGCATTTTTGTTTCAGCGATTTCTCTAACTTGTGCCTTAGTAATTTTTGCGACTTTTGTTTTGTTTGGAACAGCACTAGCTTTGTCTATTCCGCACGCTTTTTTAATCAAAACTGCCGCTGGTGGCGTTTTGAGAACCATAGAGAATGACCTGTCCTCCATGATTGTGACGACTACTGGGATAATAAGTCCAACTTTGTCTGCCGTCTTGTCATTAAATTCTTTTGTAAATCCAGCAAGGTTAATCCCGTGTGGTCCAAGTGTTGAACCGACTGGTGGTCCTGGGGTTGCTTTGCCAGCTGGAAGTTGCAATTTTACAACTGCCTTAACCTTTTTATCTGCCATTTTTTCCTCCCGATTGGCATAAGTGGTTTGTCGAACGCATAGAAAGATTTACGTTCTCCCACATTTTTAGCGGTTGCCCACTAAAACATCTTTTAGGTTCCCCTAAAAGCACGCAAAATCATGAAAATCCACGATTTTACAATGTAACACTGCATAAAGCAGAAATTACCAATTTAAAACTTGCTCTAATTTTCAAGCAATTCTTTTTACACAGCCCTATAAAAGTTATAACAAAAAAATCAACTCAAATAAAACTGCATAAGGGTAATAATTTTAGTTAAATTTGATTATCAAAAACCATTACACAACTCTAATTTGTGAAAAGTCAAGATCAACCAAAGTGTCACGGCTGAACATTTCAACGCTAACTTTGCATCTATGATTTTCCGCATCAACGCTAACGACAGTCCCAACGAGAGACGAAAGTGGTCCGTCAATGACTTCGATTTTGTCGTTTGGTTTGACATTAACATCGACATTGACTTTTTCAAGGTGCATTTTCCTAATTTCGTCTTCCGTCATCGCAAGTGGTCTACCTTTTGGACCAACAAAGCCCGTAATTCCACGAGTACGAGTGACATTGTGCCAAAGGTCGTCACCATATTTCATTTTTACGAAGAGATAGCAAGGCATAAGTTTTCTACTAACAAGTTTCTTTTTGCCATTTTTTTCTTCGATTGTCTCTTCCATAGGAATGACTATATCAAAAATTCTGTCTTCAAGGTGATATTTTTTCACAACAACTTCAAGATTGTCTTTTGCGACTTGTTCATATCCCAAATACGTGTGTAAAACATACCATTTTGCTTGTAATTCTTCTTCCACATTCCACCTCGCATTAACCTAAAAGAAGTCTATATAGACTACCAAGCCCATATTCAATCCCAAAAAGTACGACTGTAAACAACAAA
>CALBHW010000057.1 GCA_937893125.1 uncultured Clostridia bacterium
TAAAATGAATATAGAAGCGAAATGTAGGCTTTCAAAAAATCATTTAGCTTATGAGTAATAATATTGTTATAATTATTTAGTAAATGCTTAATTAAAATTAACTATAGCAAATGGAAAAATAATAGGTAAAAAACAAAAGATAATAAGGGGGACGTTATGAACAAAAAAGGAATGATAGTTGTGTTTTCAGTATGTTTAGTAGTTGTAGCGGGGCTTATTGCTACAATAATTGTACTCGCTAGTGGAACGCAAGGAGTGGGTACAAGTGTAAGTGTACTTTATGTTGCAACTGATATTGAAGGGACAGTTAGTGCTAAATATAGTAAAGTAAACAAAAATACTAGTGCCGTTATATCAACAACCGATATGGTTACAAGTAGTGGGAGTAAAACTGTTAGTTTCTTATCCACCGCTCCTACGACTACAAGTTTACTTAACCCAACGGAAAGTAGTATCGCATTAACCGCAGAACAAGATTTAATCATTACATATACATTCACCGCGGTAGAAACATATTATGCAACACTTGAATATAAAGACAATTCAACAACTGCAAGCAACATTGAGTTTTCATACGCCCTTAATGATGGGGCATACAATCCTAAAATGTCAATGCCAATTGAAGTAACTCCCGACAAATCGACAACCTATTCAATCAAACTCCACATCGCCAACACCGCTCGCAACGCCAACCTAAGCGGTTCACTCAACTGGGCTCTAACAAAAGAAGGCTCTCAAACTCCAAGTGGCGGTGATGACGATTTGATCACAATTGCTTACGCAAATAATACAGGGTCATCAATAAATGAGAACCAAGTAAGTGTAAAATATAATGAGGATAAAACAAAATTTAAAATAGTTGGGACGATTCCAACAGATGTTCTTACTTCCACATTTTCACAAAAAAATAATGTTTTTGACGATAGAAGCGCCGTTGCTACGCCAGGCATAATAAGTCATAAACTAAAAAACAATAATGACGATGAGTTTTACTATTTTTGCACAAATTCCGCCGTTGTCGGGACAACAAGTTTTGTTGAGCCTGGCGATATCTACTATACTTCAAGTAGTGATTCCACTTTAGAGAGTTGGTATGATGTCCCAACAGAACCTATATCTCTTTATACTTGTTTTATGACTCCAAATTATACAACTGAAGAAGTTTATAGCGGACGTGATACTCAAATTATAATTTCAAATAAGGTAATAAATATTCCTGATAGTGCGTTTTTTAACAAAGATTCTATTACAGATGTCGTAATTCCACAAAGTGTTACAAAAATTGGTTATAGTGCTTTTGCTTGTTGCGATTCTTTAAAATATATGTCTATTCCTGGGAGTATTGCTAAAATAGAAGGCGGAGCATTTGGCTCAAGCGAAGCAGCCATTGGAATGGACGGTGCTACATTTTACTACAATGGAACAATGGCTAATTTTAGAACTATAACTTCATATGGTGAAGATGGTAAGGGAATAAATGGCGTGGATAAGCATGCTTTTGGCTATTGTGGTGATAATTATGGCGGAGACGTATTAGTGATTACTATAGATGACAAGCAAGGTAAAATTTTTAAATCAGCTCGATCGTTTGGGGTTCATTAAACTAATTATTTAGTTGATTTTTTTTAAAAAAAATAGTATCTAATGTTTACATATTTATTTTACAAAAAGGGTGGCTGTGTGCTATCCTTTTTTATATAAATGTTTTTGCAAGGGGTTATTTTTTGACCTTATTTTAAATAGGTTGATAAAAAGCGAAAGGTAGGTTTGTATGGAAAAAATTATTGAAATTTCGCATTTGAAAAAATATTTTAAAGATGTCAAGGCTGTCAATGACATTTCTTTTTCGGTTGACAAAGGACAATTGTTTTCTTTCTTGGGGCTTAACGGTGCGGGCAAGAGTACAACAATAAATATTCTTGTTGGCATTTTAGAAAAAGATTCGGGCGAAGTCGTAATTAACGGCAAAGACCCAAAAGATTTTGGCGCGCTAAGCAAAATTGGTATTGTTTTTCAAAACTCGGTACTTGACAAAAAGTTGTCGGTCTATGACAATATTAAATTTCGTGCCGACCTATATAATCTAGAATCAGACGAATTTAAGAAAAATCTTGATTTTTTGTGCGAAAAATTGGAGTTGCGCGACCTTTTAAAAAAGCCACTTGAAAAGTTGAGTGGCGGACAAAAGAGAAAGGTTGACATCGCGAGAGCGCTTATTCATAATCCAAGCGTCTTAATTTTGGATGAGCCAACGACGGGGCTTGACCCAAAAACGCGTTCTCTTGTGTGGTCGCTTGTGACATATTTAAGGCGGGAGAAGAATTTGACCGTTCTTCTTACGACCCACTATATGGAAGAAGCGGTTGATAGCGATTATGTTGTCATTATGGACTCGGGCAAAATTGTTGCGCGTGGCACGCCAAATTATCTTAAAAATAAGTACGCGAGCGAGTATGTAAAACTTTATTCTTATTCGTCAGACCTAATAAAAATTCTTGACGAAAGCGACTTAATTTACACCAAAACTCGTGAAAATTTGGTTGTAAGATTTGACACTACAAAACTTGCACTAGACTTTTTGACAAAAAATGCGGACAAAATTGACGACTTCGAAGTTTTAAAAGGCTCAATGGACGATGTCTTTTTGACTGTTACGGGCAAGCAATTAAAGGAGAATGTATGAAAAACGATTTTAAACAACTTTCATCTCTAACTTCGCGAAATATTAGGCTTTATTTTAAAGACAAAATGACATTTTTTATTTCGCTTATTACCCCAATAATATTGCTTGTTTTGTTTATAACATTTCTAAAGAATACAATGGAAACCGAGCTTATAAGAGGCACTCAGGGTTACACTCTTGACGACAAACTGGTTCACGCCTTTTCGGGCGGTTGGCTGTTTTCGTCCGTTCTTTCTGTTTCGTGCGTGACAATTTCGTTTTGTTCAAGCATGTATGTGCAAGACAAGTTGTCGGGGGCTAGTTTGGATTTCGCGGTCGCGCCTGTCAAAAAATCGACCTTGCGTTTAAGTTATGTTTTATCAAACCTTTTCTCAACAATTATCGTTTGCCTAATTTTGTTTGTTTTAGGTTTAATTTATCTTGCGATAGTCGGATTTTATTTGTCTCTCACTGATATTTTGTTTATCCTATTAAATATCCTTTTAACATCAACTTTTGGCACGCTTTTAGCTAATTTTATTTGGAATTTTGTCTCGTCGCAAGGGGCAATGGGCGGAATATGTACGCTTGTTTCAAGTTTGTACGGCTTTATTTGTGGCGCATATATGCCTATAAATTCTATGGGCAACGCGATGAAAGTCTTTGCGTCGTTTCTTCCAGGGACATATTCTTCCGTCCTTTTCCGCTATTATTATTTGAATGGTGTTGTAAACGAAATCGCTAAAACTGCGCCCC
This sequence comes from uncultured Clostridia bacterium, assembly GCA_937893125.1. Taxonomy (GTDB): domain Bacteria; phylum Bacillota; class Clostridia; order Christensenellales; family UBA1242; genus UBA7862. The sequence goes on from CALBHW010000057.1 coordinate 3,419, forward strand.
CACAAATGGTCGATGAAGTTGCAAAAGCGTTTGATATGAAATTCTATTTTTTTGGAACGGAAGTAAGTAACCTAGCAATGTTCATTTTAGGGCTTGCGACTTGTTTAATATTTTTCTTACTTCTTATCTTGTCTCCAAAATTTTCAAAAAAAGAGAAACACAAGGTACAAAAAATCGACACAAAGACTACCAACTAATGTGAAGTATCGAGCAAAACCTATAGAAATGTTTATTAAAGCTGTATAAAACGATACGATTTTGACTTATATGGAGATTATTGGAATTAAATAAAAAACTATGAAAGAAGATAAAACAATTAAAAGTATGAATATTGATTCTTACCCTCACAAGTGCAAAATATGTGGTTTGGGCAACATTGAAAGTGAATATTCTATATGTATGTTTTGTGGTTGGGAAGATGATAACTTGCAGAACGAACAGGTAGATTATATGGGCGGTGCAAATCATATGAGCTTTAATCAATATAAGGAGTTTTGGGAAAAAAATAAAAATAAAATTTTAAATACTGATAATACCTGCTTTAAAGCGATTGATTTAGCAAACAAATATTATGACAAAAATTATAAGCCAAATTAAATTTAGCTTACGATTTTTTTAAAGAATCTCTTGGGATAATCTGCTTTGTGGGGCTCTAAAATAAAAAAGTGCTTAAAGGCTATTTAAATAACAACCTTTGAGCTCTTTTTTTAGTAATCTATTATATCATACCAAAACTTAATAGGGGGCTAAAACTGGAAAACTTACACAAAAAAATGTAGAAAGATTATAGCATACTAAAACCTAGTAGAGAACTAAAACATACTAATGGTGCGATAAAATATAAACTATGTGTGTATTCGTCGTCGTCTCGGTCATATCAATGCAAACATTGTATGACTCTCAACTTCCTAGAATATAAATAATAGGGAGTTTTGCTGGGAAGCTTGCACACCAGCAAAGCTGATAGTTATTCAAACTAGTCTTTAGTTCTTGCTTGTGTTAAAATTTTTTGACGAATATCTAAGACTTGTTCTCGAGAAACATCCATATTTTTATGGTTTTCTCTAAACTTTTCATTAACTCTAATTGGGTGACCTTCATTATCTTCAATTTCTAAATAATGCTTGTAATATGTCTTTTGTTTAGTCTTAGGATTTTTATAACCTTTTTCAGTTCTATTAGTACTTTTCTTTGAAGATAGGGGAACAACTGCTAAATCTTCGTTATTAGTATCAACTACAACAACGGGTCTTGTTTTACAAGACTTTGTTTTTTGTTTACCCAAAAAATTATCTTTGGTTGTCAAAGTTCGTCCCCAAGGTATAAACCTTTTACTTTTCAAATATAAATTCTCCTTTAACCAGTCTTTCGCTTGTATCTTGGATGTTTAGACCTAAACACCTTATTACTATCCTTTTGATGGGCTAAGTAACCAGCTCTGTAAGCAAGTTATTCTTTTGTCAGTTTTTTTTGCTTACCAGTTTTTTTATCCATCTTTCTTTTACCCATATTAGTCAAAGCTTTTTTATGCTTTAACTCAAGAGAATACTTTAAACCTTTTTCGGCTGGATTCAAAAGCACAGAACCATTTTCAGTAACAAATGCCAATGTTTTCACCTCCTTTTGCTTAAATTAAATAAGGCGAAGGCTAACCGTTTATGTAATAAAAAAAGTTTCATCCTTATTTGCTATAAGAATAAAACTTTACATAAAACTAGGTGTTTTAAAATGATCACTTATAAACAATGACAGAAATGGAAAATTATGGTAAACTATAATGTTTTACGGAGGAGTTATGCAAAAGATCATTCATAAATATTGCCTAGAGGAAGAAAGTAATGGATTACTTTTAATTGATATGCCTACTGGTAGTGGGAAAACGCATAATGTAATTGATTTTATTTATAATAACTATAAAAAAAGCAGGAATAAAATTTTTTTTATAACTCCATTAAAGAAAAATTTAAATTATGATGCTTTAAAAGATAGATTCTTGAAAGATAATAGGAAGATAGAGTTCGATGAAAATGTAGTTTACATAAAAAGCAATATGGATATGCTTTTGGAAAATTTTACGAATGTTTATAATTCAATTCCTGAGAAGATTAAATTAGACAATGTTACTAAACATATTAAAACATTAGAGGGGATCATCAATTCTAATATCGCAGTTGAATTCAAAGCTGAAGCCAAAAAGAGCTTAAGAGAAGAGTTCGAGCCTAAATTTAGATCAATTTTGGAAAAATTTGTCGCTTATGATGATAAAGGTAAGAAAAGAGATTATGATGAACGACTGAAATTTATAAAAGACAATAATCAATGGATAGAAGTATTATACCCTTCTGTTAAAACTAATGCATCAAAAATTATTTTTATGACGGTCGACAAATTTCTTTCTATGAATTCAACCATAGTAAAGCCATCTTATACGATATTGAATGATTCTATTGTTGAGGGCTCAACTATATTTATGGATGAATTTGATTCAGCTAAAGAAAATATTTTAAATGCAATCATTCAAGATTCTCTAAATAGTAAAATTGGTCTATTAGATTTGTTCCGTCAAATTGATGCTGGGTTAAATATTTGTGATTTCACTGAAAAGCTTATGACTCCTTCAAAATATACAAAACAGAAGAAAGATGAGGGAAGGAAGTATTATTTTCCAAATGAGATTATTAAAATATTTAAAAAGAGATTATCTGAATTAAAGTCAAAATACAATTTGCAATATTTATATAAACTTGAAGGAAACCCTAAGAATGATGCTTATTTTTTATTTCAGGATTATAGATTTATTAGCGTTTTACCAGATGGGAATAATTCTTTAGTAGTGAAATCAAGTTCTGATGAAAAAATTAATAAAATATATCCAACCACTAATAATTATAATTCTGATGAACTAAAAAGCGTGTTATCAGAGATAAAAAGCTTTGTAAATTATTTTCAAGTTGGAATAGGTTATATAGCGAACAACTATAGGCATTTGAAAATAGAACTTAAAGAGGATATGAATTTAATATCTGACGACTCGTGTGTAAAAACTGTTCTTGCCGAGTTCGGTATAGAAGGAATCTATTTAAACTATTTAACAAAAAGCATCGTGAGAAGAAAGAAGAATAAATCAATTTCTAGTGATAAACTTTTTGATGACTTAGATTTCTCTTGCAATGAAAAAGGTTTTAGTTATTATAGTATTATTGATAGCGATTCTTTTGATACACAGTCAAAGGTGTATTATATTGCGGTTGATGATAGCCCTGAAAAGATATTAATAGGATTATGTAACAAGGCAAAAGTTATAGGTATTTCAGCATCGTCAAATTTGAGAACTAATACCGGCAATTTTGATATAAGATATTTAGAAATAAAATTAGGAACAAAATTTAAACATTTAACAAAGGAAGAACGGCAACATTTAAAGAATTATTTTTCTAAGCAGATTGAGGGATATAGAAGGGATCAGATAATAACTGAAAAAATTGACATATCAGAGATTAACATTGACAAGATAATAGGATCTTATAGTAAGAACATACAAAACAAACTTGAAAAATATTTTAAAAATTTAGATAATCATAAAAAGATAAGATATTTAAAATTATTTCAATGTATGAAAAATTTTTTATCTAAAGACGAAATTTATTCTTTTTTGTTTTTGACAAGTAAATTATTAAAGGACCAAGATTCTAATTTTAATTTCAAATTTGCACAGGATGTATTTAATGATTTAAAACAAGAGTTAAATAAAGTCGCTTATTTTTATAGTATTTATGGGGATTTAGACTCTTATGAAACAAAAAAAGCAGATATTGAAATGCTTCTAAGTAAGGGTGCTAAAGTGTTCGTTGCATCATCTTATCAAACTCTTGGTGCGGGGCAAAATATTCAATATAAAATACCAGCCGATTTTAAGAAAAATCGCGATTATTTTTCAATTAATAGCTCTGATTATCAAGATGAGTATAAGGATTTTGATGCTATTTATGTAGATAGGCCTACTAATGTCTTTGTAAATATGAATAATAGTGTGGTTGAAGATTCTCAATTTATAAAATTTTTATATCAAGTAAAACAACTAGAAGATTCAGGAGAGTTGCAAAATGCGGAATGGGATGCTTATAAGTACATAAAGCGTGGGTTTGAAACTTTTTATAATTTAAGGCATTGGTTTTTCCCAACTCCTAAGAATTCAATAAATTTAAAATTAAACACTTCAAAAATAATTCAACAAGCAATAGGAAGAATTTGTAGGACAAAAAATAAATCAAAATACATTTTTATCTATTATGACGCATTATTAAAAGAAGATTTAAAAGGGGTGAAAAGACATTATAAACATATTTTGCTAAATCCAGAATTTGAGAAACTGCTAGATAATTTTAATAACGATGGGACTCCTAATATACACCAAGAATTTAATCATAAAGCTCAAGTTATTCAAAATCAAAGTAAGGCTTATATTGGTAAACTTTTAGCGTTTAAAGATGATAGCCCATATAAATGGGAACAATTAAGAGAACTGGTATTAAAACATCCGACTATTGATATTCCAACAGAAGTGTATAGTGCCTATATTGAGTTGCCAAAAAACAATAATATATATTTTTTTAACGCAGGAAAAAAAGATTTTTCATTCGTTGAAAACATAGGAGAAATGATTGGAGAAGATTATACTGATTTGAAAGCCCTTTTAGAAATACCAGAAGTTAAGGAATTTTTTATTCAAAAAGAATATGCTACAACTTTTGAAAAGAAAAAATATATTCTATCCCCGTGTATGTTTAATGATATTTATAAAGGAGCTTTGGGAGAGGTTGTAGGTGAGTTTATTTTAGAATCAAAATTAAATATTTCATTATCTAAAATAAAAAACAACGAAAAATATGAAAAATTTGATTTTTATAAAAACAACTCATATGTTGATTTTAAAAATTTTACAGGGTTCAAAGATTTGGATAGAAAGAACATGTTGCAACATATAAAAGAAAAATTGCAAGAATGTAACGGCAAAAAAGCTTTGATTATTAATATACTTAAGCCTGAAGGAGTCGATCCTGAAATTTTTAAAAATCAAGATGATAATATCGTTATTATACCATATTTGTATGATTTAATTACAAAACAATATAATTGGAATGGTTTGTTCGAAATACAAAAATATTTAAGTAATTAAGAATATTCTCTGACGACATCTTTTAAGCATAAGAATTAACTTTTTCAATTTGAGAGATTATGAAGCTTCAACAGAAGCACACTTGTTTTTTTACTGTATCCCCTAGATTATTTAGGTGTACAATTTTAAACCGGATGTATTTAAACATGTTATACTCAAATTTTCGGCTAATCTCGGTTTTCTTCAGTCGTCCTAAACTGCAAGAAAACTTTGTAAGTGCTTTAATTTGAGCCTTATTATATGTGCTGTTTTTTTGTCGTAATTTTTGCAAGAATTTAACAGAAATAATTAAAGCCATGGCTGTATTAGACATTATAAGAAAAATAAAATTTTATAAAAACCATAACAAAATCAAAAGATTTCATGTTATAATAATGGTAACTAAATATTAGAGTATCATTTTAAATAAAAAGGATATTTTATGGTTAAAAAAGATATATTATTGGACAACTCTCCAACTATATCAAGTGATTATAATGAAGATGCAAAGATATTAGATCAACAAATTAAAAATAGAAATGTTAAGAATATCGCAATAGTCGCAAAACTAGGTGCAGGAAAAAGTAGTTTAATTGAGACGTATTTATATAACTATAGATCAAAAAAAGAAAATAAAAACGGATTTGTAAAATTATCTTTGTCTACATTTAATGGTAAAGAATATAAAGAAGATGAAATAGAACGTAGTATACTTCAACAATTGCTATATAGTCAGAATAAAGAAAAATTACCAAATTCTAAAATTGAAAGGACTAATAAATCTCCATTCTGGAAAAGCTTTTTACTCTCGTTTATCTTAACAATTTTTGCTATTTCATCTATTTTATTTGGTGTTGAACTTTCTGAAATTGCCTTATTTGAAAATGCTAAGTGGACTAAATTCTTTTTTTTAGGATTGATAATTGTATCTTTTGGATGCATAATTTTCAATATGATATATTTTAAATCTTTTAAAAAAAATCAAATATAAGGATTTTGAAATTGAGACTAAAGGCAATGGAGAAACTAATTCTATAATAAATAAATTAATAGATGAAATCTTGTATTTTTTTGATTGTGTAAATATAGATTTGGTTATTTTTGAAGACTTGGATAGATTAAAATCTAATGATATAGTTGTCAAACTACGAGAATTAAATACTATTATAAATAATTCAAAAAATAGAAAATGTAAAAAAATAACATTTTTATATGCTTTAAAAAGTGAAGTTATTGAAGATGTTGAAGAAAGAGCAAAATTCTTTGATTTCATTTTGTCAATAGTGCCAATCGTTAATCCAACAACGACAGGAGAAAAAATAAGAGAGTTTATTAAAATTGTTAATAATAACGATGGTGACTTGGGGTTATCGGAAGATTATATAAAGGATATATCTCTGTATATACCAGATATGAGAATTTTAAAAAACACATTTAATGATTATATAATAACAAGAAAAAGAATTGTTAATGAAAAAATAAAAATCGAATTTCAAATGAAAAGTTATTTACATTATCATTGTTTAGGAATTTATTTCCTGCTGAATATTCTAAATTAGAAGAAAAAAGTGGGGTTTTGCCAATTCTATTAAATAAAAGAAATTTGTCCAATGTTTTATTGCAAAAAATTAATAATGAGATAAATAATTTGGAATCGCTAATTCAGTCTGCAAATAATGAATACTTTACAAATTTTGATGAATTAAAATTGATGTTGAAAGGCGTCTTTGTAAAATCAGGATATCGCTCAGGAAGTTCGCTAATAAGAATAGATTCTTTAACTTCTCTTGAAAATTTGGATTTTAATAGATTAGAACATCCATTTTATTATGGTTGTGCTGTGAATATATCTGAACAAGATTTAGATATAATTTCTTCGGTTAATTTTGAAAAGCGAGAAAAAAAATATAAAGACCAAAGTTGAAGAAGAAATAAAAGAGATAAAGAATAACATTAATGATCTTAATAAGGATAAACAAACTATTTTAAGTCTTCCATATGAAGTTTTGGTAGATAAATCGGGAATCCAAAATGTTTTTAATAATGATTATGTGCAAGAAGATAAAGAATTTTCTCAAAAATCCGATCAAATAGAAAATGTTAGGAAGTGGTTGCACGATTGAAAAAAGAGGATTTTACCGATATATCAATAGTGAATAAATGTATCCTAAAAAATATTCATTTAATAAACGATTCGGACAAGAAGGCAAATCTTATTAAAACTTTGTCGTCAAGGAATGAAGAGTGCCTCAAATTGCTTTTAACTTTCTTCGCTACTGAAAACGATGATGAAATCATTCAATTGTTGACAATTTTAAAATCAGACATAAACTTAGCAGAGAAAATTTTAAAAAGTAATTTGACAGATGACAAAAAAGATTTAATTGTCAATACTCTTCTGAATGTTCAAAATACAAAAGATATAAATATAAATAGTTGTCTTGCAAAATATTTTTCAAACAAAAGTGACATTAAATCTTTATTGCAAAATTTTAATTTGGAAAAGATTAAAAATATATTTAGTACTATTAAGCCAAAGTTTTCTCAATTAACTAATAAGTTGATCGACAATGAAATAATAGACTTGATTATTGAAAATAATTACTATGAAATCAATATCGAAAACTTATTTTTTGTGTTGAGGTTAGAAGGAGAAGATTGCAATAAAGTATTAAAAAATGCTCAACAATATATAGAAATGAAAGATTTACTGAAAGACTACATTTCTAGCAATTTAAATGAATACATCTCAAATATATTGTTAAATGATAGGGTTTTGAATTTAAAAGAAAATTCACTTTTGGCAACAAGTCTAATCCTTAATCCAGTCATAGATAGTAAATGCAAAGTCTTTTTAATTGAAAAATTTGATATGAACATAGAAAATGTTAGTTTGCTTGACAGATCTCTGTTACAAAGTATTGTATTAAATAATAAAATAGAACCAACATGGTTCAATATCCAATTTGTATTTGAAAATTTAGAAGATAAAAATATATTACTTGAATTTATTCAAAATAATCATGAAGCAATGTCAAATATTTCTATTTCATCAGATAATAAAGAACTTTTGTTATATCTTGTAAATAATATAAATGATGAAGAAATTTTAAAATGCTTATTGGGTAAAATAGCAACCCCATTTAATTTAAAAGATGTAACGAATACTAAAAAGGCTTTAATAGTTCTGAATGCTAATAAAATAACATTTTGTGAAACGGATTTTAACATTCTGGTCAAAAATAATGATTTGTTGGTTGAGTACCTATGTCATTTTGAAAAACAAATTATTCAGAATATGATGTCATTTTTTACTGGTGACATATGTTCAGAAACGCTTAATGTCATATTGCTAAACAATCTAATTTCAGTAGCTCTAAAGCAAAAAATTATAATTCAGTTTTCCAATAAAGTAAAAATTGTTGGATTTGAAAAAGAATATGCAGATTTACTGAAAAATAATAATATTTATATTAAACAAGATATTTTATTCCAATTTGTAAAGACGGGAGATGAAATAGATAAATTCCCATTGATATGTTTAACAGAGTTTAATTACTCGGATCCAAATACTTTGATTCAAATAAAAGATTTGTTAAAAATTTTCATGGAAAGGTTTGCTAATTTTTTTGAGAAGAAAAAACGTACGGCAAATAAAATAATCAAAATTTTTAGACGAACATGCTTTTTAAATTGATTACCGGACAAAAACGATAAAACTACTTGTCAAAATGAGCTTAATGTGATACATTGAGTATGGAATATTTGAAGGAAAAACGACTAGTTTATTTATACTT
>CALBHW010000058.1 GCA_937893125.1 uncultured Clostridia bacterium
GCAAATTTAACCACTTTTTTTAGAAATTTTTTGTCTTTTTACCTTGAAAAATCTTTGTTTTTTGGGGGGATTATTTTAGTTTTTTATAAGTAATTTACTTAATTCGTTTGATTTTTTGCAAAACTACACACAAATTTAAGATGCCTGAACCAAAAATAAAGCATTTTATGTCAACCTTATTAGCAATTTGCATAACATTATTATGATTTTTACTTAACCCATTTTATTGACTTACAAGAAAAATCTTGTTATCCTATTTTTATAAAGTGAAAATGAGATATTTATTTAATATAGAGACGAAAATTGTCCGTAAAAAAAGCCTAAACGAGAATGAAATGTCGCAACTATTTGACATTGTTTCAAGTAATATGGCGCAAATTGGATTTAAAATCAAAAATGACGACAAAAAAATTTGGTCGGAAAATTTAAGCGAACTCCTAAAATCGCCCGACTTCTTTTTATATGTCGTCTATAAAAATAGCAAAATTGCAGGATTTGTGGAATTATGCGTTCAAAATAACGAACTAATTTTGAGCGAAATTGAACTTTCTCAAAATTACAAAAACTCTCACATTTTGCTTACCATTTTGCAATGTTTATCCCAAGAAAAAGAGTTTTTAATTTACGACCATGTAAAATTTCACATAAATAAAAACAACTCTAAATCAATAAAAACATTTACACATCTTGGTGCCGTTCCCATAAAAGAACAACCAAACATCTACACCTTATCCCGCGAAAAATTAGAAAACTATTTGTTTAGTCTCCTTAAAAAACGCTAACACAATCTCACGTTATCCTTGCATTTTAGGGAACATTTTTATAAATGTATCGCTCAAAAAGTTCCCTAAAAAAATTATATATTTTTTTCACAACTCAATTAGCATTCAATCAATTATTAAAAACTGTTAATTTAAAAAAAAAAGATTAAAACTATCTTTTATGACCATTCGAAAAAGAAGGATGAATGGCGTTACACTGAAAAGAGATAAAAACGCCACTTTGGTCACAAAAAGTTTTAATCTTTCAAAAGATATTTTACTAGACATTTTGTCTAGTGTCAAGTTATTTTATCAAAATTTTTGTTAACATTTATTATATGGACAAATTATTTTGTGAAAACTTGAAGTTAGCAAGGAAATCTATGGGACTGACACAAAAACAAGTTGCAGACAAATTAAACATAGTTGAAAGTTGTTATGCAAACTGGGAACAAGGCAGAACGGAGCCAAACATTTCCGCCCTTCGCAAACTTTGCGACATTTTAAACACAACCCTAGATGAACTTATAAATTAAAACAAAAAGGCGGATACTTTTATCCGACTTTTTTAAATTAAAACAAAAAGGCGGATACTTTTATCCGACTTTTTTAAATTAAAACAAAAAGGCGGACGCTTTTATCCGACTTTTTTTTAAATTATATGTAAAATGAATAGATATTTGCTTATTTTTAAACTAGACATACTAAAAATATTTTTCAAAAATTACTTAATTTTTACGCGTGGCAAAACATAAGCCCGCAAACCTTTTCTGCGTGTTTGTCGCGTAAAAGTTCGTTTAGTGCTTGCATTGTGGCACCAGTTGTATAAACATCGTCAATAACTAGCACACTTTTACCTGTCAAGTCGACCGAATCATCAATAACAAAGACACCTTCCAAGTTCTTTCTTCTGCCCTCGGAGTCAAGTTGTGTTTGTTCAAAGTTGTCCTTTATTCTAAGAAACAAGTTTTTCTTAAAATTAAAGCCCAATTTGTCCGCAATAATTTTTGCGATTATTTCCGTTTGATTAAAACCGCGTTCTTTCATTTTGCTTCTTGTTATCGGAACATAGGTCACAAGGTCAAAATTATCAAGCACGACATCGTGAAATCTCTCAGTCATAAGTTCCGCAATCGCAGTTGCGACAAAAGGTTGTTTGCCATATTTGAGTTTATAGACCAAATCTTTGCTCGTATCGCCCAACTTCGTAACACAAACGCAATAATCAAAATTTCTATGGACGTCCTTACAATTTACGCAAAATCTATCAAAATTATTTACCTTATCTCCGCACTTTTCACACGCACGCGAAATAAAATCAAGCCCGTTATAGCAACTGTCGCACAAATGGAATTTTCCGCCACCGATAATCTCTGTTTCACAAAGTGCGCAACAAAATTTTTCTCCAAAAAGGTCATTTAGTTCAGCCATAAATGTCGTCCGCCTTAGATTTTTGAAGTTTTATAAGTTCGCATAACATACTGTTTCGTTTTGCAGTGTAGTTGTTGTAAATCATTCGCGAAATGCTCTTTTTTTCGCCCACCAAAACAACCAATTTTTTGGCACGCGTAACCGCTGTGTATAAAAGGTTTCGAGTAATAATTTGTGGCGACCCGCTCACAACTGGCACGACAACCGTGTCAAATTCGCTTCCCTGACTTTTATGAATAGTTGTCGCATAACACACAAAAAGTTCGCCCACTTCGGCACGTGTGTAAGTCGCGACTCTATCGTCGTCAAAAGCAACAACTGTTTCGCCGTTTTGAAAATCAATTTTAAGAATACGCCCCATATCGCCATTAAAAACGCCAGTTCCTTTTTCAATCATTCCGTTTTTAAGCGTTTTGTGCCATTCAAGGTCGTAATTATTTATAACCTGCATAACCTTATCGCCTTCGCGCAAAATACGGTTTTCAAAAACGATTTCGTGTTTTTTAAAAGCGGGCGGATTGATGATTTCTTGGAGTTTTCTATTTAAATTTTCCACTCCGCACATTCCCGATTTCATAGCGCAAAGAACTTGAATATCCATAGGCTCACACTTTCTAAACGCGGGCAAGCGCTCAGTCACAAGTTTTACTATGCAGTCAAACATATCTTCGCCAACTGCTCTATTTTCGTAGAAAAAATCGGTCGAATGATTGCTAAGGTCGGGCATTTTACCCGTGTTTATAAGGTGGGCGTTTGTGACAATCAAACTCTTGTCATCTTGCCTATAAATGTGCGACAATTTGACGCAACTGATTACATTGCTGTCTATAATGTCTTTTAAAACATTTCCCGCCCCCACGCTTGGCAACTGGTCTTTATCGCCGACGAGCACAAGTTTGCAACTATTAGGTAGGGCTCTTACGAGCGAATAAAACAAGTTGACATCAACCATTGACATCTCGTCCACAATAACAACATCTGCATCAAGTTTGTTTTTCTCGTTGTACTTAAAACGCGGTGCGTCGCCGTCCTTGTAAGTCACTTCAAGCGCCCTATGGATTGTACTTGCGTCATATCCGCACGCTTCGCTCATTCTTTTGCTCGCGCGACCAGTTGGTGCTAAAAGGAAAATCTTTCTCGTGTAATTACTACACGCTTGCAAAATAGCCTTGACAATCGTAGTTTTTCCAGTACCAGGACCGCCAGTTATAACAGTAACCTTACCCTTAACCGCTTGACGAATGGCGTCTTTTTGCGTCTCGTGAAGTTCAATCTTGTTTATGCGCTCGTACTCGGTTATTTCCGTCTCAACATCAACCTTGTTATCGAGTTCGCTTATATCTAGAAGAATAAGTTTGCTCGCAATTGTCGACTCCATATAGTAAAAACTTTTGAGCGCCACACACTCTTTATCGTGATATGTAAACCTTTTTATAACATTCTCAATTTCAAGTTTTTCAATTTCACTATCAAATAGCGGAGAAAGCGTCCCTTCGTCAATTTTAAGAAGGTCAAAAACTTGTCCAAAAAGGTCGTCACGAGTTAAAAAAGTGTTTCCCATTTTTTCGCTCGACTCTTTTAGAATATGCAAAATTCCAGCCCGCACACGAAAATCGCTCGTTAAACTAATTCCCATATTTTGCGCAATTTTGTCCGCGGATAAAAAACCCACACCGTCAATATCTTCAACAAGCCTGTAAGGATTTTGAGACACAATGTCAACGGTTTTGTCTTTGTATATATTGTATATTTTAAGCGACAAATTGAGCGAAATATTGAATTGTTGCAAGAAAATAATTGCGTTTTGCGACCCCTTAACTTCGGCATAACTCTCACCAATTTGAATGGCACGTTTTTCGCTTATTCCCTTAATTTCAGAAAGTCTAATCGGCGAATACGCCATAATGTCAAGCGTGTCTACCCCAAATTTATCCACAATGCGTTCGGCAGTCACAACGCCCACACCAAATATAAGTCCGCTCCCAAGATATTTTTTTATACCCTCAATACTCTTTGGCTCAACCGTTTTTAGACTCGTAAAAGCAAATTGTCTCCCAAATTTGCTGTGCTTAACCATTTCGCCTTCAAGTTCAACATCTTCGCCTATATTAACATTTGCGGTCTTACCTACACATGTAAGATAATCGTCCTTGTACTCAACAACAAGAACGGTATACCCATTTTCATTATTTCTATAAACAATTTCTTCGACATTCCCGCAAATCTTCATATCCCTATTTTATCCCTTTTCCCCATTTCTTGCAACTATTTGTTGGGCGAATAAAAAAATAAAGACATATTTACTAGAAAATATTTAAATAGTTGTTAAGATATATGGCGACCGAGCACGTCGAGACGAGCCCTTTAACTCAGATCGCTCACGCAATCGTTCGACAAGCGGGCTGTCTCTCCTTCACCCCAAAAATTTCGTAAAGCATACGCTTTACTGCTATTTTCGGGGACCCCGTTTTCGCCATTCGTAGGGGGTGGGGGTAGTAAGATTAAAACATAATCAATTAAGTTAATACATTTAACTCACACCCTTGCAAGGGGGGAGTATCACTATTTTACTTACTATTGTTTTTCCAACTATTTACAAAGTCGACATAATCAACATATCTTGCGTCGCCTTGCTCTTGACAGATGTTATATGGTTGTTCAGCAAGTCTTAAACCGTCATAATACTTTTC
>CALBHW010000059.1 GCA_937893125.1 uncultured Clostridia bacterium
AGCGAAGAAGGGCTTTTATTGTATAAAGAGACTTTGACGCGACTTAATAAAAAAGTGGTCGTTTTTGAAGAAAAACTTCCACTTCTTGTTACTATTTCCGAGAAAAACTCAAAAGAATTTAAAGATTATTATATTTCACTTTCAAAACTTGCCCAAAATGATTGGGATGTTTTACTTTTATCACCATCTGCACTTTTTCAAAAGGTGCCGACAAAAGATTTTTTGTTGTCTCATAATTTAGAGTTTAATGTCGGGGGTGAATATAATTTTGACGACCTTTCAAACAAACTTGTTTCAATGGGGTATAAAAGGCAAGATGTTGTTTTAGATGCTGGTGACTTTTCAATCAAAGGCGATATTGTAGATATTTTTCCAGTGGGCAAAAGTAGTCCAATCAAAATTAGTTTTTTTGATGACGAAATAGAAAGTATAAAAACTTATGATATAGAAAACTTTAAACTTTTAGACGACAAAAAGACAGAGACAATCTATTGCAATTCTTTTATTGACCTAAATGAAATTGACTTTGATGATATTGAGAAAAAAATCAAGAAAGATTTGAGTACTTTGAAACTAAAAGATGAAAATATGTTAAGAATTAGCGAAATAGTATCGACGCAACTAGAGTATTTGCGTGCTAAAAGCAATTTTTCGTCAGTCTTTTTCGCGCCATATTTAGACTATTTTTTGATGGGAATTTTAGATTACGCAAAAGGTGCAACCATTCTTTTTGACGAACCAAAACTTATTTATGACAAACTTGGCTCAATAAATAGCGAAAATGTAGAGAGTTTTCTTGACCTTTCAATGTCGGGCGAATTTTTGCCAAAAAATATGGATTTTTATTTTACTTTTAAGGAAATCCTTGAAAAAATTAGCAATTTTAACAAAATCGCATACGCTAGACTAGTTTCTCAAAACAAATTTTTTGAAAGCAAAAAAATCGTAAACTTTATTTGTCCGCATGTTCCAAAATTTGTTGATAATTATATAGAACTTGCAAATCAAATTAAGGATTATTTGTCGAATAATTATACAATCGCCTTGTCTTTAGGTGATAGCCTTCATCAAAACAAAATGAAAAATATTTTGGATGAAATGGGGATAAAATATTCTTTTTGTAAGACCTTAACGGAACTAAAAAAGGAAGTTGTCGGAATCTTAGAAAAGGGTTTAATTTCTTCCGTTAATTTTGAAATGGAACGTCTACTTATTGTTGGCGAAAAGGAACTTTTAACGCATGTTCAAACAACAAAAGTTGAAACAAAAGAGAATGTTAAATCAAAATTTTTGCCAAAGGTTGGCGACTATGTCGTTCACGAAATTCACGGAATAGGAAAGTGTATTGGAATTGAAAAACTGCGTCTAACTTCCGTTTCGCGCGACTATATAATAATAGAATATCGTGACGGCGATAAATTGTATGTCCCAAGTGAAAATACAGACCTTTTATCTGCTTTTTCGGGTGAATCTGAACCAAAATGCAATAAAATAGGCGGAACAGAGTTTTACAAAATAAAGCAAAAAGTCAAAAATTCGCTCAAACAAATGACTTTTGATTTAGTCAAAGTTTATGGCGAAAGGCTAAACACAAAAGGCTTTAAATATTCAAAAGATACTTATCTTCAAGAAACTTTTGAAAAGTCTTTTCCTTATGAATATACGGATGACCAAAAGAAAGCACTCGTTGAAATTAAGCGGGATATGGAAAGTGACCGCATTATGGATAGGCTTCTTTGCGGAGATGTCGGCTTTGGAAAGACGGAAGTCGCACTCGCAACCGCTTTTAAAGCAATTCAGGACGGCAAACAAGTGGCGTTTATTTGCCCGACAACAATTCTTTGTGAGCAACATTATGCAACTTGTATGTCGCGTCTTTCAAATTTTATGGTAAGAGTTGCTTGTCTTAATCGTTTTAAGAGTGAAAAAGAGCAAAAACAAATCAAATCCGACCTTAAAGACGGAAAAATTGACCTTATCGTCGGCACACATAAGTTGCTTGGGCGAGATGTTAAATTTAAAGATTTAGGACTTATTATAATCGACGAAGAGCAAAGATTTGGTGTCGATGACAAGGATAAATTGAAAAACATCAAAAAGTCGGTTGATGTTTTGTCACTTTCCGCAACTCCAATTCCAAGAACGCTTTATATGTCACTTGTCGGAATTAGAGACGTCAGTTTCTTGTCAACTGCGCCTAGACAACGAAAAAAGATTGTCACACAGGTTATTGATTATTCGGACTCGCTTCTTTTAAGTGCGTGCAAAAAAGAACTCGACCGCGACGGACAAGTTTTAATTGTGTATAACAAAGTTGCGTCGATAACAAATTTTTATTCGCATGTAAAATCTCTTTTGCCTGACGCAAAAATTGGTTTTGCACACGGGCAAATGGATAGTAAAACCTTGGAGAAAGCGATTTACGACCTTTATTCCAGAAAAACCCAAATTTTGATTAGTACAGTTTTAATTGAAAATGGAATTGATTTGCCTTACGCGAACACTCTTTTTGTTGTTGATGCGGACAAGTTAGGACTTTCACAACTCTACCAACTTCGCGGGCGTGTCGGTCGAAGCAACATCGAAGCCTATGCCTATTTTAGTTTTTCAAAAGACAAAACTTTGACGGTTGATAGTTACAAAAGACTGGACGCAATTATGGAGTTTTCCGATTTTGGAAGTGGTTACAAAATTGCGATGCGCGACCTTGAAATTCGTGGCGCGGGCGACATTTTGGGACGAAATCAGCACGGACATATGCAACAAGTCGGGTACGATTTATATGTAAAACTTTTGAACGAGGCAGTGCGTGAAATGCGTGGAGAAAAGGTCGAAGAAAGGCGAGAAATCAAAATAAATATTGATATTGACGCCTTTATTCCAGCGGGCTTTATTGAAAGTTCTGAAGAGAGAATTGACATTTATTCAAAAGTGAGTAGGATCAGTTCGCGAGATGAAATGCAGACACTTTTAAATGAAATTAAAACCGCTTATGGCGTTGTGCCAAGCCCTGTAAAACAACTTTGTCTTGTTGGACTTATAAAAAATCTTGCACAAAAATTGCTTGTTAGTAAAATTGTTTTAAATTCGTTTGGAACAAAGATTTACTTTTATGATGACGCAAAAAATATGGATTTTTTTAAAAAATTTAGCGAAAAAAGCGTGCTTTTTTGTTTAATGGACGACAAATTGCCAATAATTAGTATTAAGCGAGAAGAAAATGTTTTTGACTCCGAGCAAAATTTGCTAAAATTTTTGGAAAAATTTGCCAATGCGGACTAATTTGTTTAAGATACTCAAAACAAGGCGGGAAAAGCTATCTAATAAAGATTTCTTACGCGTTTAAAGACAAAAGTGTAATTTATTTTTACACAAAATTTGAATACAAAAAGAGAAGTTTTTAAAAATATTTGTTTTTGTGGAAAAATAAACAACTTTCCTTGCAAAAACCCCGATTAAATAATTGATTTTTATTGTTTTATAATGTATAATACTTCCATAGGCTTTGCTTAGAAGTCTATCCTGTTTTAGGTTTGTAACCTTTTGTGAGCTTTGATCGTTTTTAAAAGAAGCGTGAAAACTCTAAAAAAATGACTTTATTATTGGAGCGAAAAAGTGAAGAAAAAAATTGCTACATTTGTATTACTTATGTTTTCAGCCCTTTGCGTTTTGACGGGGTGCAACTTGTTCAATAAAGACAACTCAATGTCTTTAAATTCTATCGTCGCGTCAAACGGTAAGTACACTGTGACAAGGGAAGAACTTATTAACGCCTACAACAACGGCGGATATTATTATGCTTATTCATATGGATATTCGCAAGAAGAAGCGTTGCAAAAGACTATTGATGAACTTTTAGATCAAAAATATCTTATTGACTACCTTGATTCTCAACCTGAATATGCTTTAACAAGTGATGATTATAGTGAAGTTGTTGCTAATACTTGGGAATATCTTGACAGTGGTTTAAAATCCTACTTGAACGTTGTAAAGCAAGAACTTGATATTGAAGTTGTAGAAGAAAGCGAAGAAGAGAAGAGTGAGGACCCAGAATACGCTGTGAAAGCAGGTTATGTGTCAAAATTTACTACTCTTGACGGAAAAATTGTCTATAAAGAGACCGATGCTGAAAAAGAAAAACGTTTTAACAGGACTTTTACTGGCGAAGATGACGCAAAGGCGTTTGCTTTGACATATATTGATGAATATGAAAAACATATTGATACAACAAATAAAGATTTAAAAACAAGAACTTGGAAAAGATTTATTAGTGCGCTTAAAAGTGCGCAAAAGAGTTATAAATATAGCGATATGTCAGATTCGGCCGTTATAACTCGTCAAATAGAAAAGATTTTTTTAAGCAACCTTGACTCGCAAAAAATTACAAAATTCCAAGAAAGAGTAAAAGACCATAATGGGCTAAAATATGATGCAACTCTTGGAAAATATGTTCCACTTGATACAACTTTGACCAAAATAGCGGAAAAATACGCTAAAAAGTATGATGAAAATGTTTCTCTTTATAATAGTTTTAAAGATAAAAACAACTATTATAAGGCGCTTTCGACCACAAGTTATAGAGACAACTTTGTTTACTATGGAAACCAAAGTGAAGAGACAATGATTACTTGCACTCACATTTTGATTAAACTTAGCGACACTCAAACAGCGAATATTTCAGCGTTAAAGAATAAATATTCTGGTGAAAAACTAGAAATTGCAAAAGCTCTTGAAGAATCTGCAGACAATACTCCTGCGTTTGAGAGAAGTTTAGAAACTGGCGAAGTTGTGGATAATGAGGGTATTTCAGTTACAAAGTTATATGAAAATATCCAAGAATCACTTAAAAATGTGACCGATTTAGAAGAAAGAGTATCAATTTTTAACGATTATTTATATAAATATAATGTTGATAAGGGTATTATCAATGCAAAATATGACTATGTTGTTGGGACAAAAAATTCTCAAATGGTCGAGACATTTACAAACCTTGTGAGAGACCTTTATAATGACGGAAAAGGCACTGTGGGTAGTATCGGAATGGTTTATGAATCAAACGATAATTATAGCGGTTATCACATTGTTATGTATACGGGAACTTTAAATAACCTTTATAATAACTCAAAAGAGGTCGAAAGTTTGTCGTTATATAATGTTTATGATGTATTAAGTAAAGTAAAAACCTCTCTTAGTTATAATGAAAATTTGTTTGATTATTTCTATGATGCAGTTGTTACAGACAATTACAATACAATTAAAGCTAATTTAATTGACTCACAAAAGAACGGGCAAGCTACAACTTATAATAAAGGGAATTATTCTGACCTTTACTAATGGATATTAAGCAAGATTTTTCTTGCTTTTGTCTGTTTTTATCTCTAAAAAGGAGGAGAAAATATGTCGCAAAAAAGCAAAACAACGCCGAAAAAACGGCATGTTTTGTCAACGCCTTTACTTAAATTTATGAGATATAAGCGTGGCAAAGTGTCGCGATATCTTAGGAATTATGGCGCAAATGTCGCTGAATATACAAGATTTTATATCGCACCTTTGTCAAAGCAAGAAATAAAAAGTGATAGCGAAGAAAAAGCCGAGAAGTACATTGAAACGACGCAAGCAAAAGCCCCAAACAAAAAGAAGAAGAAATTGCTGAACCTTCTTTATTTTGGGCTAAATATCATAGTTATTGGTATCGTTTTGTGGCTACAACTTTCTGGCGAAACCGACCCAAGAGAGCAATTGTCTACAATTTTTGGTGTCAATTGGTGGTTTATTTTGGCTGCTCTTGGAACATTTGCACTGGGAATGATTTTAGACCAGGTTAGATATGCGGTTCTAATACATAAATCAACGGGCGCGTTTAGGTTCAATTTGTCCTATAAAATTGGTGCGCTAGGAAGATATTATGATGTTATAACTCCACTTTCAACTGGCGGTCAACCATTTCAAGTCTTGTATTTAAATAGATACGGTGTTAAGGCTGGTGAAGGCATTTCCGTCGTTATGACGAAATACATTTTAAATCAAATTGTTTTATTTATTGGTGCGACCTTTTTCTTATTTAGAAATCTTATAGTCTCTGCAAACGGTGGCGTGTCGGGCTTTGCAACTGGGTTGGCATCAACATTCAGTTGGATAGGCTATTCTGTCCTTGCTGTTGTAATTTTTGTCGTTACATTTATTTCCTTAAACAAACGAGCAGGTGCTGGATTTGTTGTGGGGATTTTAAAACTACTTAGCAAAATTAGAATAGGAAAGTTTAGGCTTATCAAAGACTATAAAAAATCATTCCAAAGTGTTATGCGTACGGTAAATGTTTGGCAAAAAACAACCAAAAACGCAATCAAATCACCGCTTGTTTTAATAACAAATGTCGTATGTGCTATAGGTTATTTTTTTACTCTTTATTCAATGCCATTCTTTATATTTTGTGCGTTTGAGGGCTGGCACCCAGAGGCATGGATACAAATAATTACAATGTCAATTATGGTTGACTTATCATCTGCCTTTAACCCTATTCCAATGGGAACTGGGACTGCAGACTTATCATTTACAGCGTTTTTTGCAACATTCTTTGCGACAAAAGGCGCTCAGGTTTGGGCACTTCTCATTTGGAGATTTATCTTCTACTACATCTACATTTTGCAAGGCTTCTTTGTCGTCAGTTATGATTATGTAATAGGTAATAGAAGGCTTGACAAATATAAAGAGTTTTGGAAGTTACCGCTTAGAGAACGTGCAAAAGTTAGACGCGAAGGAAGAATGAAAGAATTTATTTCCGACCGATAAGTCGTTTACGCATTTCCTTTATTTATGCAACTTTTATAGACTTAATTTATACATCCGACCGTATGGTCGGATGTATTTTATGTAAACGATTTAGCGGTTTGATAAAAAAATTATTTTGTATTTCTTAAATTATTACATATTTTCAATGAAATATAATATATAATTACAGAGCGTATTTGTGGCGCAAATGTTAAAAAATAACTTTAAATGTTTTTTTAAATCAATGTAAATATTTTAGTTTAAGAATGAAATTATCGTCAATAATTTTTGTATGGAAAATTGCAAAATTGAAAATAAAAACCATCTAACTTTTAGTGAAAAGATCACCAAAAAATATGACAAAAAATACTCACAAAATACATATAAAAATTATGGGGAAAAGCGCATAAAAAATAAAGAAAAAATATATAAAAAAAGTAGCAAAAATAAATGCACAAAAATTGATAAATTTTTTAAAAAAGATTGTAAATTTTTTGCAAATTTTTGTTATTTATTTTTGGCTGTAATTTTTGTTATAATTAGCACACTTTTTGTTGTTCAACATAAAAATAGCGACAACTTTTTTGGCTATTTTTCGCGAATAGAAAATGCTGAATTTTGTTATGTAGTAAATGACAATTTTACGGATAAAAAGGATGTGAGAATTGTTAGTACTATGAACTGTCAATTTGTGTATTTTAATAAGACAAAGGATGATTTTGTAGGTGCTGATATTAAGTATAAACAAGTGAGTTTTCCTTTGCATAATTTTGACGAAAAAAGCGTATTAGAAAACCTTAACATTTCCATAACAAAACGCGAATATGTAAATGGTATTTCTATCATATATGGGTACTCGCCTAATTTTGCAAAATCTATTTGTGTGGGGAACGCGAAAATAAATTTTCAATTTGCAATAAATGACCAAACTGTAACTATTGGTTATCCAATGATTTTTGGCGCTTTTTAAATTTAAAATAGGTTCTTTTAGTAATAGTTGTTAAAAAAAATAAATCATAGATAGTAAATTTTGAACTTGTTTCAAACTTTGTGCAAGCACCCACGCAAAGCATTCGCTTTGCGTTTCCAATTTAAATAATCATCAGCCCCGCAGAAAAGACAAGCGTTCCGACTTAATTTCCAATAATAAAACTTTATTTTTGTTGCTTTTTTAAATGGGACAATAATTTTTTTAAAAAAATGTTTAAGGCTCTAAATGTTGGCAATAATTTGTGACAGGAGGGAGTATGAAAGATTCTATTAGATATTTTTTTAAAAGACACAAAAGATTGTTACTTACATTGTCATGTTGTTTTGTGGCGGTTTTGCTTATAAGTGTTGTTGCTCTTAAATCGTCAAAAACAGCGATTACGGATGATAAAACGGTTCAAACAAATAATCCTACTTCAATTTCCTTTATTATGCCAATAAAGGAAGGGGTTGTGATAAAGGATTATTCAAATACGGCTTTAAAGTACAATGCAACATTAAAACAATGGGAAGCACATAAGGCGGTTGATATAAAGGGCGCAGACGACGCAAATGTTCTAGCGGTCTATCCAGGCGAAGTTGTTTCAGTTGAAAGCGATTATTTGCGCGGAACAATTGTTACTATTGCTCACACGGGAAAATTAAAAACCGTTTATGCGTCGCTTGATGACGATGTCTCAGTTAAAGTCGGTGACAGAGTAAATACTGGCGATGTTATTGGCAAAGTTTCAACCTCGGCAAAGGGTGAAGCAAAAGATGGCGCACACCTTCATTTTGAAGTTTTGCTAAACGATGTTAAAACCGATCCAAATCTTTATCTTCCAAATAGCAACAAATAATCGTGTCAAATTGCTTTACATCATTTTTTAAAAGGTGTAAAATATACACAAGATTTGTATTTGTTGGAGGAAATTATGACAATTGATAAGGTTAAGGAAATGCTTGCAAATCAACTCAACATTGAAGTGGATAAAATTAAGCCTACTTCAAGAATTGTAGAAGATTTGGGTGCTGACAGTTTGGACAATATCGAAATGCTTATGGCTCTTGAAGATGAATTTGGCATTACTGTTCCAGATGAAAAGGCGGACGAACTTAAAACTGTCGAAGATATTGCAAACTATATCGATGAAGAGACGAAGTAAGGTTTGATTAAAATCTTTAACAAATTAAAGGGGATTCACATTTGTTGTGTTTTCTCCTTTTTTTATTTGCGATGAAAACAAACTAAAAATTTGTAACTAAATTAAATTGAAAAAATGCAAGATTATTTGTTGAAAAAAAGTTTCAAATAAAAATATAATAGCACCTTTAACTTTAAAGTTTGGGGTTTAGATAATATATAAAACTATCTTAATAGCAAGTTGGCTTTAAGATATATTTCTTATGAAATTTGCCTTGCTAAATTGAAAATAGCAAATTGTTTTTGAGAGATGATTTTTTTTGACTTGGTCAAATAAGCGTCGTGTTAATCTAATTTTTATATATAAACAAACAAATTTTGACATATTTCGACACTTATCTTTCATAAATTTTACAAAGGGGTGATTTATGAAAGAAAGTATTGAATATAGAGTTGTAAAGGAGGCGTATAAACTTTTAGATACAAATGGGACAGTGAGAAGCGTTGCAAAGAATTTTGGGATTTCAAAGAGTACAGTTCATTTTGATTTGTCTGTGAGATTAAGAAAAATAAATTTTGCACTTTATAAAGAAGTGCAAAAAATACTTAAAGTTAATTTGCAAGAAAGACATAAGCGGGGTGGGGAGGCGACTAAAAAACACTATGAAATTTTAAGGAGAAAAGCCACTAAAAAATTAAAATAAAATTCGTTAAAAAAGATGTGCTTTTTGTATAAAAAAACAGTTAAAAAATGCAAGAAAAAGGGAAAGAAAATGCAAAATAATTTTGAATAATTTTGAATAATTTTAGATTATTTTTAACAAGATAAATTTTTATAATTTTTGAAAAACAAGATGACTAAAAATATGCTAAAAAATGCTAAAAGACATCAAAAAAAGTGTGTTTTTGGCCGTTTTCCGTGTAAAAAGGCGAAAAAATATTTAAAATGTTTTTGAAAAACAAATTTCAAAACTATTATTTTTTTGCAAAAAATGCTGTTATTTTTTGAAAAAAACTCACAAAAAAATTTGCAAAAAAAATGAAAAAAATAGCATAAAAATTTGTGCAAAATTCCGTTCATTTTTTGAGATTTTTTTCACCTATTTATTTGACAAAAATCTACAATATATTTTATAATAAATCATAATAATTTGACTTGATTATATTTTTGTATTTTTTTTGACATAATAAGGAGTAGGTGAAATATGAAAAAGGTGTTTTTATTTCTAGTGATTCTTATGCTTTCTTTATCGGGCGTGCTTTTTGCGTGCGGTGAAGATAACAAGTACGACAACCTAAAAGTCGAACTTGTCTCGGTCGTTGATAACGAGACTGGGAGCGCGCTCCCTTATGATAGCGAAAGTAATTGCTATCAAGTTTTTTATGGAAAAGACTTTACTGTTTCGGCGAAAGTTAATTCTGATGCTGTGACAATAAAACGTCTTGTTTTTAATGCGGAGAGCGATGGCGCTTTCCAAATGTATGGCGAGACGGATACAACGGCAAAGTTTAAACCGCTTAAACCTTCTCATGGAGAAAAGTTTAAGATTGATGTCTCGTCAATAGAGATGTTAAATAAGGGGACGCTTAGTTTGTATTTCAAGGTTTTGCTTCCTGTTACGCAAATTGATTTTAAGGCGGACAACCTTGGCGTTATGTCAGGAAAGCCACTTGACTTGACAGACTCAATCAAATTTACAAGTTCCTACGGAAGCGGATTTGAATTTGATAAGGAAGAAAAGCAAATCGCAGTTTCACTTGACTCCTACATAGATAGCGAAAACAACACCTTAACTTTTAGTAAAATAGAAAATGATATTTATTATTTGGCTGAAAAACCTGCTTTTAAGGTCGAAAAGAATGAAAAAACTGGCAATTCTTTCCTTGTTGTCCTTGATGACACTTTAAAAGGTAAACTTAATGTAACAGCAAAATCGAATAAATTTGTTGAAGATGATAGCAGTGAAGCGAATTTGAAATTAAAAACTACAACATCAATAAAAGTTGTTGCACCGCTTAAACTTAATGATATCAGTTTTTCAAGTAACCAAACATCTTTTTATGGGATTGGTCAATCGGGACAAAAAATTAAACTTGGAATGACTCTTTACTCTTTCCCAACCAATGCGAAATATGTCTTAAATGGACAAGCATATTTATATTCTAAGGAACAAATTGCTGTAACGGTCAACACTCAAGAGGATTACACTGTTGAGCCTATAATAACTGGTGACGCAATTAAAGTTGCTACATCTGTTCAAGAAGGCGCGACAACGACATTTGTTTTTGAAGCAAAAAACAATGGCACATCACATATTGATTTTGTCGTAAAATACAAGTTTGCAAACGAAGTCGAATTTGTTTTGAGTGACATGTATAGTGCGTATAAGGAAGCAAATCCAGACTTTGTACAAGGGTTAAACACTTCGGTAAACAAGGACTTGGAGAACGACAATGTTGAAGTGACAGTTTATTCTCTTCCAAGGTCAGTTAAAGTTACTCAAGATGGGAAGTCTCTTCAAAAAGAACAAGTGATCACAATTTACGATAGTTATGGCGAAAGTTTTATTGATGGAATGACAAAATTCGAACTCGACCTTGAAGGAATGAAAGATTCAAACGAGTTAGACAGAACAATTCGTGTCCAAATTGTGAACAAAACAAGTAAAAACCTATCAAATCTTGGTCAATTCTTTGAAATTTATGATATAAACAAGCAAAGAGTTAATATTGTAAGTGCTGGTGATGAATATTATTTTGACCTTGACATCGGCGCAAACGCACAAAATAAAGTGTTCTATGCTAAAGCAAATGGCGCAACTATTGCTTCCGATAATCAATTTGGATTTATCTTTAAAAATTTGGTTAAATCAAAAATCGTACTTGCGGATAGAACTGAAGTTGAGTCAATTGATAGTGAAGACGGGCTCGGCGGACAAAAACTAGATATAACTGTTTTGACGGCGAAAGGTGTAAGCCAAATAGTTGTTAAAAATGTTATTGAAAGTGATGGCGCACAAGTTTTCTATGATTTGACGGCAAAAAATGATGAAGTTTATGATAAATTAGTCCTTGAATATGGAAATTCAACAGGTTCAATTATTGCTTTCTTCTACGATAAAGATCTTGTAGACGATATTTCAGTTATTGAAGAAAACGGTATAGTTAATATGTCAAAAGTGTCAAATACATCAATCCAAAATGTTTTTGATACTGCTTATGATAAAAATACTCTTCAACTTGGCGGAGTTATCCAAATAAACGGTGTTAAACTTGGCAAGTCGACAATAACTTTCTCGGCAAAAAATGGTTTTTATAAAACAATTGATGTGGTTGTTGTTCAAACTTCATCGTCGCGCAGAATGAATCTCGTCGACGAAAGTGCGCAAGAAAAACTCACTGAAAACTACATTAACGACTCTACAAAGAACTATGCAAGTGTTATCCAAGGCGGGAAATTAAGACTTTCTCTTGAAAATGCCGGACAAATTATTGGTGTAACTTATTCTTCTACTGAATCTGATATTGCGTCAATTACGCCAAACGGTGAAATAAACGCAAAAACCGAAGGAAGAGTGACGATTTCGGCAGTTGTAAGATATTATGAATTTTCGACAATGACCAACAACTTTTTTGGTTGGAAAATAAGTGAAGAAACATTATCCTTTGACCTTAATGTGTTTATTAAAGGTGTTTGGGAAATAAATACTCAAGTTGAATCGATTTTTGATTATAACACGGTCTCATATGACAATGTTCCTCAAGCGACATTTAGATTCCATTTAACGATAAATAATGAGTCAACTATTTATAAGGAAAGAAATACAAGAGTAAAATTTGTCGTTGTAGATACATTTGATATTATGTATATCCACTCATTGTCTGGTTCATTTGTTAACAACAATGAAATTTATGGGGATACTTTCTCGGGCTGGGTAACCCTTGGAGATTACACGACACAAGAGAGGACTATAAATATTTATGTTTATATTGACGAATTTGGTTTGCAAAATGACCCAATTCCTTGCCAAATTAAGATTTCAAAGGCCTGTCAAGTTAAAGATATTGAAATTAAGGCATCTACTGTGATTGATGGCGTTTCGACCAATATTATTGTCGAAGAAAAAGAATCTTTTGACGAAATCAGTGTCAGAAAAAACTCGACAATTGACCTTGCGACTCTTTTAAATGGTACAATAGCAAACGAAACAATAAGAGATAATAGGCTCCTTGCTTATGTAGCAAAGGCTGATAGTAATGGATATGAATCAGCGCAAGATGAGGAAATGGCTTTTGGTGCGCTTTACAAAAGGAATGGCACTAAAAATTATAAACTTGACTTGAATGGTGGGGAAAATTTCTTCCTTGAAACATATGACAATTCAGGCGAATTCTATTTAGTTATTATTGCTAAAGATAGTTATACTAATGAAACGACATATAAGACATATAAGAGGATAAAGGTTGTAATTGAGGACGGCGTTAAACACGCGTACACAATTAGAACGTCCTCTCAACTTAAAGCGATTGAGAACGAGCCAAGTAAGAATTATCAACTTGCAAACGACATTTTCCTTGACGAAAACTGGACTCCAATAAGTAGTTTCTCGGGTGTTTTGAATGGAAATGGATATTCTATTAGCAGTTTGAAACTTGGGACAATTAGTGAAAACGGCACAGTTGGCTTGTTTGGTGAAATCACAACACACAAAGAAGACACAACTCTTTATTATGGTGCGGTTTATAACCTTATAATTAAAGACGCGTCAATCAATATTAACAATTCGACTCTTGAAACTGTAAGCGCAGGCATCGTTGCTGGTGTAAATAATGGTATAATTTTGAACGTTGCAGTAAAATATACAAATATTTTGGCAAATTGCACGGCAAATAAACTCAATATCGGAAGTTTTGCTGGACAAAATAATGGCGTAATTTTGAACTATGGTGTCGAATTAAACTATACGGACGACGAAAATAGAAACGAAAAATATTTTTCGGGCGGAAGTACAGCAATTTATTCGCAAGTTGTAAATGGCAACTTTAGAAGCAATGCAATAGTTGGGAGTGCGATAGCTCTTAACTATTCAAACGGATCATCGATAGTGATATCTTCTGAACAAGAAAGCTATGTCGGCGGAATTGTAGGTGTAAATAGGGGCGTTATCGACGGTTATTATGGGCTTCAAACGAAAGGTAGCGGAAATGTAAATTATGTCATATATAACCAAAAAGATGTCGACGCTTATGTAAACATTAACACGCAAGGCGGAAGTTTGCTTAACGAAAATTCTGCTGTTGGTGGCGTTGCGGGCGTAAACTATGGAAGAATCCTTAATTTTGCTATTGAAGGAAATATTGGTGCTTACGATAGGGAAAATAGTAAGGCGCAATCATACACATTAAACAATGTCGGTGGTGTCGCGGGTGCAAACTACAACACAAGTATTACAGAATACGGCGTTATTGATAATATTTTGACATCAGTTAAAGTTGCTGGCAAAAAGAATGTCGGTGGTGCGGTCGGTGTGTCAAAGGCGGAAAACAATCTTTTAACTAATTACACAACGGTTGTTTCAAATGTAAAAGTGCAAAATTATGACACATATTCATCAACATATTACCCAATGGTTGTTGGTGAAACAAATGTAGGTGGACTTATTGGCGAAGCGGATTATGTTTCTCTTTCAAATTCATATTCGCATGGATATGCGCACAAATTTGAAAATATTTATGTGACTCTTGGTGATATGCTTGTTTACGGCACTAATGCAAATGCGGGCGGACTTGTAGGAAGGGTTGGAAGCAATATAGAAATCGGAACAGTATTCTCTACATTTAATATTGTGTCAGAAAACAATTCATTATTAGTAAAGGGGCTTATTGGCGGAAATGGCTCTTACAATGCAAGTGGGAATGGGTGCTTCTATGTTGGTGTGATTTCGACGAGTTTTGATGCTCTAAGTGATGCAAGCGTAGTCCTTGGGCTAAACAATACAAAATTCTACTATGTTTTAAGCTACGCGGACAAAGATGACCTTGAAAACGGAACGGAAAAGAATTGCTTTATAGGTCGTTTTGTAAGCGATGGCATTGGAAATGAAGAAAATCCAAACATTTTATTTGAATATTACCCAAGTTTGACAGAATCGCTCGTACAAGTTGAAAAACATACGGACCTTTTATATGACATTCCTTCAAAAATAAGTATTGTTGGAAATGGTGAAAATGCGGTATTAAGTGACGATACATTTGTTATGACTTTTGGCTCAAAATATTATCATTATGAGACAGAAGACGGCAATGGAAATAGTCAAAATGTTTTAATTTTAGGGCTTGGCGAACAACTAAATACTTACAATCTTAACGACATTTTTGTTGTTAAAACGGCAAATGCGGTTAGCAAAATCAACCTTATTGTAAGTGAAAATGGTGGCGGAGTCGTTAAAATAAGTGAAGCGGGCGAACTTGTCATTCTAAAAACTGGCGTTACAACACTTAATTTTGCGGTTAAAGAAGATACTTCAATTAACGCACAAGTGACACTTGTTGTGGTTGAAAATTTTGATAGCCTTCGCTTGTCACCAAATGGAAGTATGTCGGTCTCGTATTTGGATAGTGCGGACGAAGAAAATGCAAGCCAAGTCAAGAATGGCGAACTTGTCAACTTTAATTATGATTTTGTTGAAGTTGTAAATGGCAAGAATAAAGAAATAAGTAATTATACTAATTATACGCTCAAATATACTATATCCTATAAAGAGAATAGCGACGCGGACTATGCGGAAATTGACCTTTTAGACACGCAATATCTTAATATGGGAGCAAAAACTATAAGGTTTAACAAGATAGGACTTTATAAGTTATCGGTCGCGGTTTTGTTTGAAGTTGCGGGCGTAAAATATAGAATAACTAACAACAATTGGACATTCTTTGTTGAATCAAAGGAAAACATTGTCGATATTGGCGTAAATGTCGCTGATGTGAAGTTATCGGGTTCAGAAAGTTCAGAACGTGTAGCAGTGTTTGTCTACACGCAAAGCGAACTTGCTGGAGCTCCAAAACTTAACATTTCTATCACAAGAGATGTCGACGGAAGCCCTTTAACAAGTAGACTTGAATCAAAAGTTTATGATGAGAATGAAGGAAGTTTCATCTATGATTTAGCGAATAGTCCTTTCCAAATCATTCTTGTCCCTTCACAAACACCACAAGGCAAGACATATAGATATAGCCTTGAATTGAGACTTAAAAAAGACGCATTCATTAGAGATGAAGTGAGCGAATACATTGTAACTTGCTCGGTCGAAGGGCAAGACGACTTGCAAGACGATTTTAGAGTATATGTTTCTCCTTCTCCAATTAAAGATGTTGAAACATCTCACTATTCATACACAAGTGAAGTGTCAAAACTAGTTAAAGCAAACGACCAAACAGGCGAAACATCGACATTCTACTCATATTCTAAGACGAAGAGAAATTCGATTATAAGTGGAATGGGCGGGCTATTTGTTATTGACCTTCTTCCATACTATGCAAACATTACATCAGTTACCATTGAATCTACGAAGGAAAACGGACTTTCTTTTGTTCAACTTGTAAAAGTTAGAGACAAGAACAACGCAGATACAATGTACTATTTGGCTGGACCAAGCAACGAAGTTAACGCGGACGGAAGCGTGTCACTTAGACTTATTTCCTTAATGAAAGATGCTCTTCTTGACCATCAAGATGGCACAAGCGTTCTTATCGGTGATCCATATTCATTTAGTTTTGGTAAGGAAGCGGATGACGAAGATGTGGGCAGACTTTATGTTAGAACAATCGCGCCAAGTTCACTTGTGACGGGCGATAAACTTAGCATTATTGTCAAAATCAAGTATATGGGCTTTGACCCAAGCGGGCGCTATACTGAACTTGAAGCAAGAAAAGAACATCAACTTGAAGTTGTTGAACCACCTATGGCGTCAATTGAGATTTCGCACGACGGGCAAGATAGAAAAATTATCGCATACACGGCTACGGGTACTGAAAACGCGACAACTCCTGACTATCTAAATATCGTTCCAAAGGTTGACTCTGGGTTTAAGTATTCACTTAGTTACAATGTAACAAGTGACGGAAAAGATAGGGGAGAAAACGCGGATTATGCAATTTTGGAAGAATTAAACGGCGCTTACTCCTTGAAACTTGGCAAAAATGCAAAGATTGGCGATGTTATAACAATTAAGTTGACTGTTGAAATAAGTACAGAAGATGGCAAGACGACTCAAGTTTTTGTCGACACAATCACCGTTGTTGACGCGGTTGTGACGGGTATTTCAATCAACGGACTTGACGATAATGGCATTTTTAATATGACGATTTCGTCATCAAAACAACTTAGAGTTAAAGTTAACGGCTACGGCACAAATGAAAACTTGCAAGCAATTGAAAACAAAATTTCAAGGGCGGTTGCAGGTGAAGATAGTTTTGCTGTCCCATATTATTGGTTTATTGAAAATCCAGCGGTTGCGGGCGAATATACAAAGTTATCTAACGCAAAGAATTTGACGGATATTCCATTCTCAGTCAATCAACTTTCAACTGGTGACCAAGCGGACGAACTTACGGCAAATAGTGATAATTTGGGCGCAAGCGGTTCGGCAATAAGTTATAAGATGAGTTACAACACAATTTACCTTGAAGGGCTTATCAATGCAGGAACGGCAAACCTTATGGTTGAGTTCTCATATGTTTATAGCAGTGGAAGATTGCAACTTATCCCACTTAATGCTGAATTGTCAAGCGAATTTGGCGCAAAACTTAAATTCTCAGTTCACGTTGTATCAGGTGACGAGGAAGAAGATTTGGTCGCTATTTCAACAATTGAAGATTACAATAAACTTAAAAATGTTACTGGTGGACATTTCATTTTGACAAATGATTTGGAAATTGAAAATTACGAACCATTTGAAGCAAAATTTGAGTCTTTTGACGGAAATAATAAGGTTATTACAATCAAGAATTTCTCTCTTCCAGACCCAAGACTTACGTCAAATAAGGCAAATATTGGTTTGTTTAGCACAATTTCATCGGGAACAATTGTGAAAAACCTTATCGTTGCGATTCCAAATAGTAAACGCGGAATTTACGAAAACGGCTCCACAAGACAATATATTACAAATCTTGAAGCATATTCGTCGGTCAATTTCGGCGGAATTGCGGGTATAAACAACGGAATTATCACAAACTGTGACGTGGTTGCAATAAAATCTAACCTTGAAAATGGTTATGTTGCGAACTTCTTGACAACCGCTCCATCGTCAGTTAATGTTGGTGGACTCGTTGGAACAAACAGTTCAAGCGGAATTATCACCAATTCGCGTGTTGGAAGAAAAGAAGTTGACATTTTAAGAACAAGTTATGTTGGTTCGGTAGTTGCGTCAAAAACGCGACTTCAAAACACAACAAACTTCATTATGGCGCTTTATGGTGGCGGAAATGTCGGCGGATTTGTTGGTGTAAACGCGGGAACAATCTCGTCAAGTTATGTTGACAATTTGCAACTTGAAGTTTATAGCGCAAGCGGAACATCTCCTATTAAGACAGCTGGATTTGCAGTTATAAACTCTGGTTACATCTATGGCTCTTATGCAAGTGGACCAGAAGAAGGTGTAACAGGCAACTACTCAGTTTCAAGAAAACTTGGTGGCGGTATTTTCTCTAACGGTCTTGTATCTGGATTTGTGTTTAATAACGAAAATTACATTGCGGATTGCTATTCAAATATCAATCTTAGCGGAAATTACGAATTTGCTCTTCAATCGGAAAGAGTTTTGCATGACAAAGATTTGACCGATGTGTCATCGTCGCCAGCGGTTGCGGGATTTGTGTATGTTAAGGACGAAAAATCTATTGTTAAGACATCATATTCACTTAGCAAAATCAAATCAAACAGCAGTTACGGGCCATTTGAAAGCCCAATCGGCGTTCAACTCAACACAAACAGCACTCAACTTGGCACAATTGAAAATTGCTACTATCTAAGAGAAGAAAGGGAAGATTTTCCAAGCAACTTTGAAAGAGCAAAAGAGCTTTCAGACAATGCGGTCGTTGACTCTGAGGCAACAACTTTGTCGGGAATTAACCAATTTGCATTAACAAGTAGTTTTAACGGCTTCTCATTTGACCCTGAAATTGATGATTTTAGCAACTTCTCAGGTCAAAGTTCGGGTGGCGTGTGGGCTATAAGAAAAGGTGAAAGCGGAAGTGGTTATCCAGAACTTATAAGCGCAAGCACAATTGCATTATCAAGTAGAATTTTGAACACTTCAAAAACGGACGGCACTCAAAAGAAATTCTTTACTTATATTGTCGACTACGAACTTGGTTCTTTAAATAACCCATATCTAATTAGCACAGCGGAACAATACAACAAAATTTTCAGCGACTATGCGGATAATTTGGAATATGAGAATACGGGTTCAAAGTATGTTTCAAATATAAGACTTATTAACAACCTTAATTTTAGTGGGCTTGAAGTTAAATCTACATCGATTGAATTTACTTCAATCACAGGACAAATTTCGCTTTTCGATGGAAACTACCTTACTATGACGGGGCTTTCCTTGCAAGACACCAACGAAGGCAGTTACGCATTTGGTCTCTTTAAAGGTATTTATCGCGCGGGGGTTAAGAACTTAACTCTTGGCATTTCCGAAATCTCGGCGGGCTCAACAACGGCGGTCGGTGGACTTGCAGGTGTTATTGTAGATAGTAACATTTCAAACGTTTCTCTTGTTCCAGCAGATGGCGGAAAGGGCGAAATATTCGGAAGAAATTATGTTGGTGCTCTAGCTGGAATTATCACTTCAAGTGACCCAGCAAGTAGAATCGACGAAGATAAGGACAAATTGTACTACATTTCTAACATCAATTCCACACTTTCAATTAAGAGTGACCAAGGTATTGACGCGTCGTCATCTCTTACGACGGCATTTAGAATTTGGCAAGATATTAGTCCAGTTTCAGACATTAGCGGTGTTTCTTCATCAGCGGGCAATTTAAGGCTTAACAACCTTAACACAAATGTCGCATACGCTGGTGGCGTCGCGGGTGTTATCGACCTTAGACAAGACTATGTAACGAGTGGAAGTTCGGCAGTTATTTCAAAAGAAGTAGCATATAACATCCATGTCGGCGAATTCACTCCAACTACATCTATTATTTCTTCTTCAGCATTTAGTAATTCGGTTAAAATTTTGTCCAACTATGTCGGTGGATTGTTTGGAATGATAGGTTCGCAAACAATGGTTGCTAGGTCGGAATTTATCGTTGACGAAGATAGTTCTTTGTCGGCTTACAAGGTTGCGGGCGGACTTTCAGCGTTTAACTACGGAATGATCTCAAAATCATTTGTAGCGCACAACAAAGACAACAACCAAAGTGTTGACGAAGCACTTACAAGCTATATGGACGGCGGGAATGATGCTATTCAAATCAATTCGTCTTTGTATTCAAAGAGTAGCGAATACACTCCAAGATATATTGGCGGACTTGTCGGAATTAACGCGGGAAGTTTGGTTAACAACTCAGGTAGTATTATTGATTCATATAATAGAGTTGATGTGAGAAATCCTGGCTCTATTGCAGTTGGCGGAATCGTCGGCGGAAGTTATGTCGGTGAACTTAGAAATGTTTACACAACAGCAAGTTTGCTTGGCAACACTAATGCAACTGAAACCGTATATATCGGCGGAATAGTCGGAAGAATTTTTGATAGACCAACCGAAAATTTCTTTGTAGAAACCGCTAGCGGAAACAAGGTTTTAAATCTTAGCAACATTGTCGCTATGAATATATATAGCGAAAGCGACTTTGACCTTTTGTACGAATTTGTAACACACAATGACGGGGCGATTGGCGCGCTTTATGGAAAATATATAAATCTTAAAGCGGACGGGACACAAGGAATTGTGAGAATTGACCAAGGCGCAAGAGTTTACTTTAACCAATATGCGTTAAGGACATATGACGGAAGCGAAGTTTTCCAAGCGGGAAGAGACTCAACGTTTAATGTTGGCACATATATTACTGAAAAGGGCACAACATCTCTTATTAACCTTTGGGGTGCGTGCAAGACTGCAAGTTCTATAAATCTTTATGATAAATATTTAGCTAACTATATGGAAGGGTCGAGTTACTATGTTATTCAACCACATCAACTTTATAGGTTCTTGAAAAATGACGGTAATCCAGACTGTGCTCCACTTAGAAATACATACTTTGGTCCACTTAAATGGTCGAGAGATGTGTGGTCTTATAACGATGCTCAAATTCTTCCAACACTTGATTATGGATATAAGACGAGTGTAAGAAGAATTTACACAGCGCAAGAATTTATCGACGAAGTTTCTTCATCTAACAACTCCGAAATGACATATCTTATTATGAACGACCTTGATTTCAGTACCATAGCATTTACTCCAATTAACAAGACTTTTGGCGGAAGAATCATCGGAAGTAGCGTTCAATATGTTGTGGACGGTGTGACATATTCAAGATATCCAATTTTGTTCAATCTTGATTATTCCTTGAATGCGGAATCGGCAACGAGAAGTTCTTACGCGTTATTCGAACACGCGAGCAACGCGACGATTTCAAATCTTAACATTGTCGTTAAGAATTACGATGTCAATTTTAGATCTGACCTTTCAACAACGGCAAAAGCGTCAGCCCTTATTGCTCTAGCGGAAGGCGTAACGCTTTCAAATGTCAATGTTTATAGTTCACTTCTTGGGAAAGTCTCGACTGTCGCGTCAAAATTGTCATATGCGTCATCGTTTAGTGGCGATTATAGCGTTACGCAAGGTTTGGCGGTTGATTCTGAGACGGGGAAATATACTCAAGCAAGTAGCGCGTATTTAAGAACAAAATATAATAACGAAACAAGACTTTATCAATATGTCGGAAAACAAGGTAATATAGATGTTAATAGTTTTGTTATTCAATCAGTCACGGCGGAAGATGGTTCGTCCACTCCAGTAAGTGAAATAGCAAATATTCCAGTAAAGACGGCAAAAATTAAGACAAACGCGGAATATTTTGGTGGACTTATTGCTTCAACGGGCGAAAGTACGGTTGTTATTGAAAATTGTAGCTCAAATATCGATGTTGAAATCGTTGTAACAAAGAAACTCAACAACGCTTACTACGGCGCAATTATCGGCGAAGGTAATGGCAAAATTAGAAGGTCGACTGCGTCTGGCGAAACGGGGACAAAGTTGTCCGTTCAATCAAGTTACAACCCAACGGGTGCATATAAAGATGTTGAAAATATGTATGTTGGCGGTATTGCAGGATTCTTCAAAGGCGAACTTGACTACATTTATATTGACAACTTGACAATTACGGTTGGCGGAAATCCAATAGGGAGTAAGAGCGAAAAAGCGTTTATTGTCAACACTCCAAGAGAAAGTGCGTCAGGTGGCGCGTATATTGGTGGTGTGGTCGGAAGCGCAAGCACATTTACTGCAAGCAAAGACTACACAAGTGGAAGTTTGAGCGAAATAAATGTCACAAATATCAGAATTGAAACGACAGTTAAAGGACAACTCACCGTTGGTGGTGTTGTGGCTAGAAATGTCGCGACAATTTCTGGAATTTATATTAGAAATCTCTCAAGTAGCACTTCGTCGGGCATTGTTGCTCATATTGACAACGGCTCAGCAAAGAATGTTTTAGGCGGTGTTGTCGGCGAAAATACAACATCGGCACTTAGTGATGTTTATTCCAACCTTTCAATTAACACTATAAGTTCAGCATATGCTTCACTTTATGTGGGCGGTATTTTGGGACAAACAACTTCAACTATGGCACTTAGAAATGTCGTGAGTGACGCAAAAGCGATAACGCTTGACAAGATTAAGAAAGATGATGGCTATGACAATCTTGATTATGTCGTCATTGGTGGCGTTGTTGCAAGTGCTTCATCTCTTGAAGTTAGAAACATTTTGTCAACAGTTGACATTGTGGCTAGCCAAGATAGGGAAATGACTATTGGTGGCGCAATCGGAAATGTTGGGACAATTTCGACAGCGAATGCAATTGTTTTAGGGAACATTCTTCTTCGTCGTGGAATGGGCGTCGATAAAGACAGTTACTTCTATCTTGACGAAGCGTCGAGATATAATGTCGGCGGATTTATCGGGAATGTTGAAACATCATTTGCGGTTTTGACTGACAATTCAAATCAAGAAAACCTTATTTTATCAACAATTAGAGATTATGCGATAGGTCAAAAACTTGAAGTGTATGAAGGGAGTGTTATCGGCGGAAATTTGAGCAAAATCAATTTCTCGGGTCCACTTTTCAAAGTTTACTACAACGAAAATATTTCACTTGTAGCAAACAACAATGTTGTAAATCTCAGTACTCTTGCGACAGGACAAATTGTCGCGAGTGCGGACGACTTTACATCTATTGACCAAGATGACTCGCTTATTACATTGTTTAAGGATATGCTCTCGAACTTCACATATTCTTCGGGCATTGTGCCACAATCAATTACTTATGTCGAAGGCACATCAACAACATTCTTTAACAACTATTATAGGGCAGTTGATAAAGAACCAGTTGTTGGTTCAAAACTTGCTCCACAAAAATTTGAAGGCGGAAATCCTACAAATAATACTTACTATGTTTTGGAAAGTGATTTGACATTAAGTAGTAGCATTTCAGCGGTAAACGGAAGCGATGTTTACACAGGCTGGGTCATAAATTGCAGAGGTTTTGCAATAAAGGTTAGAAATGATAAGGGACTTGCTGTTTCGGCGTTTAGCGAAGTTACTGAAAATTCGGCAGTTGTCGGAATGCTTGTTACTGTAACTGATAATGTTGTTGATAATTTCTCGGCGATAGCGGATACAAATAACGGATTTATATTCTCTTGTGGCGTGTCGGGTAAGATAGCAAACGATGAGAATCCTCAACAACCAGCAAGGGCGTTGACTTCACTTGTTTATAACAACCTTGGTGTTATTTCAAGGTCGTTCTCGACAGCAGAAATCGTATCTGACGGCGGATTTGGTCTTGTTGCGTACAATGGTAAGGAAGAAGCGAAAGAAAAAGTAGGAAATATTTACGACTCATTCTTCACAGGGTCAATTGTTGATAAGGCGGTTTCTGGAGATAGCGTTTTTGCAGGGATTGCACTTCAAAGTTACTATGGAGTTATGTCCAACAGTTACACAATGGCTGACATTGACACTTCAAAAGTAACTAATATTTATCCTATTATGCAAGTTGATTTTGCGGAAAATCCAAAACAAAATCTTTATCGTACGTTCTATGACTACATTGCTTACCTTGGTGACTTTGAGGGAACAGTAAATGGTGTTGAAAGAACAAGAAGTATTGCAAACACTGATTCAACAAACAAGAGTTTCTTGACTGTTGGCGGAATTTATGTTTGGACAACAACTTTCTCAGGCGACATAACAAAACGACTTGAAGGCTCGGACAATGACGAAAACTTGAACAATTTAGTTAACACTGTTACAAAGAGTATGACTGATTTGTTCCAAACAAACTGGATTGGTCAAGCAAATAAAAACATCTTAATTGAAACATTTGTTGAAAAAGTTTGCTCACTCGAAGACACTGCAAACGCGGATGACGCGAGAAAGCACCTTGACAACACTTGGTTTAACTATGGATACATTTCAAAAGATTTAAGTCGAGTTTATGTAGGGAATAATGCTTCAAAATATTTCCAAATGCTTTATTCGGGCAACGGGTTAGCAAGTAAAGAAAATATTACGGGCGCAAAAACGAGCACGGTCAAAGGTTTCTTAGACCAACCATATAGCATTAAACACGGTGGACTTCTTGATATGCTTGTGACGGAAAATTGTTTGCTTAGCGAACCTATTTATAGACACTATTTGTTCACAAGAAACATCAGCCTTAAAAAATACAATGGTTTGACCTATTGGTCAGAAAGTTGGGATCTTAACAACGCAGTTTTCATTGGTGACCTTGACGGTGACGGAAAACTTGTTTCAGATATGTTCTCAACCTATGGGCTTGTCCGTGCAATTCCGAATGCGGGCAACACAGGGCTTGTGACAAAGGTTAGAAACATCGTCTTTAACGGCTCCTACTCAAAGACAGGGCTTGTCGCTGGTTATATGGGCGGTGGCGAGATTTCGGGAATAAAGGTTCTTGACTCTTATTTGGGGCGCACGGGTGTTAACTATGTTTATAACGGCAACCTTTTTGATACAAAGGTTGACGGCGTGGAATCGGCAAAACTTATGTCTGATCGCGCAATGAACAGTTTAAAAGCGTCTATTACCGAAATAACAGTCAAAGAAAATAATGTAACTACAACAAAGAGATTTATGGGCAAGAATAGGCTTAATGGTCAAGCGACTGTTTTTGCTGGCGGACTTGTAGGTTACATGACGGACGGATTGATTACTGACATTGAGATTAACGGTCTTAACATTATGGCGTATAACCGTGTCGGCATTGCAAGTAAACTTTTCACAAAAGAAAATGGTTACAATGTAAATATCACAAGTGACACAAGTATGTATAATGACGACATCACCTACGCGGGTGGATTGGTCGGAATAATGACTGGTGGTGAAATTAAAGGCACACAAAATGTCATAAGAAATGGTTACATTTTAGCTACAGATAAGACAGAAAATAACGGCGTTGATATTTTGGGCGGTAGTGGTGACATTGTTGTAAGAAAACTTACAGTCGCGACATCGTTTGATGACCAACAATATTTGCAACCATATTCATATGTAGGCGGAATTGTGGGTTATATCGGAAAAGAAAAAGACAACACAAATATTCCTGTTATTAGCAACATTTCATTCGAGCAAAAATATGATGATGATTCTGATAAAACAGCAATTTCCTTGTATGGAATGATGAGTTTAGGTGGATTTGCGGGAATTGTTGATGGCGGAAAAGTTCTTGCTTGCTCATACAACCTTCAATCAACGAACAATGACGCAAACAAACTTAGAGTCGGCTATGGCAAATGGACAAGAGTAGAAGAAGGTAGCAATAAGAGCATTAACCTTACTCTTGAAGATTTGAGTGGTGGAAATCTAGGTGGAGTTGAATCTGTTGTGGAAGGTGATTTCTTCTCAAATAGCGGCGAAAAACATAAGGTCACAATCCTTATAAACGACATATATGTAGGGGGAATTGCGGGGGCTATTTATAGCGGAACAATTTCATATTGTAAATTTGATAAAGAGTCAGCAATGCATATGCAAACGACCAAGCTTAGTGGCTACGGAAACATTATGGTCGGCGGAATAGTTGGTGAGAGTTATGAAAGCAATTCTAGCGATCAATCGGTTGTTATAACCAATGTTGAAAGTAGAGGCTCAATCAATGTTCAAGGGGCAGTTGAAATTATTGTTGGCGGAGTTATTGGCCGTATGAGAAAAGGAACTGTTCAAAATGTTACGGTTGGTGGAGAAGAGTCAACTATTGAAATTAGAGCAACTTCAACTGAACTCTCAGCAAAAGCAAGTGGTTATATTGACTGGGCAAACGGCAGTTCATTTATCAGAAATTCAGACCAAGCACAAAGTGCTTTTGAAAAATATATTCAAAGTGTTAAGGATAACTGGAGTGACTCAAAGAATGTTTGGGATTACACCAAAACAATTTATAAAGCAATTATAGAATTTGGTGATGACAACTACTGGAAAGCAGCGTGCGAAGTAAAAGGTTTGGCTCAACTTAGCTTCACCGCACAAAACGCGATGGCGGGTGGTGTTGTAGGTAAACTTATAAGCGGAGAACTTGAAGGTGACTACAATAAACAAGTTGACGGTTCATATCCAGAAGGAACGGAATATACAGGATATATTAAATTTGGAAAAGCTAGGATATATTCAACCGAATCTTCTGGCGGTGTTGTAGGAAAAATTGTGTACAACGGCGACCCAGTTTCGGTTAAACATATTGAAGTCGGAAGCAATATTAGCGTTTTCAGCGCAGGTACAATTTCCTTTGTTATAAAAGGTCAAACATATACCTATGTTTCGTCTAATGCATACGCAAATATTGATGATGTTGTCGCGAAAGCTTTTAAAGATGATATGAAACTTGTTATCGACGCAGATTCAATAGCAAGCCTTAGCAATGTTTCTCTTTATGGAATTTTCGGACTTGGACTTTCCAAATCAAGCGCAGGCGGTATTGTTGGATATATTAAATATCAAGATACTACTTGGACTAATGAAGAATTGATTACCGTTTCAGACTGTGCAACTCACGGTTCGGTTGGTAGCGCACTTGCCACATATGTTGGCGGAATTGTAGGTCTTGTTTCCGACACATCGGGAAGAAATAAGCATACAATGATTAAAAATTGCACAAGTTCTTCTCTTCTTCGCGGATATTTACTCAAATCATTCGCAGGCGGAACAGTAGGATATTTAAATACTGGAACAGTTTACAATTGTGTGTCTTATGCTTCATTTGGTGATGCGTTTGAGACAATAGGAAATATGTTCTCATTAGCGCC
The DNA here is from genome assembly GCA_937893125.1 of uncultured Clostridia bacterium. Taxonomy (GTDB): domain Bacteria; phylum Bacillota; class Clostridia; order Christensenellales; family UBA1242; genus UBA7862. The sequence goes on from CALBHW010000059.1 coordinate 27,432, forward strand.
AGACAATTCAGCAAATAATGATGCTTGGAAGAATATTCTTGACGGAATTGCAAATATGCTTGTTGGCATTCCAAATATTTCAGGCGGTATCGTAGGATATTGTGAAGACGGTGTCGTAAGGGCATGCTCAACTGGCGAATGCGACTTTAACACATTTGGTTTTAAGATGTCATTTGTTCTAGGTGTTCGTGTTGCTGGCGGTATCGTTGGCGTCGCAGCGGGCGGAACATTTACGCCACAAGAAATTAAAGTGGTCAAAAAAGACGGAAAGGAAATCGAACAATACGAGTTTGGTATAATGCAAAACAACGGAATTGTTTATTCTCTTTACGGCATTGCGGGCGGACTATTTGGTGTGGTTAGCGGTGCTGATGTGGAAATTGTTGGCTATCAAAACTCCAATTTCAGAATTGCAGATATTTTAGGTACAACTATTAGGCTTGCTTCTAGTGCTTTTGGTGCGGGTGACGCAGAAAAGAATTGGGAAAACTTCAAAAACGCTTTTGAAGATGAATGCAAGCGTACACTAGGCTTAAACGAAAATGGCATTGAACTAGGATTTATGATAAACAACTACCTTGGAATGGTTTTTGGACAAGTTGCTGGTGGTATCGTAGGTTATTATGATACAAACAATATGGCTACAAGCAGTAGAAAATCACTTTCAGGTTGTATAAATCTTGGTAGGGTGTACACTGGAATAATGTCAGCTTGGGCTTCAGTCAAGACAATGGCAAAAATGGTCTTATTCAATGAAAATGCAAGCAAAATGAATAATTCAGCGGTTTTAATTGAAATGCTTGCAGGATTAAGTGATTCAAACTTTGACACTGTTATGAATGACTATATTGCTCAGTTTGACTGGAAGCACGCGGAAATGGATGATATTCAAAGTTCAATTGAAGATGGCTTGAGCCAAGCGACATTCTCAGCGGGATTTGTCATTGATGGCGAAAAAGTATCTTTACTTGACATCTTTATGGGTGCGGGACTTGAAAGTCTCTTCCCAATAAGTTTGGACGAAAATAACACATTGCTTCATTCAGAAGTTGAAATTGCGCAAGACATCCTTGATTTGGTTGAAGGAATAACGGTATTTAAGTATCATCACAACCCAAATTGGAAGTTGTCGGATATGAAGGTCGGTGATAATGGCGTTGTTTCGAATGGACTTATAAGAGATGACGAAAAAATTTGTAAGATTGTAAATAACGAGCCAAAAAATTTGACCAATAAAGATCTTGAAGACGCAAAAGATAAAGGTCTTATCGTATTTAAAGATTTTTACCCAACAGCGATTTCCTTGACAGAAGGCGACGATAATGAAGGCTCAAAAGTATGGATTGAGCCAACTATAAAAGGTTTTGGCGCGTCAGGCGGTATCGTTGGTATGATTAACGGTTACAAGAGTACTGGCGAACTTACAATCAATCTTACATTGAGTTGGACATTCACTGGAATTATGACAGGAGCATTTGCTTCAAGTGTCATCACTTCAAATGGTATCGCAGGCGGTATCGTCGGCGTTGCGGGTTCTCCAACAATTGTTACATCGTCCTTTAACTTTACAAATGTTTTAGCTCGTATGGCGGGCGGAATTGTAGGACTTGGAAATGATAAGGTTAAGGTCTTGTCATATCAAGGGGGCGCAACTAGTGAAACTGAATTTAAACACATTTTCACTGAAATAATAAACGCGATTATGGGCGTTGACGAATCAAGTAGACCAAGCGTATGTTATGGATCTGTTATGAATGCTGGTATGGTTAATGGTTCACTCTTTGCTGGCGGTATCTATGGATACGCAAATGGTGCAATGATTAACTCTCCCGAAATGGAAGAACTCTTCTATAGAGATCACAGTTTAGGAATTTATGTTGATGTTAATGGCAACAATATACTTCCAGATGATTGGGAAACCATCCTCGATGGTATAAATCTTAGTAAACTTGGAAATGCAAACATCCTTTCGGTAATCAACTCTGGTAGTGTGTTTAGTAATAGATTTGCTGGCGGAATTGCAGGGTATTCGACAGGAAATTCTGGCTTCTACAACGCTAAAACAAGTGGAAATTGGTTTAGACTTCTTGGAAATTTGAGCTCTTGCACGAGTGTTGTTGATTCAATAAACGCTATAGAAGATTGGAATATTCTTAACCCTGAAAACAGAACAACAGGAAACAACGCACCTTGCTTCTATATAAGCGCTCCATATGCTGGCGGACTTGTTGGCTATTTGGATGATGGTGTTATTGGTGGAAGTTGTAGGGTCGGCACAAATGACGCAGTATCAATAAAAATTAAGATTTCTGCACACTTCTATGACCCAAATACAGAAAATATGACCGATAGCGAAAAGGCAAAATATTTAGAGAATAACAAACCAAAATATACGGGCGGATTCGCTGGCGGTGTTGTTGGTATTATGGCTGGCGGAATTTTAGGAACAACTTATGAAAATAATGGTGTTGTTCAAAAAGTTGCGATTTCAGTAGGACACTCAACGATGTTTGGCTTGACGGAAAACTTTATTATTCCTTATGTTGGTGGTGTGATTGGTGGATATGCTGTTCCGGGTGCAACGACGGCGGAAGCAATAAGGACGGTAGGTTTTGTTGAAAATTCGGCGGTTGTTTCAAACGGTTTGTTTACGGGCGGTGTTTTCGGTAGAATTATGAGTAACAAAAACATTGGACTTAACCTTGGTTCTTCTGAAACGGATAATCCTTATATTGTTGGAACGGTTCTTGAGTATGACAATAGTGGAAAACTTAAAACAACTGACAACAAGAGATTGATTATTAAAGGTAATGCTGGAACAATTTGTGGCGGAATTATAGGTTACCTTGAAAACAGTACTATTAAAAATGTTTTGTCTTGCGCAAAGATTATCGGAAGTAGAGGCTCAACAATGGGCGGAATTGTAGGGTGGCTTAGAGGCGGTACAATTTCAAATTGTGTTGTCTCACAACTTACAAGAAAGGAAGTTAAAGATTCTAAAGGCAATAAAAAGGAAGTCCTTTCTATTGACTGGGATACAAAGGATAAGAAAGGAAATCCTGATTACTTGTTTAATTTAACAAACTCAGTAATCTCAAATGAAGATGCAAAGACTGCTTTGAAAAATTACTTTACAGGTGATTCTTCATGGTCAAATGGCGGTTCGCTTGTTTGGTCGAGAATCCTTTCCGAATCTTATGTCGGCGGTATTGCTGGAAGAATAAGCGGGAACAAGACAGGTGGCGGACATAACATAGCAATTATTTCAAATTGCGTTATGTATGCTAATATGCAAGGTGGCGGTAATACAGGTGGTATTGTAGGACATATGATAGGTAAAACTAGGGTCACACAATGCTACAACTTTGGTTCAATTCTTCGTGCGGGTAACGCGGGCGGAATTGTAGGACTTGCGGAAACTTATCAAGAAGATATGAAATCAGGTCAAACGATGAAGAATGATTCGCCAAACATTGCAAACGTTTATGTCGGAAGAGAACTCCTTGTCTCAGACGGCGTAAAAGCTGGCGGATTAAGTCTTATCAAATCAGTTCTCAATGAAGACGGCACATCGACTTCGGCAAAGAGAAAAGTGTTTAATGTCTTAGGAGAAGAAAGAAAAATCTATATGTATGACGATGCACTTTTGGTTCTTGACCTTGGCACTTCATCGGAAGAAGAAATTTCGTTGAAAGACCTTAAAGAATTTTTTGGTGTGGGCGAAAACGACGGCTTGCAATCAATTACTGGAAGTATGAGCGTTGGCGGATTTGTGGGCGTACTAAGAGGCCATTCACATCTTGCGTCGGGCAAAGCGGGAATGCTTGTGAAGGTTGCAACGGAAGTTGACAAAAAGAATAAACTTGAAGATTTAAAACGTATGGTTCTTGCTTCCTATGGTGGCGACATAATGGATTTGTTCGGTGACAAGTTTGGTAACATTGACGGCGTTGGCGCTGTCGGTGGCGTGGTCGGAACGGCGACTGAATTTGCTACCGTTGGAATGAGCGCTTCAGATGAGACATCTTTCTGGAATCAAGTTGTAGATATCTTAAAGGATATCTTTGGCTCACGAGGTCTAACTGAAGGTTACTTGCAGGGTGCTGGTATAGTAAGTGGCTGGTCAGCTGGTGGTTTAGTCGGAAAACTTTCTAATAAAGCAAAGATTGAGGGCGGAACGACTGCACTGCTTGTACGCGGTGAAATATACGCGGGCGGTGTTGTTGGCTTTGTGGACGGCGATGGAGAATCGCACATTAGAGGCGTAAAAAATTACAGCATATTTAATGTAAACACAAACGGTGTCATAGCACTAAGTGGAGACACAATCAAAATTATTGATGACGCAATGAGTAAAGACGATGATGAAGATTTGACAACGGGCGAAGAAACTGGCGACGGAACAACCGAAGATGATGAAACAGACATTATGTCTATCGTTAAAACATCTCTTGGTGGGCTTGTTGGCTACTACACAGGACAAGGCGAAATTAAAAATACGGGTATGGACCCAATGCCTGTACTTGGGCTTTCAGTTGACGCGGATATTGTTCTTGACAAGTATTTTGCTGGCGGTTACATCGGACATCTTCATAATGCTGATTTGACTTCAAACTTAATTTCAGTTCCAACAGATTCAAAAGATGTTAAACTTCAAGTGATTGGCGGTACGTTAAGTTACGCTGGTACGCTTGTTGGTAGAATTAGTGGTAAAGCTTCAATTGATGTCAATACAAAGAAAATAACTGCGGGCTTGCTCGAAAAATTTAGGACAAATGCTCTTGGAGCGGTTAAAGGTGCTGGTGGACTTGTTGGCGCGATTACAAGTAATAGTAAATTTGCCGCTGGTGGGGATATTACATTTGAGCCTTCAAAGGTTACACTTAATATGCCAACTAACTTTGGTGCAACTCTTAGCGCGATGTCTGTCGGTGGTGCGGTCGGTGCAGTGCTTGATGATTCCGAATTAGTTTTGGGGTGCGATTTCAAGGTTGATGGTTCATTAAATACGCCATTTGAAAAAGGCTATTCTGGCGGACTTGTTGGTATTGTAAAAGGAAAGATTACTGGTAACGGGCATACAATTTCAGCGGACGGCTATCCATTTGGCGCGGAAAGAGATGAGAGAAATCAAATTGATATGGACACAGTAAAAGAAACAACTATCGGTGGCGTCGCAGGCGTGCTTGATTCGGGCGAAATAGGTAATGTTAAGAACGCAATTTCTATTGAAGCAGGGCACAAATCGACTGTCGGCGGAATTGTCGGCTTGCTCGCTGGCGGAAAAATTCTTGATTGTCAAAATTCGGCTTCATTAAGTTTGATTTCTAAGAATGATAACGGCACAAGGGGCTCAGCGTCAAACACAACTCCTTGGAGTCAAGTATCTTCAAAGGGCAATTCTACAAATGTGTACGGTCAAGACGGAAAGCCAATTAAGAGTTACAAGATTTTCAAAGATGCAGGTTATGATAAAGGTTCTATCGGCGGAATCGCTGGAAAATCTACGAAATTTGCACTTTCAACTATTCTTACGACAACTGACTTCTCGTCAATTGACAAATTTGTTTCAACTGCTGAAATAAAAAATTGCGAGGTTAATGGTGCAGTTAGGGGCTTCTACTTCTATGGAAACGATAGTGAAAAAATTGAAGATAGAAGTGTTGCTGGCGACGAAGTACACACAACTCACATTGCTGATAAGCGTGGACAATATATTGGCTCAGTAGATAAACTTTCAAATGTCGATATGGGTGATGCAGAAGTCAAACGTGAATCGGTAGCGTCATTTGACCTTAAACAATTGACATCCGCAGAAGGCATAATCAAGTTGCTTTCTACAAATGTTGATGACTTAGTCAAAACAACGCTTAGTGCAGATTACATTTATGCAACTTCTGCACAATGGAAAGATAGAAATAAAGAAATTGATGACGAGAGCTTAAAAGAAAAAGCTTATGTCGTTGGATACAAACTTTTAACAAAATTTCATACATTCTCGCAAGTCAATGATAAAACTGTTGAATCTGTCCAAGATAAATATACTATTTATTTAAAGAAATCTGTTTCTAACGATATTAAACATATCACAACATTGGAAGAAGGTAGGCAGTTTAATCCAATAACTGAAGGTTATACCGAACAATACGAATGCGGGGAGGCAGAGCCTAGTGAAAAGCTTATAAAAACCCATGCTCAAATAAAGGCTTTGGAAGATTGCTTAACAAATCAAACTGATAATGGAGCAGTCGTTGTCGATGTTACAGATAATATAAAATTCAAATCAGGATCTTTTTTTAGCAATAAAGACGAAAAAGGACCAAATGAAGACTACGAGGAGTATATGTTTACTACAATAACTTGTGAATTAACTACTTTGAGTGTGTTTGTTGGCGGAAAGTACGAAGCAATGCAATATTGTGGCGGAGACATTGAAATGACAAGAAATGCTAGGTATAAGAAAGGATTTATGTCTGACCAAGCACAAAAAGCGTTGTTACTTGATGTGCTATACAAAATGAATGACACAGCCTATCTAACAATTCTTGAAGCACTAGATTCAGATTTTAAAATTCATTCAACTTTACTAGGCTAGGGCGAAGCCTAGAAAAGATTTTGCTTAATAAGGGGCAAATTAGAAAAATTTTAGTAGAATTTCTTTTAAGACATTTAGATTTAAAAGTTTTCAAAATTTGTCCCTTGTAGCAAAAACAAAACAATTTTTAGTTTTGCAATTAGAAAATACTTATAAAATCAAATAAAAAATATTTTTAAAAGGATTTTTTGGGATATTCTTTTAAAAATTTGTGAGTTTAGGGTAAAATAATAAAAGGAAAAGGAAAAAAATGAAAAGGTTTTTCAAAAGCGTTTTAGCATTTATATTTGTTCTATGCTGTTTTTCATTTATTGGATGTGGCGACAAATATAGCGATCTTAAATTTTCGCTATCTTTTTCCTATTCCCAAACTGACACAGTAGAAATATTAAGTGATGGGACAAGAAGGGTCAAAACGACTGGGCTTGTTTTCGACGAAAAGTTGGATGGCAACTATACATTCTATTTATCCCAAAAAGACGTTTCTCAAAACAAATTCCCAAAAGCAACTTTAAAAGTTTCCTATTCTGGTTATCCAAGTGACTTTAATTTCGGGGCGACTGCGTCGTCAAGTAACACGGAAGTTTTATCAAACGCTATTAGTTCAAGAAAATCAGGGGATGACGCTTATTTAGACATTACTGTTTGTGGCGTGGGGCAAAGCGAGTTAACTGTTCTTAACAATGAAACGGGAAGGTCGCAAAAAATATATGTCGATGTTAAAGGCGTTGCAAGTAGTTTAGCCTTTTCACAAAACAACATTGCTTTTGCGAATGTTTCAAGCGAGAATAGTAAAATCAATCTTTTAAGCTACCTTTCAACAAACGATACAACAAATTTGACTTTTAAGTTTGGTGTAAAAAATGGTGAAAATTTTACAGAATACGATTCAAGTACTTTGTCATCTACATATGGTCTAAGTTTTGATAAATCGACGGGAGAGTTGTCGCTTGATAGAAAAACGACTCTTTCAACACTTGATGTTTTAGCAATTTACACTAGCCCTATTGGCGATAATTTGCAAGCGGAAACAAGAATAAGATTTTTAAACGACATTACAGATTTCAATATTTACGCGGGTCAATCTTTTGAAGATACAAAAAATGAAAATAACCGCATAAATTCGGAGTCTCTTCTTGAATTTTATTCCAATTTGACAGACGGAAGTTATAAGGATTTAGTTTTAGTCGCAAAATCTAATGGCGAAAAAGTCAAATTTGATTTGTCGCAAAACGAGACTTTCCCATTTACGACCGATATTGAAATTTCCGAAGTTAAGTATTTGACGGCGAGTTTAGTTTCAACGACCTATGATAAGGCAACATATGCTTATCAAGTCGTGCGAGTTGTCGCAAGTAAAAATACAGAAGATAAGACTAAGTATGGTGAAGATAGGTCATATAACCTTGTAATTTCTTGCGAGTATGCTGACTATACTGTTCCAAGTTATCCGCTTTTTAATACTATAAAAACTAAGGCGTATGACTTAATTAAGGCTTTTAAAGTTAATAATGTAAAGGGTGCGTTGACTTTTTCCGACGCGCTCGAACAAGATATTTTCTTCAATTCTTCAGTTGTTGCGGGAGAAAAGTTTTTTGTTGAAATTTACGACCAACCAACAATATTGCAAGAAAATTCAAAGTTTTTTGTCGAGTTCTATGACAAAGATAGGGCAAAACTTGAGAGAGTGAACGATTATCTTACTGTTTCCTATCAAGAAAAAAATTCTCAAAGAGTTGTTACATTAGAGAATAACGATTTTGGCGTCTTGGCGTTTAATAAAGAGACAACCTTTTATGTTAAACCAAGTGAAGGGTCGACTTTGCGTGCGGGCGACAAAATATATATGGCTTTTAGGGCGCAAAAACCAGCCGAAGAACAGGCGGTTGCTTTTTGCTTTCTAAATGTTTGTGAAGGGATTGAAAATATCTCTAAAATCGACTACTCATTTAATCAATTTCAAATTGGTGACGGCGACTATGTTTTAGATAATGATGGAAATAGAATCGTCGACACGGTGACAGATTCGTCAAATTTTGTTAAAGTAGACGAACATATCTATGAAAGCGAAAAAACTATCAACCTTGATAGTGATGTCGAAAATGTTTCAGCGTATGTGACACTTAGTTACACGCCAGTTACGGCAAAACTTAGCAACTTATCTGTTGTTTCAAAAAATACAAGCCTTGTTCAAGTCGTGAGAGCAGGTGAAGATAACGCGTTTGTCATTGTACCACAAAAAGTTACAAGTGAAGGCGGGGACGCAATTATTGAAATAACTGCAAGCAACTTGGTTGATATTTATAGAATAAGAGTCAAGGTTTACACCGCGATAAATAAGTTAAATGTAACTTTAAACGACCCAAAGGGCACAGCTCTTATAGTTAACGAAAATGGGGATGTTAAGTCTGCAATTGTCGAGTATCAAAAAAGATATGATCTCTCTGTTTCTATCCAACCTGTTTCAAAGAAATATGAGATAAAGTACGATGTTTATAGAGCGTCGAAAGCGGACGACAATTTGGTCGGGAGTTTAACTTGTGAATATAGTGATCTAACGATGAGTGTCATAAATGGCGTAAATAGCGGGCTTATAAACGATTCGAAATTCTCGTTTGACGCACATGATTTTGGATTTTCATTTGTTGATGACACAAAAGAATCATACATTCTTGTTTTGTCAATCATAAACGCAAACGGAACGATTATCAAAAGGGAAATAACTCTTTCTTCTTATGTTCCTGTTGCAACAATGGAAGTTTCTAGTTTTAGATCATCAATATATGATGCAAATAATATCTATTATGAAAATAAAGTTCTAAATAACGTAATAAATGAAAAAAGTTTACTACTTGACGAAAGCGTTTTTGGTGTAAAAGTTAATTTGACTGGAAAAGGTGATAAAAATCCTACTTATACGTTCCAAAATAATGGATATATAACGATTTCTATTGACGGTCAAAAAGAAACAACATATAAAATTCAAGACGGAACACTAACTAGCGGGAGTTTGGGACTCGGAACAAAAGTTAAGGCGCTTAGCCTTAGCCCAATAAGATTTGAGTCGGGCGACACATACTATATTTTTAGGTTGCAAGAAGAATATAAGAGCCAAAATTCAATAGGAAGTGTTCTTGTGACTGCGGGAATTGAACAATTTGGCAATCCTAATAAGGTCATTGAAAAATCGACAAAAATCGACATATTGCCAGTTTCGCAAGTTTTAGGACTTACACCTTCAACTACTGACATCAATTTTAAACAAGGGCAAACAAAGCCTGCGGAATTTCAAGTTGCGCTAGCGGGCGACAAAATAAAGAATGACAATCTTTTAACAAAAGTTATTGGAATAAAAAATTTTAGAAACCAAACTTACTATTTTGAAAGTGATGGCACTGACGGACTCTTTAGTCTTTCTTTGTCTGGTGCGGACTTAACTGCAAAAGATTATACTCTTAGCGTTTATTCGACCTTTATTGGTCAAGGTTTTGCAATTTTTGTCCCACAAGATAAGGTGACGACAAAGGAAAATTTTGACAATTTCTTTAATTTTAGTTTTGTTACAATTAGTGATTTAACCTTAGAAGAGTTTGTCCCAAGAATGTTTTACATTTTGGACAACGAAAATAATTATGTTTTGGCACATAGTTATGAAGAAAATAGGAATTATTATCTTCGCGTTGTTGATAGAGATGTTCTTTCGTCTGTGTATAATGACATGGCGGTTGTAAATTTCTCTGTCAGCGACGGGCTTAGTATTCCATATCATATTTCAACATTAGACGACCTTTTATCTATTGGTGAAAGTCAAGAATCGGTTACAAAAAACTATATTTTGACAAAAGATATTGAAATCGGGAATAAAAATTTTGCTCCAATCGGAAATTATTATCACGTAAATTTGACCGAAGAACAATTTACAAATAGAGTTGACACATATTACATAAATGTTGATGGCTCGTTTGTTGTTGCGTCAAATTATGATGAAGACAATGTCTATTATGCATACGGATTTAACGGCACTTTTACTGGGAAATATGTTATTCCAAGTTTAAAAGGTGACGACATAATAAGATACTATGATTTGACAGGAATAAATTATGAAGGAGTTAACCCTTCAAATGTAGACGGAATTTTTGCAAGACTTGGCGAAAATGGCAAAATTAGTGATTTAGGACTTGTTTTTGACACATATAATATGAGTTTTGCTTCGAATGCGGGCGGAGAAGAAGTGACAAATGTTGTCGGCGGACTTGTTGCAACAAATTTTGGGCGAATTGAAAATATTAGCGTAACATTTGACGGCTATTTTATTAAAACTGAAGAAAATTTGACACTTGGCGGAATCATTGGCGTAAACTATGGCACTTTTGATAATTCGACCATTAGAAATAGCGCAAAAACGACAGGCACGATTATGATTGACTCTTCAAAACAAAACGCAGAACTTTTAATCGGCGGTTTTGTTGGCGAAAATAAGGGCGTAGTTATTGGTTCAAATAAAGTCGTTGACTCATTTGATATTGCGTACGACGACCTAGGATTTGATTGTAACCTTATTTTGAGTGTTCAAGACCAATCGCAAAACGGGGAAGATTCAAACAAATCAAGCATCGGACTTGTGGCTGGAAAATCAATCGGACTTATATCAAATTTCGCTATTAACGGTAGAATTAGTGCTTCAAAAATGGACAATGTCGGCGGAATTGTAGGTTATATTGAATATGGCGAACTTCAAGTTGAGGACGACGGATATGCCTTAAAAGATAGTTATTCGATTGCTCGTGTCCAAGGCAGGTCGTATGTCGGCGGGGTAATTGGACAAACATTTGGTAGGGATTCAAATTTAGCAGTTAAGGTATATAACGTTAGTGCTGAAAATTACGATACGATGTCTTATGCAACTCGCGTATTTGTACGCGGGAAAGATTATGTCGGTGGACTTGTCGGTCGTGCAATGTATTCAAAATTTGAATATTCCTATGTTGCAAGTTATTACAAATTTGACGAAAATAGTTTTGATATCGAAGGAGACAGGCTTGTTGGCGGATTTATTGGCAACGCACAAAATATAAGCGTTTCTCAATGCGCAAGTTTCATAAATGTTGAAGTTGGGGCAGGCGGAACAAATGGCGGACTATTTATTGCAATGTCAAGCGGTGTTTCAGCGCAAAACTCTTTTGCGTATGGATATGGCAAAAATTTGACAACAAGAAATCTAGGTTTTGCAGTTTCCGACTACAACACAAACCAACTTTATATAATCTTTTACAATGTTAATGAAGACAATAAGTTGTATGTTAATAATGTCGAGAATAAAACAATTGATTCTATTTCAATAACTGAAAACAATTATTGGAAAAAGGCGGAAGAAGGAAGTTTAATCCCATATTATCTTCTAAAAGATGGCAAGCCACTTATGGCTGTTTCACCTACAATTGACGCAACGGTAAAAGAAGTTGAAAGTTACGAAAGATTTATTGGTGTCACAGGGCAAAAAGCGGTTGTTTTGTTCCTTGTAGAAGATAGTAGTGGTGTATACACTAACGAACAAATCGAGAGACTCAACACAATTGATGTCGGAGACATCTTTGATATTGATATTGACCCATTGACATATAAGACATCAAAAATTTCAATTAGTACAACAAAGCCAACTGACATTTTGACAATTAGTGACGGCAAAATTGTCCTTAAAAAAGAAGGCAATGTAACTCTTAAAATAGCGTCTAAACTTACGACATTGTCAAATACGGAAATCGAAATTATTGTTATGAAAGGCGTGTCTGATGTAAAGGTTTACTCAAACGACTCTGTTTTGCGTGACATTTCAGGCTCAACTATGGAAGTTGTCAAAAATAGTCCACAAACGCTATATTCTAGGGCAACATATGATAGAACACTTGACGGAAAAAATATTTCATTTAGGGCGTCTAGCAAGGGAATAGGTGTAAGATTTATGATTGACAAAACGAACATCCCAGCGGAATACAAGGACAATCTAAACGCAATTCTTGCCTTTAATAATGTCGGCTGGGAAAACTTGCCAGAACTTGATTATCAGTTCGTCGACATTGAAGATTCTACAAATATAACTCTTATTGCTAAACTTGCACAAGAAAATGCAATTGCAATTTCCTACATTCCTTTCATAAGAAAAACTGTTTCTGGCGTTTTAACAACTATTCTTCTTGACAAATTAAAAGGCGAATTTGACCTTATTATTAAGAGTGGGGCAACAAACATTGTTATTGAAAATAATGTCGACCCAAATGTTGTTATGGGACAACTTGAAAAATTCTCATTTGTTATTACCGCTTATACAGATGTTGCGGGAGATACAATTGAGTATTATTGCGACAAAGTGCTTGATGGCACGACAATTGATGTCTCAAGTGTTAAAAAATCTTCTTCTAACGGTCAAATTTCATATACATTCACATTCTTCTATGTGAATAAACTTGAACCTTTAAAAGAATCCTTATATTACACATTTGAGTTCTATGCGTCATCGAACCCACTTTCGACTAAGCAAATTACAATAACAATTACGCCACAAAAAGATTTGAACAGCATTTCTTCGCGTGTATACTCAGAAAGAGATAAAGACTTCCCACAATCACCAAGCCAAAACAATATTATATATAACGGGCGTCCTGCACTTTTAACTCTTGAAGCGTATCCATATCTAGCGGATTTCACAACGCTTAGACTTAGGTATTTGACTTCTTCAACAAAAGCACTTTCAATTACGCAACTTGAATATAACGCTTCGCAAGCGGGGTCGGGCAATATGTTTAGCGTCAACCTAAATTACGGTGCGGAATATGATAGCACGGGAGCACTCATTGTGAGAAAGGAAAGTGCGCAAGATGTCTATGTAGGGAACGGCAACGGCGTGTATTCTTACAGTAGATTCTTCTTCTTTAGCCTTCTCATTCCAAGTGATACGGCTGATAAATCAGTGTATAATTTGATTGTCGATGTCGTGGATAGTAAGGGAAATATAGTATTCTCGCAACCAATTGTTTTAAACACACTTTCAAAAACGGAAGTCGACCTTAAATTTGATGAAAGGTTTAAGGGCGCTGATGAAACATACTATCTTCCAGTCAACACAAAACAAAAACTTGATGTTGTAACAACAAATAATTATGAGACGGCAAATTGGGAAGTTTCGTCAACGGATGTAGTCTTGACACAAAGACAAAAGGAAATTTTCACTCCATACCTTGAAAATGGAGCATATTATGTCAACACTATGAATTTTAGCAAAAACGAGTTCTCAACTGACCTTATAGGAAAGACAATTAAACTTACGTTGACTCTTGATAGCGGAAAAACGGCAGATGCAAAATCTATTTTATTCAACTTGTCACTCTTTACTGTAACAAACATCTCAGCAAACGGCGTGACTGACGGATATATGTCGGTTAAAAATTCCACAACGACTCCACTTCTTGTAGATATTGAAGCAGTTTACGACGAAAGCGTCGTGACTAGCGCAAATAACTGGTACACAACTTGGTTTAACAAGTTCGGGGAAGATAATTCTGACTCTCTTTATCAACTTTTGACAAATAGCGGTTATTCAATTAGAGAGAACTTTGCGGATTATATTGCAAGTTTGCAAGAAAAGGTAACGAAAGCAAGTTTTGATTCAAAAGCAAAAGACGATTCCGCCTTTGTATCTGGCGTTTGGCTATACAAAAATGCGGAAGGAACGCTTAGTGCATTAAGATGTGGTTCGACTTATAATAACAAAACATTTGGCGTCGAAAATTATGAAGGTTACGTTGCAATTTATGGATATGAAGAAGATGTTAATTCGAGTTTGTCTTTGAATGTTAGACTTTCTTACTCAAATAGAAAAGACTCGGTTACATATAGGGGCATTCCAAATGTCGAAAATTACAATTACGATGCGTCTGTCTATTCAAGTGTATTTACTTTCTCGCAAGATTTCATCTTAAACTTTGTTTCGGCACTTTCATTCTATAATCCAACACCTGTGTCGAGCGTAAAAGAATTTATGGAACTTGAAAATGACGAAAGCGGTGATTATAGGCTTATTTCTGACCTTATTTTGACGGATTTTAGACCTTTTGAAGCAAAATTTAAGAGTTTTGACGGTAATAATTATAAAATTTATATTTTGAGTTTTGCGGATACATCAAACGAGTCATCGTCGGGCAGTTTTGGGCTTTTCACAAACATTTCATCAAGCACAATGATTTGCAATACGACAGTCTACTACACAAGTAGGGTGGATTATGATAGTAGAATTCAAGGCTATGTGCCACGTTCAACTCCAATGACACTTGACATTTCGGCTTACTCGTCAGTTAGATTTGGCGGGCTAAGCGTTACAAATAATGGCGTTATCACAAATTGTAAGGTGTCGGGGGCTGTTTCAATCGATTCTACGCGTGCTTCATCTTCTTCTAATCTTATGGGCGGACTTGTAAGTAGCAACGCTAGTTCAGGTTTTATTACAAATTCAAAGGTTATTGACTTTAACTTTACCGCAAGCGGACAAATCGGCGGTTTTGTTGGAAAGAACGACGGAATGATTGTATCGAGCGCTTTTGAAAATAGCCAAATCCTTGGGCTTTCAGCAAATTGCGATATTGGTGGGTTTGTTTATGAAAACTCAGGCTCAATTTCCGAAAGTTTTGTACAAGGCGCAAGGGCAACGACCGATAGCGACATAAGAAATACTGGTAGCGGAATTATTAGCCGTCTCGGTGGCAACATTGGTGCGTTTGTTTATGCAAATAACGCAACAATCAGTGATTGTTATACAAACATTTTGGCTTCAACAAGTAAAAATAAATCGGGCTTTGTTTATACTGATAGTGGTTCGAGCGTTATAAGTAGGTGCTATTCAATCTTCTACAAGGCTTCGGGCGACAATACAACGGCTATTTATCCTTTTGTTGGACCAAATGGCGACGATATTCCACCAAGAGTTGTTGTCAATGGAACGCTAAACAATTGCTACTACTTAACAGTCAAAACAAGTGGCTATTGGGCAACTGACTTGTTCTACACATCGTCTAGCCAAACTACTTCAGCTTATCAAACTCCAGACAATAAAAAGGCGTTTGGGCTTGAAGTTGACGACTTTGCGACGCACGATAGTTTTGCTAATTTTGATATGTCGTTAAAACCAAACACAGTAACTGTCGCATACAAGCAATATTATTATGTCGACGGCTACACCTGGGTGATTATTGGCGGAAAACCACTTATTGTCTCAACATTAACGGATACAATAAGTATGCATAGTTACATTGGTAAAAAGAAAAATTACTATCTTGATGACCAAGTTCTGTATAATTTGACTGAAGGGACAAAATTCCACACTGAAAGCACGGACGTTGGGCTAGAAAATAATTTGACCCTTACAAAGTACTTTATTGAAAATACTGACGGCGTTTATAATGAAAAAGATGTTGTTTTCACAAAACTATACAACAAATCGCTTGCTCAAAGCACTTTTGAATATAAGTTGGATAATGACTATTCATTGAAACTTGTGGCAAGTGAGACGGCGGAAGGCTTAAAATTTTCGTCAGCAGAATATGGCAACGGTGAAAAACAAATTTTGGATATAAAGGTTTTGTCAAAAGATAATATCTACATTGACCAAGATGACAATTTTAGGGCAAATGACACTGTCGTTATTGAAACCAATGACGCGGGCGACATTTCAAGAATTACTCTTAAAACTCTTCAAAGCGCGTCCTATTACTATTCTGAAAATGTAAAGGATGTGTCTGAGCTTAAAGGAACAAGGACAAATCCATATCTACTTTATGATTATGAGTCTTTTGTTGAGACATTGTCGGAAGATACGGACGGAAAGTTCTATAGACTTGTTAGAGATATTGATTTAGGAAACTCTTTTGTTAAGACATCTTCAAAGACATTTAGGGGCGTTTTACAAGGCAATCATATGACTTTGAGTAATCTTGCAATTTCCTACTTTAATAACCAAGAAAAAGTGGAAGATATGCATCTAAATCAAGAGTCATTCGGACTTTTTGCGGAGATTGCAACGGCAACAAAGGCGTCAATGCAAGATACGGTTATCAGTAATATTACATTAAATGTGTCGGAAGTTATTTCAAATTCACACAAATATGTTGGTGCTTTATCAGGTAGACTCCTTGGTGGCAATGGCTCTAAAAAGATTTTCCTAAACAACATAAACATTGTTGGAGATAGCAACACTTATCTTGCTGGCAAAAACGCAGTTGGTGCGTTGTCAGGGTTTGCAACGGGGAATGTTATTATAAAAGATATTAACGTGTCGGCGTCTGTAAATGCGACATATAATGCACTGCTAAACAAAAAAGACATGCTGTACATTCGCGGGGCTTCGACTGACAAGGTGTCTTATGCGGGCGGAGTTGTAGGAATTTTCGATGTTACGGAAGTCGTTGACCCTTCAACCCTTAAAAACTATAACGCAAGTAATGTGAAAATTGACTCTTCGCGTGTTTATCAAGGCAACATCGTCGGCTCGGCGTTTGGACTTGTTGGCGAAAATGCAATTGTGAATTATGTAAATGTTGAGTTTGACTTGGAAAGCAATTCTTACATTAAAGCAACTGTCTATGCAGGCGGTTTAGTGGGTGAAAATAGGGGAAGAATTATAAGTTCTTCTGTAAAGTATCTTGGTCAAGAGTCAATGACAATGGATATCGCTCCAAGGCTTGACACGGCGGATAATATTTTCTTTGAAACACCAAACAACACCATTTCGGGACTCGGTGGACTTGTGGGGCTCAATAACGGTGGATTTATTTCAAATTCCATTTCGACCCTAAATGTTAGAAACAAAACATCTGTCGTTGTCGGTGGCGCGGTAGGAAGAATGGTTGGTGGCGGACTTATAAATGTCGTTGCGACGGGCGCGGTTCTTGGTAGCAAAGTTGTTGGCGGGTTTATTGGCTCAGTCAATGATAGAGACATTTTAACAACGACCGAAGCGGGCTACAACAAAAATGCTTTCCTTGACTTCACAAATTCTACGGTTAAAAAGAATTTTAATGCAAGAAGCGTTTATATGGGCGGAAATACTTTGCCAGATAATGTCACAACACTTATTTCGTCTTGCGTTGCGGGTAATAACTATTTGTCAAGCGACTATTATGCACTAAATAATTTACTTATTTCAAATGAATACGCCTTTGCTGGATTTATTGGAATTATCGCGTTTTATTCAGAAAATGATGCAATAAGTCCAAATTGCAAAGATGCGATTATGTATGGCAATAAGAGTTATTTTGTGAACACACTTTATAGTTCTCAAAACACAAGTACCGTTTCAAAATATCTAAATTCAACCTATTATTCATCAAAACTTGATATTTTGTTTAGCAAAACGAGCGAAACAAACATTTTGGGCAATGACGGCGAGCAAATGGTTTATCCATACAGAGTGCAAGATTTCTACTACGAGTCACAACAATCGGGTGTTTCTTATTCAATTAAAAAATACACCAACACTCAAGAAGGAATCGACAGCCCAGTCATTTCAAGTGAACACGACAAGATTATTGATACAATTTACGAATTTGTTTCATACTCGCACGAATCAATAAAAAATTCTTCCGAACTTTATACCGAAATTAACTACGACAAAGACGGTGATTGGAATACTGAATACAAAAACCGCTCCTACGACTGGTACAAAGCGCGTTTTGGAAAGTTCTATTATAAGAAAGTGGGCGAAAACATCGTAACGACAAACGATACAACTAGCGAATACGGCGAGTATATCCAAGTAACTGACACTGAAAGAGAAAACTTTATGAATTTCTATGAAGTTTCTAAAGATATTTTCGTAAAAATTTACTATATTTCAAGCCCAGTTGTGGAACATTTTGATTATTCAAGAAAGTTTACAAACACTAATAGCGAAATTTCTTTCACTGGCGAAAGCAAGGATAAAGTAAACGGCTACACATATAACAACCTTGACGAAATTAAAAAACAAACGGCAATTATAATAAACGGCGTTCAAATTCCTATAACATTCAATGAAGGAGACTATGTAGAAGTAACGCAAGGTGAAGGGGAAGACAAAGAGTTTTTAAACGGAACATACACTTCCTATCCAAATTTGACTCTTCCAAACGGGTGCGTTGTATCAAAACTTGTTTTTGAAGTGACTAAGGAAACCCTTGAAAATTCGGCGGTTACATTTGTTGTTAATAATGTTGAAATAACTTATTCTCTTACAAATGTTCCACTAAATAAAAAAGGTTTAACTTATCTTGAGTCGTCCTCTCGTGGTGAAGCGACTGCGTACGAACTAAAAGTTTCGACAAAACGCGTCATTTATAACGCCTACGAAAACGGCTACTGGTCATTTGATGATAACTTCTACTCAGACGATTTCTCTCTTGCAACAAAATATCCAACAAACCTTGAGATTGCTGAGACTTACATTTGGAGTAGATTTGCTTCAAACGATGTCGGCGAGTCAATTAGGTCAGCAGAAGATTTAGCAAGAGTTGCAAGTAATGTCAATAGCGGGAAAAATAGTTATGAAGGAATAACATTGACTCTTGAAAATGACATTGATTTGAGTGGAAAATATTGGATTCCAATTGGAACGCTTGAACATCCATTTAAGGGCGAGTTTGACGGCAACGGGAAGAGTATTCAATATGTATCCGTAAATCAAAATTCAAATGGTGTAACTTTTGATAGCACTGGCAATGTCAAATATGAGCCAACTCAAAATTACTTAGATTATTCGGGGCTTTTTGGTGTAATTAGTGGTGCAAACATTCACGACCTTTCAATCCTTGGAGGGGAAGTCGCGGGACTTGTTTCTGGCGGACTAGTCGGAAGGGCGGAAAATAGCACAATTTCAAACATCTTAAATAGAAATAGCGCTTTTGGACTTGAAGTTGCTGGTGGAATAGTGGGCGAACTTGTGGGCGGAAGTTTGACAAATAGCAACAATTATGCACTAGTCACACTATCAAGCGTTGACGCACTTGATTTGTATGCTGGTGGGCTTGTGGGACAAGCGAAAGATACAACAATTGGTAATGATGAACATAATGTCGTTTCAAATTCGGGCAAAATTACTGCGATTTCAACATATACAAGTTACATTGCAACAAATAGTCTTGTTAACTTGCATGTCGGCGGACTTGTCGGCAAAATGACAAATACAACACTATCATACGCGCAAAATTCGGGGCTGATTAAGGTTCAAACAAACGCACATAAGCTGTACATTGGTGGAGCAGTAGGCGAAACGGAAAATGGCACCGTTCACGATGTCAAAAATAACGGACAACTTGATGTTTCTCATTCTGGCGTTTATCAAGAGACGCATTCGGTGCTTGAAAACACTGCTCTTGACAAAGTGGAAAACGGAGAATACATTTATTCGACAGTTGATGTCGGTGGCGTTGTTGGATTATCAAGCAATTCGCTTAGCCTTTTGTCAAATTTGTCGTCAATTAAATTTGACGCAATGTCGACAAATTCTTCGCATATTTCGTTAGGCGGAATTGTGGGAAGGTTAAAAAATGTTATTGATAATAAACTAACAGTTAGTGAATCTTACAATTCTGGAAGTATAGAATCTACATCCACGAATTCGACTACATTTGGGATCGGTGGCGTTGTTGGAACAATTGATTTAAACAAGTCAACTTTTGCTTCGTTTAGTGACCCAATCGTTATTATATCAAACAACTACAATTCAGGTTCACTTTCAAGCGACAGCGTTTGTTTTGTCTACATGGGTGGCGTTGCTGGGTATGCTTATAACGAAAAAACAGTATCGCTTGGCGAATGTGTTATGCTCCAAAACAACATAAATATTGGATATGTAACAATTTATGATTATGTGGGGACAAGAAACGCGCTTGGCGCAATCATTGGTTCGTCAGCAAATTGCCTTCTAGTTAACCCATATGGCGATTTTAGTAGCGAAAATGTACTAGATAGAGTCTCATTTGACCTAAACAACTTCTATTTGTCTGGTAGCGCGTATAGCGGAAGCAAGGTTTTCACTGGTTACTCAGTAAAAACTAGCGACGGGACATTTGACCCAGCAAGCGAAGTTGTTGACGATAGTTTCTATAAAGAAGATAGCAAATTCTTCTTCTCGAAATCACTCTCTTCAACTGACCTTAAATTAAAAGCAAGTTTTGAAATGAGAAAAAAGAGTGAGACGGAAGATACAAGTTTTGCCTATGATTTTGATAACATTTGGGAACAAAAATATGGTACTTGGTATCCAACCTTGAAGAGAAATAAGAATACATCTTACTGGATAGATAATGCAAAAGAAGTTGTAACATCATCAACAGTTTACAATATTTCGACAGCAGATGAGTTGTCATATATGGCAAAAATGATAAATAGTGGCGAACTTGCAAGTTCAAACATCACAATTCGCCTAACTAAATCAATTGATTTGTCAAATAAGTTCTTTACACCTATTGGCACAACAAATAATCCGTTTAGAGGTACATTTGATGGCGGTTTCTACGAAATAAAGAACTTAACAATTGACGGCGATAGTAAGTATGTCGAATCGAACGGAAACGAAAGTTTTTCTAACGATTTTGGTGGCTTGTTTGGTGTAACAAATGGCGCAACAATCAAAAATCTTGGCATCGAAAATCCTGTTGTTCAAGAAGTTTTGTATGCGTCGGGCGTTGTATCTCAAGCAACGAACAGTTCGCTTGTCAGCTTGTATACTGATAGTGCGGAGTCAAGTCTTACGACATCTCCAAGTAAGATTGAAGGGACTTTTGGCGCGGGTGGAATAGTGTGTTCACTTATAAATAGCAAAGACTTCGGCAATGTCAAAAAGGGACTTTACAATAGTTACAACAATGTCTATGTTTTAGCGGGCGCGGAAAATGCTTCAAAAGTGGGCGGACTTGTAGGCGAAATGGTTGCAAGTTTCACCTATAACTGCTACAACAACTACTACGGCGTTGTGACTGTTACTGATTCTGGAACTTCGGCAGGTGGAGTCGTTATCGGAAGGGCAGACAAAGACAGTAAAATCGGAAATGTTTTCAATCTTTCACCAAAACTTAATTCCTTAAAAGGTAATTCTGTTGATAACGGACCTGCGCTTTATAGATTGTCGCTTGAAGACGGCAAGGTTTACAAAACGGAAGAAACACTTTCTTTTGATATTTTGGAAGATTATGTTGACAATCCAAAGAGCGAAATTTGGACAAAAGAATATAGCTTGAACCCATCGGCGGTGGCAAATTATCCTTCTCTTAGCGGTCTTAATAGAGAATGGAAAAACTCTCCAAGCGAAGCACTTATAAGTTTTGATTATGATGGCACGAACAAACAACCTATTTATAACTACATTGATAGCATAAAGAAAGTTTATAACGATGAAGGCGTTTTGACATCGGGCAAACTTGAATATTCGCTTCCTAACTTCGCAAAAGATAGTTTCTATGACGCGGTTGTCAGAAAAATTTATCTTATCACAAGTGAAGAAGACCTTGTTTGGGTTGCGAACAATGTCAATAATGGAAATCTTTTGACATCGGGTGTTGAGTTTATGTTGTTAAAAGACCTTGATTTAAGTGGAAGATATTTCACTCCAATTGGGCTTAATAGGACATACTCATTCAACGGAATTTTCAACTTCAACGGACATGTGATTAAGGGATTAACTATTGATTCTAACTTTGTTTATTCGGGACTCTTTGGTTACACACAAAATGCGCTTATCATAAATGGATATCTAACAAATGCCTTTATCAAAATTAGGGCTAATGTGCCAAATATGAAAGCGTACGCAGGGGCGCTTGTTGGCTTTGCAGAAAACACAAA
Organism: uncultured Clostridia bacterium; assembly: GCA_937893125.1. GTDB lineage: Bacteria > Bacillota > Clostridia > Christensenellales > UBA1242 > UBA7862. The sequence goes on from CALBHW010000059.1 coordinate 49,885, forward strand.
TATCAAAAATATGGTTGTTTCGACTTGCCTTACAATTTCAAGTAGTGGCGGGACATATGTTGGCGGTGTGGTTGGATATTACACAAAATCAAAGACCACTTGCGGAATAAATAATGTTCGCGTATACGGTTCGTCAACCCATGTCGACCTAGGTGAATACAAAAGTCAAATTACCGAAAAAAGCATTCAAGAAGGCGAGGTAAGCATTGCGGGCTTCTCGGTAGATGGCGGAACATATGTCGGTGGCGTTGTAGGCTACGCGGTTGCGACGGCAAAAGACGAAGATGAAAAATCAAAAATTACAAGTCTTGTAAGTTACGCAACAGTAAACACGGTCGTTATCGGTCTTTCGATGTCTCAACTTACAACCGCTCATGTAGGGGTCGGTGGCGTTCTAGGATATGGCGCAGACCTTGTAAAACTTGATGCGTGCTATGTTCCTGATACGGCAAAGGCAAAATCATATTCAAATAGATTTGACTCGGTAGGTGGAATTGCTGGCTACAACGAAAATGGTGAAATTAAGAATTGTAAATTTGACGGCTACGTTGAACCAAGGTCATCGGACGGAAGGCTAGCGGGACAAATTTGGTCGTATGTCGGCGGAATTGTCGGAATTTGCGACGGCGGGGTTGTTTCTTCTTGCTTTACCGACAAGGGAACGACAATCACAAATGCTTCAAATAAAGACTATTCGGCGGGTGCAATTATTGGGCTTGCAAGATATAAATCGTTTGCAAACGACGAAATTTCCGTTTACATTAACTCCACTTCAAGCGGGTTTGGTTCAACTGAAAAAGCAAATCCTGTTGGAAAAATCGAAAACGCTGATGGTTCATCAACGGCAGACAAAGATGTCTATAAAATCGGTTCTGGCGAAGTAACAAAGGACAACGGGTTTAGTTCGGAACTTTGGGGTACGGGTGGAGTTCTTAATTGCAAAAAGATTTTTGTTATGGGTGGCGGAAAAGAATCTTTTGACGCAATAACTGGCACTGGCGAAGCGGACTTCAAGTCTCTTCTTGCGCCTGGTGGTGTGGATACTCCAGCGGGAATTACAATTGACGACCTAAATACACTTATGCTTCGTGGCGTTTCAAGTGGAAAAATTGGGATTGTATATGTTATGGGCGAAACGCAAAATGGCACGCTTTCCTATGTCTACTTTGAGACTGATTTGACTGCGGACGACGCGAGTGAAATATCTATTTTAAACCACTTGGGATCGGGGCTTGCGGACGACGTAATTGTTTGCTTTATTACAAAAAAATAAATTATATTTTTGTAACGGGCTTAACTAGGCTCCATTAGACTTAAAAAAATGCTAACTTTCTTTTTATCGAAGGTTAGCATTTTTTGACTTTTTTTTAAAAAAATAGTTGTTGTGATTTTTTTTAAAGTAGTTTTAAAAGATTGCGTTACTTTTTAATTTGTTTTTTTAAACTTCGTGTTTTTATGTTAAAATTATGTTATAATCGCTAAATAGCATTTCTTTTAATATGAAAAACATTTTGCTCGCGTAGCTATAAACTTTTTAATTTTGTTATCTTGGGTATGTATCTTAAAATAGACTTGTTCTGCTACAATTTCGGCAATTTTGGCAAGTTGTTGTTTGTGTGTTTTGTCCCATAAGTGCTAGGAGTAGTAGAAGTAAAAAGTTGGTGTTTGTGTTTAGGTTTGTGTCTGTCGCCGATGTGAAAATTGACAAAAGCAAAACGAGTAAAAAATAATTTGTATCCATAGAACCCCCTTTTAATAACAAAATTTTTTTATGCGATAGTATTTTATGAAAAACCAAGTGCTTTTTGTGTATGTTTAACTTTTTACATTTATTTTGATAGAAATTTAAGTACACAAAAAAAACAAGAAAAACTTGTTGTATAAAAAGAACAACGATTTTAGGTCCTTAATTTTGTAAAAACGAAAATGTTGTAATAGCCATTAAAAAAAATAAAAGCGCCACATTCGATAAAACAAAGCCTTTTTGTCTATATTTCGCTATTTTTTTTAAAAATCTTCTTTTTTAGTAAAAAAAATTTTGATATACTGAAAGTGAAAAAGTGGGGGTGAAAAATGAGCGAACAATATCTCGCGATAGACAATGCAACGCTTTTTAATTTGCAGTATTATATGCCAGAGCAAACAACTTTGCGACAACTTGCAAATGCTTTTAGTGCGTTTTCGGACAAAACACGACTAGAAATTTTGTCCGCGCTTGCACTAAGTCCTATGTGCGTTGGAGAATTGTCGAGATACCTTAAACTCAACCAAACAACCTTGAGCCACCAGTTGCGACTTCTGAAAGATATTGGAGCGGTTACATATAAGAGATATGGAAAAATAATAGTTTACAAGTTGAAAGACGATATTATTTCGGAAATTTTATCGCGTGGGGTTGACTTTATTTTAAAATGACCGTTTAAAATGATGTTTTTTTAAAAAATTTTTAAAATAGTATTTATTTTTAGAAAGACCTTTTAAAATGACTTATTAAAATCACAATTAAAAAAATAACATTTAAAACACTTAATATAGTGTTCAACAAAACTTTTAATAAAACATTTTTTAAGACTTTTAAAATTAGTTTTTATACTACCTTTTAATTTTTTTTACTTAAAACACAAAAAAATGAAGAAAAAGAGATAAAAAAAATAGTTTTTTTTGTTATGATATGTTAAAATATCTTAGCAAGGGATTTATTATGGAAATAAAAGATAAGTTGAAAGATTTGCCACTCAGTCCAGGTGTTTACATTATGAAGGACAAATTTGGCAACATTATTTATATCGGAAAGGCTAAACGACTAAAAAATAGGGTTAGCCAATATTTTTTAAACAAAAATCATGCCGAAAAAGTCAAAAGTATGGTGTCGCAAGTCGCCGATTTTGATTATATTTTGACAAATAGTGAACTTGATGCGCTTGTTCTTGAATGTAATTTAATAAAAAAACATCAACCTTTTTACAATATTTTACTCAAAGACGGCAAAAGTTATCCTTATATCAAACTCGATTTAGACGAAGATTTCCCAAAACTTGAAGTTGTTAGGAAAATCAAAAAGGGGAACGCAAAATATTTTGGACCATATTTTGGAATAAGTCCAAACGAAATCGTTTCTGCCGTAAGTTACGCTTATCCAATTCGAACTTGCGATAAAAAGATCAAGGAACACGGCAAACTTCAAAAGGGTTGCTTAAATTATGATTTAGGTATTTGCGCTGGTCCTTGTATGCATAGAATTACAAAAGAAGAATACGCAAGTTACATCCCAAAAGTGTGTGACTTTTTGTCGGGCAAGGACGACACTGTTTACAACATAATTTGCAAAAAAATGGAACAAGCGGTTGAAGTCGAAAATTTTGAACTCGCAATTAAACTTCGCGACCTTAAATTTATGCTTGTTAAACTTCGCGAACGCGCCGTTACGGCACTCACAAAAACGGACAATATTGATGTCTTTGGAATGGCTCAAAGCGACTTTTTTGTTGTATTTTCCGTGCTTATCATAAGGCAAGGCAAGATGATGGGCTGTAAAAATTATAGTTTTGACAACTCAAACATAGACGGCGACCTTATGCTTGAATCATTTTTGACTCAATATTATCAAATAAACAAACTTTTTCCAGATAAAATTCTTCTTCCGCTAAATGTCGACCCAGATGACGCACTTTTTAAGTCTATCAGTGCGTCGCTTGGCAAGAAGCTTGAAGTTTTGACGCCACAAAAGGGTGTGAATAAGCAACTCGTTTCGCAAGCAAACAAAAATGCGGAAGAGTATCTCAATAAAAATTGCGAGTTAAATTCAAGAAAAAAACGCAAAAGAATGGACACTTTGACCAATCTTCAAGATATTTTGGGATTAAGGAATTTGCCACTTAGGATGGAATGCTACGATATTTCAAACATCTCTGGCACAAACTCCGTGTGTAGTATGGTCGTTTTCTTAAACGGTCTTAAAGCGTCAAAACATTATAGAAAATTTAAAATTAAAAATGTTGTAGGTCCAAACGATTTTGAGAGCTTAAAGGAAAGTATTACAAGGCGTCTCGAAAAGTTAAAAAGCGACGATATGAGCTTTTCTTCTCGTCCAGACCTTATTGTTATTGACGGCGGAAAAGGACAAATAAACACTTGTCATGACCTTATAAAATCTTACGACGAAAATATAGATGTGATAAGCTTAGCCAAAAGAGAAGAAGAAATTTTTGTTGAGGACTGCCCAGTTTCGGTTAAGCTTTCAAAAGATAGCGACGAACTCAAACTTCTTCAAAAGTTGCGTGACGAAGCCCACCACTTTGCAATAACGTTTCATAGAAGTCTAAGAAAAAAGAAACAAATTGAGAGCGTCCTTGACGACATCGAAGGACTTGGAAAAATTAAAAAGGAAGCGCTTATCGAAAAATTTAAGAGCGTAAGAAAACTTAAAAAAGCGTCCGCGGAAGACCTTATAACTGTTAGCGGAATTACGCCTAAAATAGCGAGCGAAATAATTTCAAAACTAGAAGAATATTAAAAACTTGTCCAAACTGTTTTAATTTAGAGCCTAAACGCATAAAAATAACTATGCGTTTAGGTTTTTTTAAGTCTAAAAAGTTTCATAGCGCTTTTTGGAGCGTGGTTTTTTGCATGGGATTTGTGTGCTTTTTGATATTTATGCCCTTGGTTGTTTTTAATGAATCAAATTATAAGTTGAATATAAATAAAATCTATGAAAGTTCAGATAGCCCCAAATGCGTCTTAAATTTATTTCATATTGAGACCTTTGAAGGCGGAAGTTTTAGTCGCGGAAAATATCTTGAAAGGCAAGCAAGTAAGTTTAATAAACAATTCAAAAATTGCTACATTGTTGTAAAAACTTTGTCTTTACACGAACTTGAAATGAACTTGGCGGACAATAATAAAGCGGACATCTATTCTTTTTCATGCGGAGCGGGGGCTTATATCGCGGGGCTACTTAAAGAGCTTGATAAAAACAATAATACTCGTGACGACCTTAAAGACTATGGCAAAATAGGCGGAAAACTGCTCGCTTATCCATACATTTTATCAGGTTATGTCTTGTTTTCTTATGACAATTTGGCGGGCGAAGATGAAAGGCTAGACGATTTAGTCAAGACAAAAAAGGTGGGCAAAAAAGAGTATGTTGGGTTAAGTCTCAGTAGTGGAACACAAGGACTCGAAGTTTTAAAGGTAAACAACATTTCTCTTTTAGACGCGGACGCGACAGTTTTTCCTTCGTCTTATGAAGCCTATCAAAATTTTTTAAAAAAGAAAAGTGTAAGTCTGCTTGGAACGAATAGAGATTTTGCAAGACTCAAAAACCGCGAAGAAAATGGGGGAATTTCAGCAATAAGATACAACTATTTAGGTGGTTTTAGTGACCTTGTGCAATATGTGGGAGTGACAAAAAGCGGAAATGACTATAAAGAATATTATAGCGACCTTTTTGCAAAATTTTTGACGACAGACAACTGCCAAAACGACCTAGCAAATTATGGGCTTTTTTCGACGAACGGAAAAAATATTTATTCGTCAGGCGATTATTTAGATTTTGAAAATGAGTTAATAAAAAGTTTAAAATCAAGAAATGTTTTTGAAAAATAAGCAAAAAAAGCTAAAAAAACATAAAAAATAGTGTGAAAATTAAATATTTTTTACCAATTTTAAAAAATGAGATGCCAGAAGTTGTTGTAAGTAAAAAAAAGAAATTTAGCGAGCTTACAACTTTTGGCATAGGTGGAAAAATCGGCGCTTACGTAAAAATAGACGACCGAAAAGTTTTGTTTAAACTTCTTAGACTTTTAAAGTTATATAGAGTCAAATATTTTATTCTTGGACGTGGAAGCAATTTGCTTGCGGGGGATACTTTTCACGACCTTTTTGTCATTCATATTAACTTTAACGAACTTTTTTGCTTTAATAACAAAATCGTGTGTGGCGCGGGGGTAAATTTATTTAGACTAAATACTTTTGCGTGCGAAAATGGACTTTCTGGACTTGAATGGAGTTATGGTATTCCTGGTAGTGTTGGTGGGGCTGTTTATGGAAATGCGGGAAGTTTTGGCGGAGAAATGGGAAAAGTTGTACAATATGTTTATTACACGGACGGGGAACATTTATATAGAAAAAGCGGAGAAGAGTTAAATTTTAGCTATAGAAAAAGTTATTTTTCTAATAAAAACTATGTTATTTTGCGTGTTGTTTTAAATTTATCATCGAAAGAAAAAGAAGAAATAAAAATGTTGTGCGAAAATAATTTTGAAAAGAAAAAGGCTCTTCAACCATACGAAAAAAGAAGTGCGGGAAGTGTTTTTAAAAGACCGCTTGGTACTTTTGCGCCCATTTTAATTGAAAAGTGTAATTTGAAAGGTTTAATTATGGGGGACGCTCAAATTTCCACAAAACATTGTGGATTTATTGTAAATTTAAACGGAAATGCCAAATTTAGAGATGTTTACTCGCTTTTAAAACGCACAAAAAGAGTGGTTTTTAGAGAGTTTAAAGTTAAACTTGAAGAAGAGATTGTTATTTTAAAATGAAAAGATTTTAGTGTTCTAAAAAACACATAAAAAATTGTGAAAAGTATTGCATATTTTAGGACAAAATAAAAAATAAATGATATAATGCTTACAATGGAAAGGTGTGAGCCTAAATTTTGCGTGGCGTGATTTTTTAGGTTGGGGCACATTTAAGGAGAAGTATGTCGTTTGCACATGAAGTTAAACAAGAAGTTTTAAACGCAAATATCGAAAATGAGTGCTGTAAATTAGCGTTTTTGTCGGCTGTCATTCATTCTTGCGGGGAACTAATTAAGCGTGGGAAAGATATTTTTGTCGTGCTTAAAACGGATATGGAAGAATTGTTCCCAAAGGTAAATGAATGTTTGTCTACGCTTTATGGCGAAAAAGCGACGATTGAAAGGGATGAAGATAACAATATAAATAAACTCGACCGCTTTATTATAACTCTCCCAATAAATGTCACAAAAAGGATTCTTTTTGACTGCGGGATTGCAAAATTTAATCTTGACAACGAATTTTCGCTTTGGGTGGGTTTGGACGAGCATATTTTGGAAAGTGAATGTTGTGAGAGAAGTTATGTTAAGGGCGTTTTTGCGACCGCTTCTACTTCAAATATTGTTTTAAACGACGAAAAGGGCAAAAATAGAACTTTTAGCGGTTATCATTGGGAATTTAATTTTGTTGATGAGCGTTTTTGTGATGACTTTTCAAGTTTGCTTTTTAAACTCGGCATAACGAACAAAAAAAGTAAGCGAAAAAATCTCTTTGTTTTGTACATAAAAGAAGCGGACAAGGTTAGTGACCTTTTTGCGCTTGTTGGTGCGTACAAAGGGCTTCTTAGACTTCAAAATGAAATGGCAATCCGCGAAGTGAGAAACAACATAAATAGGCAAAACAATTGTTTGAACGCAAATATAACTAAGACTGTAAATGCGAGTCTAAGGCAAGTTAACGCAATAAACAAAATCCAAGACACAATAGGGTTTGAAAGTTTGCCAGCCAATTTGCGCGAACTTTGTCTTGTGCGTCTTGCGAATCCCGAAGAGTCGCTTGACAACTTGACAAAACTGCTTTCAACTACTATAACTAAAAGTGGCATAAACCACCAGTTTAATAGGTTAATAAAAATAGCAGATAAAATTGAAAACAATAAATTGTAAAACTCGAAAATCAAACCAAAAGCAATTTGTTTGGCTATTTTACTTTATAAAAAACCAGTTTAAAATTGTTTATGTTTTGTGGGGAGCTTAGCAAAACTAAAACTTGATATAAAAAACAAGTTAGAAAATCAAAAGAAGGGCGAAAATGAAGAATTTTGTGCATTTGCATATCCATACCGAATATAGTTTGCTTGACGGAGCGGCAAAAGTTAAGGACCTTGTAAAAACTGTAAAGGAACAAGGGGCGAACGCTGTCGCTATAACTGACCACGGGACAATGGCGGGTGCGCTTGTTTTTTTTGCCGAATGCTACAAAAACGGAATTAAGCCTATTATCGGGTGCGAGTTTTATGTCGCAATGGATAGGACATATAAGCAAGGGAAACCGGACAACGGACATTTGATTTTGATTGCAAAAAACAACGAAGGCTATCACAATCTTTTAAAACTCAACGCTATTGCGGCGAAAGAAGGGTTTTATTATAAGCCAAGAATTGACTATGATGTCTTGGAACAACACTCAAAAGGACTTATTTGCCTTTCTGCTTGTCTTGCGGGACACATTCCACAATATCTTTTGAAAAGAGAATTTGACGAAGCATATAAGTTGGGACTTAGGCTCAAAAATATGTTTGATGAAGGTGATTTTTACATTGAACTTCAAAATCACCACTTGCCAGAACAAATGGAAATTTTGGAGCCACTAAATGAACTAGCAAAAAAACTCGGTGTTAAGACGGTCGCCACAAATGACGCTCACTACATTAAGCGCGAGGATGCCGAAATGCAAGATGTTTTGATGTGTATCCAGATGGGAAAATTTCTTGACGATACGGATAGGCTTCGTTTTTCAACCGACGAATTTTATGTAAAGACGCGAGAAGAAATGGAAGAAGTTTTAGGCGCGTACCCAGAAGCGCTTGATACAACACAAGAAATTGCGGACAAGTGTTTTGTCACAATTAAGGCAAAGTCTCATAAGGATATCCCTAATCTTCCTGACAATTGCACCTTGCGTGACAATGAAAACTTTATTCCAAAATACACAGTTGAAGGAATGACAACTTACGAATTTCTTAAAAAACTTTGCTATGACGGCTTGAAAGATAGATATCCTGTTATTACGCCAGAAATTCAAAAAAGGGCGGACTATGAACTTGATATTATTAGGGAGCAAGGCTTTGTCGAGTACTTCCTTGTTGTTTGGGACTATATAAACTACGCTAGACAACACAATATTCCAGTTGGCCCTGGGCGTGGAAGTGGGGCGGGAAGTATTGTTGCGTACACGAGCGGAATTACGCGTGTTGACCCTATTAAATATAACCTTCTTTTTGAAAGATTTATTCACCGTGAACGTGTTTCGATGCCCGATTTCGACGTCGACTTTTGTTATGATAGAAGACCAGAAGTTATTGAGTATGCGAAGAGAAAATATGGAAAAGACAATGTCGCTTATATTGGCACATTTGGTACGATGGCTGCCAAAAACGCCATTCGTGATGTTGCAAGAGTACTTAGATTTCCGCTTGCTGAAGTGGGAAAAATTTGCAAGGAAATCCCAGCAAAACTTCCAGAAGGCATAAAAAAGCCACCTGTTTTGAAATATTATTTTGGAAGAACGGGCAAGGAAGAAGATGAAAAATATATTATTCCAACACTCAAAAAACTTTATGATGAGGACGACCGCGTAAAACGAGTTATCGATATGTCAATTAAACTTGAAGGTATGCCAAGGCAGACTTCAACACACGCGTGCGGAATTTTGATTGCTCCAGAACCAGTTGACACATATGTTCCACTTTTAAGAAACGGCGAAGAAATTGCGACCCAATATTCGATGATTGAGCTCGAAGATTTGGGACTTCTTAAAATGGACTTTTTGGGACTTAGGACTCTTACTGATATTGATAAGGCGCTTAAACTTATAAAACGAATCCATAATGTCGATATAGACTTTTACAATATGGAATATAACGACGCAAATGTCTTTAAACTCATTTCGTCGGGGAACACGGATGCCATTTTCCAACTTGAAGGTGGAGGCATGAAGTCCTTTATGAAAAAGTTGAAGCCCGACAACTTGGAAGATATTATCGCTGGAATTTCTCTTTATCGTCCAGGCCCTATGAAATATATTGATTCATATGTTAAAAACAAACACAATCCAGCGGGGATAAAATATGACCATCCATGTTTAAAACCTATTCTTGAAGCAACATATGGAATTATTGTTTATCAAGAGCAAGTTATGCAGATTGTTCAAGCAATGGCGGGATATTCGCTAGGGCAAGCCGATATGGTTCGTCGTATTATGGGTAAGAAAAAGGTCGAAAAAATGGCTGCCGAAAAAGAAAAATTTATTTATGGCTGGCAAGACCCTAAAGGTGAAAAGAGTATTGAAGGTGCATTAAAACGCGGAGTTCCAGAAGATATTGCAAGAAAAGTCTTTGCGGATATGGAAGATTTCGCAAAATACGCTTTCAACAAATCTCACGCTGCTGCATATGCCTATTTATCCTATCAAACGGCGTACTTAAAGTGCTATTATGAAGTCGAATTTATTGTTGCGGTTTTGAATAATAGAATCACATCAATCGACGAAATTAAAAAATATATCATTTATGCGCGCGGGCAAGGAATAGAAGTTTTGCCACCAGACATCAATAAATCAGAAACATATTTTAGCGTTGAAGACGGCAAAATTCGTTTTGGTCTTGCGGCGATTAAAAATGTGGGAATTGGTGTCGTTGAAGAAATAATTAAAGATAGAGAAGAACGCGGAAATTATACAGATTTACACGACTTTGTGGAAAGAACGCAAACAAAGGGCGTAAATAAGCGTTGTATTGAAAGCCTGATTTTGGCAGGCGCTTTCGATGGCTTCGGGGCGCATAGGTCGCAACTTATGAGCGTCTATGAAAGTGTTATTGAAGTCGTTGCAAAGGACATTAAGAATAGGGCAACAGGTCAATTTAGTTTGTTTGACGATATGTCAATGGTGTCCACTAAAAAAGTTAAACTTCCTGAAATGGCGGAGTACACAAAGTCAACAAAATTAAAATTTGAAAAACAAGTTTTAGGAATGTATTTGTCGGGTCACCCACTTGACAACTATATGGACGAATTTAATAACTTTACCTTTAATGCGTCGATGATTTCAAAGGGCGATGAACAAGATGTCGAAGAAGACGAAGAAGATATGGAAAACGACCAAGTCGAAGACGATAGCGGGCTTAAAAACGAAATGCCAGTCGTTTGTGGCGGGTCGATTGAAGAAGTTAGAAAACTTTTCTCAAAATCAACCAATAAAGAAATGGCAATTGTATCAGTTGAAGACCTTTACGGGACATTTGAAGTTATGTTTTTCCCAAAACTTTTTGATAGATATAGGTCGCTTCTTGTCGAAGATAGCCTAATTAAAATCCACGGAAAAGTCTCTATTCGTGACGGTGGTGACGTGACGATTTTGGCGGATAGAATTGAACCTATGGGACAACACGCTGAAGCGGAAACTCAACAAAAAGCGCACCAAAAAACATTGTATTTAAAATACGATACTCAAAATGGAATTGTTCACAATAATGTGCTTGCAATTTTGAAAAGTTATCCAGGCAATGTGCCCGTCATCGTAAAATGCACATACTACAATAGAGCGTTTAAGTTGGGGGTAAGTATTTCGGTGAGTGACCTTCTTATGACGGAACTTTATTCTCTTCTTGATGAAGAAAATATAAAGTTGATTTAGCGTGCTTACTTAATAAATAATATTGTTTAAATAAAATTTTTCTAGGAAATAGTTAAAAAGGAAAGAGAAAATGGAAGTAAAAAATATCGCAGTTTTAACAAGTGGTGGCGACGCGCAAGGGATGAACACTGCAATAAACATTATTGTTAGAGTGGCGCGCGCAAGACGAATTTGGGTTTATGGTGTTTTGGAAGGATATAAGGGACTTTTTAATGACCAATTTGTTCAACTTGACGAGCAAATAGTTGAAAATATCGGCTTTATGGGCGGAAGTTTTCTTAAAACGTCAAGATTTGTAGACTTTAAGAATCCTTCTGTCGTAAAAAAATCAGCAGAAAATTTAAAAGCACGCAACATCGACGCACTTATCGTGCTTGGCGGTGACGGGTCATATAAGGGAGCACTAGACCTTGTTAAAGAAGGAGTGAATGTAATTTGTATCCCAGCGACAATTGATAATGACCTTAGATATACGTCGCGTTGTCTTGGATTTGACACGGCAGTCAACAATTCTTGCAAGTATATAGAAGATGTAAAACAAACAATGGACGCTTTAAGCCGCGGTGTTGTATTTGAAGTCATGGGAAGATATTGCGGAGATATAGCGCTTTATAGCGCTTGTTCGACAGCGTGCGACTTAATTGCCGTTCCTGAAAAACCAACGACTGAAAAAGAAATCATTGAAAAGGTTAAACTTCACATAAAAAGAACAAATAAAGCGCCTACAATTGTTGTTGCAGAGCATCAATTTGACGTCGTTGATTTGTCTAAAAAACTTACCAAGGAGACGGGCGTCGACTTTAAATATTCAATTGTTGGCTACATTCAACGCGGGGGCGCACCTTCCGTTCTAGATAAAGCTCTTGCAATGCAATTCGCAGTTAAAGCGGTCAATTTGATTGAAAAAGGCATATTTAACCGCGCAATTGGCTATAAAGACGATGTTGCATTTGATATGGATTTAAGTGACGCACTAAAAAGCGAATATAATTTCAATTACGACCTTTTGCAACTTTTCTATTCGTTAAACGAAAAGAATTAGTGCGAAAATTTTAAAGACAAGCACTTAATTTTTTTTAAAGTTGTAACAAAATAAAATTTGGCTAAAACTTATTAAAAGTATTATTTTACAAAAAAATATCTAGTTAAGAGTGCATAATTAGATATTTTTCTTTTATTGTCAAAAACACTTTTATAATGTTTGTTAAAAAAACTATCTTGACATATCTTCAATTACAAGTTTGTCAAATCTTACGCTTTCGGGAAAATCGCTTGGGGTGAAAGTTGTGTTTCTAAATTGTAAAAAGTGTGCAAGATGTTTTGTAACGACAATTGGAGTCGCAATGTCCAACTTTTCGCACATTGGAGTTAAATAGTCAAAAAATTTATAAATATCAAAAGTGGACGCGTCTTCATAGACCGTGTCTTTGATTATTTTTTCATTTTTCATAACTTTTGCCCAAATTCTGACCATAATTTCTCCTTTTTAGTGCTAAAACATTTCATTTATTATAGCAAACATTTTATTTTTGCGCTATTTATTTTTAACAACTATTTTACTTTTTCATAAAATAGTATATCAATATTTGATTGAGTAATGGGAAATAGTAAAAAAAGACAATAAAAGATGGTTGAATTAAAAAGGGAAAAGTAAATAAAAATAATAAGAGTTTTGTCTTGTATATAAGTCACTTTTAGATTTCAAAACTATTCTTAAAATAAGTCATAATTAAAAAAATAATAAAATAATTTTAATAAAAAACAAATTTTATGAATTAAAAGAATTTTCTTGACATAAAATATATAATCAACTATAATTGTCGTTGCGAGTTTAAGAGAATATGTGAAATTTGAGATGTTGTATTGCTTAAAAAGGCGGTATTGCATTTTTTTTAAAACTTAAACCAGGAGGTAAAAATGGAAAACGAAATTTATCTAACAAAGGAAGGCTACAAGGCTTTACAAGAAAGGCTCGATTACCTTAAATCAACAAAAAGGGACGAAGTCTCAAAAAGAATCGGTATTGCAAGAGAATTTGGCGACCTTAGCGAGAATTCAGAATATGATGCAGCAAAGGAAGAACAAGCACAACTCGAACAAGAGATTTTGGAAATTGAAAATAAACTCAGATTTGGCAAAGTTATTGACAAAAAGACTATTGATACTAGCGTAGTAAACGCTGGTTGTACGGTCAGACTTAAAGACCTTGATTTTGACGATGAGTTTGAATATAAGATTGTTGGCTCGACAGAGAGCGACCCTTCAAAAGGAATTATCTCCAACGAGTCGCCAGTAGGCAAGGCTCTTCTTGGTAAGAAAAAGTGTGACAAAGTTATGGTTATCCTTCCACAAAACAACAACGCAACAATTCGCCTTGAAATCCTTGACATTAAAGCGTAAAAATTGTTTATAAAGTTAAAACCATAAAAAGAAGCGTATCGTTTAGATGCGCTTCTTTGTAATAAAGTTGATTTTAGAAAAAAAGTTTAAAATTGTGGTTATTAAAAAACTTTTCAAATATTTTTTTTTGTGATATTATGATATGTAGAATAGGCGTATGGGGATAAAACCTTGTAAAAAGACCTATTTTGAAAAAAAAATGATAGAATTTAGCGATTTAATTAGTAAAAATATTCAATATAAAGAACTTATTTCGCAAACGCAAAACTGTGCGTCTTTTTTGTTTTCGTCGCCAGATGAGGTGTTGGTGACAAATTTTTCGTATATGTTTGCAAAGTTTTTACTTTGCTCGAGCGAAAATAAACCTTGCGGATTATGTGAAAATTGCAAAAAAGTTGACCTTTTATCTCATAGCGACCTTATTATTTATCCTAAAAACCACAAGGGGATATTGGTCGAAGATATTAAAAATTTGATTGATAATGTATATCTTTCGCCTGTTGAAAGTGACAAAAAGGTGTTTGTTTTGAACAATTTTTCGCTTGCGACCATACAATCGCAAAATAAATTGCTTAAAATTCTCGAAGAACCACCTAGAAATGTTTATATAATTTTAAATGTAACAAACGAAAGTAAAGTCTTGCCAACGATTTTTTCTAGGTGCAAAAAAATTAGATTAAACAAACTTAGTGACGATGAAATTGTTTTGGCGCTAAAAGACAAAGCGACAGACAGTGTCGTTGACCTCGCGACGGGGGATTTAACTAAGGCGCTAAACTTTTCAAAAGATACGTATTTTGTTGAAACTTACAAAGCTTGCCTTGATACATTAAAAAATATGAAAGACAGTAAAATGGTGCTTAATTTTAGCACTAGGCTCGTGAGTAAAAAGGGCGAAATAGGGACTGTTCTTACCATTTTAGAGTCTTTTTATCGCGATATGCTTTTAATTAGATTAGGGCAAGAGAGCCTTGTCAAAAATCAAAATATTTTATTAGAATTAAAAACAATTTCGCTAGATTACGACGCCGACGCTATCGATAAAATTATAAAAAAACTTTACGAAGTTAAACGCGCGGTTGATTTTAATTGCAATGAAAGTTATCTAATTGACAACCTTTTGTTGTACATTTTGGAGGTAAAATATTTATGCAAATTGTAGAAGTTAGATTGAAATTCGATAGTAGATTATATACTCTTTTTAACAACAAATTTGACCTTAAAAAGGGCGATTTTGTCGTGTGCGAAAGTGCTGTTGGGGAAAGTTACGGACAAGTTGAATGTGTGAAAGATTTTCACGAGAAGTTGCCAGATGACGCAAAAAATATTTTAAGAATTGCAAACGAAGCGGACGCAAAACATTACGAAGATGTTGTCCAAAAATCGCGTGAAGCGGTTAAAACAACGGAAGAACTTGTAAAAAGACTTGGTCTTGAAATGAATGTCGTTAACGCGGAATATTCTTTTGATTTGTCAAAAGTTGTTATAGATTTTATTGCGGAAGATAGAGTTGATTTTCGCGACCTTATAAAAGAACTCGTATCTACACTTAAAACAAGAATCGAACTTAAACAAATCGGCATTCGCGAGCAGGCAAAAATTGTAGGTGGAATCGGAATCTGCGGACGTCCTTGTTGTTGTAGCTCATATTTAAAGGATTTTGAAAAGGTGTCAATTAAAATGGCAAAAGTTCAAGGACTTGCACTTAATCCACAAAAAATTAGTGGCGCGTGCGGACGACTTATGTGTTGCCTTAGTTACGAAAACGAATTTTATTCGGATATGTCAAAAAATATGCCAAAAATCAATAGCGAAGTTGAGACAAATGACGGAAAAGGAACTGTAGTTTATCAAAATATGTTAAAGGAAACTGTTTCAGTGAAGTTTGTTGATAATGACGGAACAACAACAATAAAGGACTACAATTTAAAGGATATAAAATTTAAGTCGCAAGTTAAGCCTTCAAATGAAACGGTTTTAAGTGCAAAAGAAGAAAACAGAAAACAAGTTGAAAATAAAGAAAATTTACAAAAAAGTGCAAAAAATATAAATAAATCAACAAAAATTGACCAAAAAACAAGTAAAAGCAACCAAAACCCAGGTAAAACAAGCGAAAAACATAATAATGTTAAAA
Organism: uncultured Clostridia bacterium; assembly: GCA_937893125.1. Classification (GTDB taxonomy): domain Bacteria; phylum Bacillota; class Clostridia; order Christensenellales; family UBA1242; genus UBA7862. Next base: position 65,848 of record CALBHW010000059.1, read on the forward strand.
CGCAAGAAAAGGACGCGAAACCAAATAAAACAGATAAAAAGGTCAATTTTAATCAAAAGAAACCAAATAGAAAGAAATTTCATTTGGGCAAAGAGAGCAAATAATGGTTGATATAAATCAAAACCAATTTTATATAAAAGATGACGAAAAGTTAGAACCACTCTTGATTGGTGATTATAAAATTTTGCAAAGTAGCAAAAAATATAGATTTTCACGTGATAGTGTTCTTTTGGCGGACTTTTGCGAAATTAAGAAAAGTGATTTTGTTGTTGATTTTTGCTCAGGAAGTGGAATTGTAGCCTTTTTGGTTAAAATTAACAAAAATCCCTATAAAATTGTTGGGCTTGAAATCGATAGTGAGTTTGTAGATATGGCTAATAGGTCTAAGATGTACAACAAGTTTGATAATGTTGACTTTATAAACGGAGATGTGAAACTTGCAACAAATTTCTTTAAAAAGGGAAGTGTCGATGTTATTACTTGCAACCCACCTTACTACAAAAATCTTCCAACAAACACAATTTGTCAAAATGAGCGCGCAAAGTATGAAGTTGAATTGAATTTAGAAAATTTACTTAAAAGTGCAAGTGATATTTTAAAAACTAATGGAAAACTTTTTATGAGTTATAGAGTGGATAGGCTTCAAGAACTGTGCGTTGTCGCAAAAGAAAATAACTTATGCTTAAAAAAGATCAAATTTATAAAAGAATCAAACAACAACATTATGCTTGCCAAGTTTGTAAAAAATGGTAAATATGGCGTGAAAATCGAATAATTTTGCTTATTTTTCAGGGAGTGAGTAAATTTTACCTTTTATACTCCAATTATAAAAAAGTTTTTTTAAAAAATTTAAGTAGAAGTGTAACAACTTTTACTTATTTTTTTTACATAAATCTACATAATAGACAACTTATAACCGTTCCTGCAAGGGTTGCAATTAGTGCACAAGGGACGGCATAAAAAAGGCGTTTGACTTTTACTTGTGAAAGGTAAAGTGTTGTTACATAAAATACCGTGTCGCAACTTCCGACAATGACGCTTGCACATCTCCCTATATAACTATCCACACCATAAGTTGAGAAAATGTCATTTAAAATTGCAAGACTGCCATTCCCAGAAAAGGGCTTTAGAAGCACAAGTTCACAAAGTTCACTAGGGATACCAATTAAGTTAAATGCGGGCGAAATAAAATGTGCAATAAGGGAAGCTAGTCCACTTATTCTAATAAATTGCACCATAATCATTATTGTGACAAGATAGGGAAAAATGCTTACAACAAGCGGGATGCTTTGTTTTGCGCCACCAATAAAAGAACTATAAACATTGACTTTTTTCATTTTTGCATAAACAAAAGTGAAAAGTATTAAAACGGGAAGAAGATATATACTCATTTGAATCCTTTATTTTTTGAAGGTTTTTGAGCCTTTATTTTTAAAATGCAATCTTTTGTAAGACTACTAAAAATTTTTAAAGTGACAAAAAGAGAAATGTTTATAAATGCAATTAAATATCTCATTTTTTTGCTCTTTTTTTTCTATATTTTTCGCATAAAAGTGCAAGCGCTATGCCTACTACTGTCGTCAAAATTGCTGAAATGATTGTCGGAAGGATTATGCTACTTGCACTAGCACTTCCTGCCGTTATTCTAAGACCTATAACGGTCGTCGGCAAAATTTGCATTGAAGTTGACGCGAAAATTATAAGCATCATCATAGGTCTATTGGCGTCACCGCTACCGTCGTCAAGACGTTTCATAGCGCGCATTCCTAGTGGAGTTGCAGCGCCACCCATACCTAAAATATTACAGGAAATGTTCATACAAATAAGTTCGTTTGTTTCTTCGTCCAAATTTCCAAAAATTTTTCTAGTAACTGGCGTCAAAAATTTTGACAATTTTTTATTCATTCCGCTGTCCTCCATAACCTGTAAAATCCCAAGCCACACGGAATAAATGGCGCAAAGGCTAAGACAAAGTTTTAATGTGCTTTCACTTGCTTCTAGCATGGACGGAAGGACGATTTCGGGGTTAATATATAGCAAAATACATATGGACACTACAATGAGCCAAAACCAAATTTTATTCATAATAATACTTATGTTTTTTCAAAAAAGACTATGCAAAAAAAGTTGTCCCGTGATATAATACAAATATGTTAGATGCACATTGTCATATTTATGACTCAAAATTAGACGATAAAAGAGACGAAATACTAAAAAATTTGTCGCAAACTGGACAAATTTGCATTTGTAGTAGCGACAACGTCGAAAATAGTAAAAAAAGTGTCGAACTTGCCCAAAAATACGATTTTATCTACGCTACTGTTGGCACACATCCACACGAAGTAGAACAATTTTTAGATTCCGATTTAGACATTTATCGGGAAATGTTAAAAAGCAAAAAAGTTGTTGCTGTTGGGGAAATTGGGCTTGATTATTATTATGATAAAGACATAAAAGAAAAGCAAAAAGAAGTCCTTGTGAAACAAATTAAATTTGCGGATGAGGTAAATAAACCTTGCGTTTTTCACATTCGCGAAGCAACAGAAGATTTTATAAATATTCTTAAAGAGAATAAAAAATATTTTAAACGACCTTCGATGATTCATTCGTTTAGCGGGAGCATTGAGACTGCAAAATTCTATCTTGATATGGGTTTATATATTTCCATAAATGGAATAGCAACCTTTAAAAATGCGGGCAAGATTTTAGATGTTATAAAATTTGTTCCACTTGAAAAAATGCTTATAGAAACAGACAGTCCATATTTAACGCCCGTTCCACATCGTGGAGAGACAAATAGACCCGAATATGTCTATTTTGTGGCACAAAAGATTGCTGAAATCAAGGGCGAAAGCGTAGAAAAAGTGATAACACAAACTGAAAACAACGCAAAAAAGCTTTTTAGCATTTAATTTGACTGGCACAAAATTAGCCATTTTTTGATGTAAAAATGAGTGTTATCCACAAAAAATGCGTTACTGTGGATAACTTTAAATTAAAAAAGGGAAGAACAAAATGCAAGATAAAAATTTTAAATTTAAAAAAGAATTTGGGCAAAACTTTATCTTTGATAAAGTCTTTTTGTCATCTCTTGTGAAATCTTTTTCTTTAGACCCAAAGTCAAATATCTTAGAAATTGGCGCTGGAATGGGAACATTAAGCGAATGTTTGGCAGAGAATTTTAAAAGAGTTGTTAGTTTTGAAATTGACAAAACTTTGACGGAGCATTTGGGAAAAGTTGAAAGTAGACACGGCAATTTGCATTTTGTTTTCCAAGATGTTTTAAAGGAAAACATAAATAAAATTGACGACATTTTTGGTGGCGAAAAATATTTTCTTATTGCAAATCTTCCTTATTACATTACTTCACCTATAATTTTTAAATTTTTGCTTGAAACAAATAATCTACTTGAAATGTTTGTTATGGTACAAAAAGAGGTTGGTGTGCGTTTTTGTGGGGAAGTTGGGTCAAAAGATTACGGTGTTCCGACTGTTATTTTAAACACTTTTGGGGAAACTAGCATCGTTAAAAATGTGGGTAGAAAATTGTTTACCCCACCGCCAAAAGTTGATTCGTGTATTATTAAAATCAGCCTAAATAAGAACAAATTTGATATTGACTTACCATCTCAATACCATAAATTTGTAAGTGCGTGTTTTGTCGCTAAAAGAAAGACTTTGTATAATAATCTTTGTATGTCGGGAATTGATAAAAAAGCAGCAAAAGAGTTGATTTTGGGGCTTAATCTAAAAGAAAATGTACGGCCAGAAGAAGTTTCTTGTGAAAATTATGTAAAACTTTACAAAATGATTTATTCAAAATAATATAAAAAACACACTTTCAAAAGGAAATTCACATATAAATAACATAGTTTTACAAAAGTCGTCTTTTTTTGACAAAAGGCGGAAAGAATTTTGTAAAAAATTTTGTTATTATATAAAAAACTTTAGGAAGGTGTAATGTGCAAGAACTTGCAAAAACTCTTATTCTAAATAACGACCACGACGGTGCTTTCAAGGCTATCGTGAGTTTAAAAAAGAAGGAAAAATCTAGCATAAAGTTTTTTGGCAAAAATAGTTTGCCAAGGAGCCTCGCTATTGGCATAAAACAAGACAAAAAAATTGTTAAAATTCCGCTAGACATAAAAGAGAATGCGGGAAAATTTGATTTGGGCGATGTCGATTTGTCGAACAAATTATTGTGTGCCGTGGTTGATATTTCAAACCCATTTTGTCCTGAGATTTTGCTTAGTGGAAGCCAAAATTCAAGTGTGGTCAATTCCAACATCGAAAATGCATTTGTGCAAGGAAAACCCGATGACGCGTCCGTTCTTTACGAAGAAACAAGTGACAATGATATTGAGAAATTGATTGATAAGAACTTGGAAGATGACGCGAAAACAACATATTTTGACGCGTGCGCACACTGCAAATATAGAGAAGCCTTTTATAAGGAAGGCGGAAGTATGTGTTACAGAAAGACGCCAAGCCACGATGAAAGTGTGGTAAAACAAGGTGAGAAAAGTGATACTCAAATTTTATCTCAAAAAGAGCATAAACCAAACCAAAATTTTGAAAAAGATGTCATAAAAGAAGAAAAAACTAGTGATGATTCTTTAAATCACGAAGAAAATAGAGAAGAAGAGTCAAGGTCTTTTTATGACCAAGTTAAACCGCAAATTGACGCGCTTTTTAATAAATACGAGCCTTGTGACGACCTTTGCAATATGATTCCATATTCTAAATGGGTCAAAATTATTTACGACAAGGATAATAATTTTTATGTCTTAGGGCTGATTTTTGACGAAAGTGGCAATGTTTTGTATATTTGCTATGGAATGCCCGCAAGGAACTCAAATACTCCGCCAGACGAACTTGAAGAATACGCGGGATTTATTCCTAAAAATGCCCAAGAACCTGACGGCGAAGGGTATTTCGTCGTGTGCCAAGACGGCGAAACGGGGCGCACTCTGAAAATAGATTTGATGTAAAATACAATTGCTAGGATTTATTTTAAGCGTGACTAAAATTTGTTTACATACAATTGTGGTTGGCGAAAGTAAATTAGTGCAAAATTAAGATAGTTTTAAATGTCTACTTTTTAAGCGTTATCTAATGCTTTTTTAAGTCACGAAAACTTTTTTTAATTAAAACAACATATAAATAGTTATTTTTAGTCTAAATAATTGACAAATGGATAGAATTTTGATAGTATTCTTGTTGTAAATGACCATAAGGGGAAGTTTTTGCTTTAAAAAGACGAATAAACCCCAAAAATTGCTTTTATATAAGGCTTAAAGGTGGTTTTTACACAACATTTTACATTTAAAAGAGGTTTAGACTTTGAAAAAGAAATTTTTAGCGGTTCTATCATTTGTTTTTATGTTCGCTCTTGTGCTTTTTGGATGTAGTTCCATTCATTTGTCAAACGGCCCAAGTTCAACTGACCCTGTCTACGGAAACGGCGGATCAGCAGTTGTTAAGGGCGACTATCTATATTTTGCAAATGCTTTTATTGACTACAATTTGCTTAATAATGGCGACAATGTGTACGATAAAAAGAGCGAATTTACGCCATATGCAATTTATAGAACAAAACTTAACAGCGCGGGAAGAGTTGTTCTAAACGATGAAGGCGTCCCTGAAAAAGCGGAACTTTTGACTTACAATATCGGGGGATATGAATATGCGGGACTTTACATTTTTGGGAACTATTTGTACTACACAACTCCATATTCAAATACAACTAGCAGTAACGAAACAAAGAGAGGTCGTGTGAGGTTTGAAAGAGTTGCTCTTGACGGCACGGGACACGAAATTGTTTATAAAGCGGACGACTACACAAGCGAATGCGAATACAAAATGGTTTACATTGACGGAAATGTTTTTATTGTTTATAAGACAAAAGACAAAGAAATAAAACTTATTTCTGTCGACGCAAGGAAAAATGTTAAGACTTCTTCAATTGCGACATCGATTGAATCGTATGCAGTTTTTGACCAAAAAAATATCGATAAGGATAACAAAGTTTCTGATGTCAACAAATACATTTATTATGTCTTAAAAGAAAACGACGAGTACGTAATGTATAGGGCGAATTTCTTTACAAAAGAAAGTGAAGTCTTTATGCGTGGCGGGGCGGATGAAATTGTCGTGAAAGAAGTTAGAAATGATAGGGTTTATTATACTGAAGGTGGTAAGTTGTATTCAAGAATTGATAGTAACCTTGTCAAAAAGTATTCGGATATTTCAACGGCTTCGGATAGTAGTAGCGTAAGTTCAATTTCAAGTTATCTTGTTTTGGACGGTACACTTGGGAATTTGGATAGAGGTGTTATAGGTGTTCTTAAAAATGATTCAAACTATTATGTAACATATTTTAATAGCACATATTCAAGAGAAATCGAACTTTCGGACGACAAGTCAAAGGATGTTACACTTATCGCTTCACAAGAAAATCATTTCTTTTATCAAATAAGCGGAGATGACGCACTTTATAGATGTGATTTGAACTTTGATGTCGTGTCGGGCGTTTATAGGGTTGAAAATTATTCAACAACAAAAATTGCAACGAAATTTTCTTCAACAGTAAGCGATAAAACAATGTTTGACTTTGACAACGACAGAATTTATGTCTATGAACAAGTCGACAATTCAATTTATAGTTATCTTACAATGTATATGACAAATGTAGATTTTGCTTTTAAAGATGGAGAAAATCTTGTTGGGCAATATATCGGGAATAAGTAAGTCACTTTTATTTTAATTCAAAAATTAAAAGGGCTGGTAAAAAAAATAGTAAAAAATGTGTGATTTTAGGGACAAGAGGTCAATAAAAGTCATACATTTTTTTTGTAATTAAGACAAAACATTTGATAAAATTAAAAATATATAATAAATTCGATAATTTTTGTGAAAATAGTACCTTTTTCTACATTTTAAGACAAAATTCGACAAGGTTAAACTATAAATATCTTCTTTCTTTGTGCTATCATTTAAGTATCAATAAAAAAAATAAGGAGAAAAAATGGACACCTATAAAGTTGTTTTACTTGACGAAAGTTTGGTAGAAAGAACCAATTACAAAGAAGCCTTTATGAAGGACGGCAATTTTGAGATTGTCGGAGAAGCAACAGACGGACAAAAGGGGCTCGAAATCATAAAACGCGGACAACCAAATTTGATTGTTATGGATTTGGTGCTTGAAAGTTTTGATGGCTTTGAACTCTTGGAAAAACTTAAAGAAGAGAAGGTTGACTCAAAAATCTTTGTAGTTTCGTCGCTTAAAAACGACGGATTTATTCAAAAGGCGGTTGACCTTGGAGCATCATATTATATGGTGAAACCAACAATTTCCGATTTGCTTGTCAAACGCGCAAGAGAGTTGTTTGAAAATCCGGTTTCGGAAAGAGATTTATCTATACAAAAGAACGCCAAAGTGCGCGCAATTGAAGAAAAATTAAGTAATATTTTCATCACAATTGGCATCCCAGCGCACATTAAAGGCTACCAATTTTTAAGGGAAGCAATTAAACTTGCTATGAAAGAGCCAAGCATAATAAATTCCATCACAGGAGAGTTGTATCCATCCATAGCGACTCAATTTTCCACAAGTGCGAGCAAGGTCGAGCGGGCAATAAGGCATGCAATAGAGGTCGCGTGGAATCGCGGAAAAATTGAAAATATCAATTCAATTTTTGGAATCCAAATTTACAACGCGAACGAAAAGCCAACAAACGGCGAGTTTATTGCACTTGTTGCGGATAAAATGCTCTTTGAAGGGGCGTAGAAAAATGCAAAAATGGGAACATTTTTGACCTAGTAAAAACACAAAATGAAAGGGTAGTTAAAATTAACTATCCTTTTTTATGCTTGAAATGATGGGCTTAAAAAATATGAAAGGGGAAAATAGTTGCATAAATTAAAATATGCCTAAATTCGTAAAATTGAGTTATAAAATATACCAGTACGATTTAAAAAAAGGAAAACAAGGTGTAGTAAATTGCCATTTAAGGTATTTTAAAATAAAATCCCAGTTAATTTTTGATTTCTTTTATGTCGCAAATTTATAGGACTTTTTTCTTTAAAAATGCCTTAAAAAAGAACAAAAAGTATGTAAAAAGCATATTTAAAATAAAAAAATAAAAAAATTTCAAAAAAGACAATTTTTTTTGTTAAAATTGCTTGTCTAATTTGTAATTATGTGCTACTTTTTCGTTGTAACATTATTACAAATGGAGTTGTTATGAAAAATCAAACCTATATCAGATGCCCTAGATGTGAACTAAATTATATTCTAAAAAAAGATAAATTTTGCAATGTTTGCAAAATGGAAATGAAAGCGCTTGGCACTTTGGGTGCAGAAGAAAATACTGACCTTGAAATTTGCCCAATTTGCAAGACAAATTACATTGGACCTGACGAAGAAATGTGCGCGTCGTGTGCGAGAGAACGCGAATTCGAGGAAAACGAGGACGAAAAGGGAGAAGATGGACTTTGGAACAACTTTACTCCACTTGCTGACGACGACCCTGTTTATGACGATAAAGATGATGATGACGACCTTGAATCCCTTGAAGGATTAGATGACACGGGGATTTCAGGCGATGACGATATGGACTTATCTCTTGACGACGAGGACGAAGAAAGCCTTGATGAAGACGAAGATGGCGAAGACGATTTAGACGGCGACTTTGACGAGACTGACGACGAAGATGACGAAGAATAATCTTTAAATATTTATATATAGACATCATATTAAATATTTATTTTCAAATTTTAATTATTTTAACTAGTAGTGCAAATAGTTAACTCTTTTGCATCCTTTTAGATGTGTCTAAAACTTTAAAAAGAAAATAAATTCAATTTTCGCGTCAACTTATTTGTTTTCTTGATTGTGCCCATCCTTTTTTCTTTTGTTATTTTAACTAAACTAAAATAAATTGAATGATTTGTTAAACAAGCTCAAAACGTGTGCCAGTGCGTTCACGAGGCAAATTCTTGTTTTTAAATAGCCATTGGTTTTGCTGTCGTTTTAGATGCCGACACGATTTTTGGCTTTTTAAAAGATAAAGTATTTTGTAATGTTTTGAACTGTGTCTCATGCTCAATAAATTTTGATTAAAAACTTTTCTTTTGGCAAAAATTGCTTTAAGGAGAGTTATATGAGAAAGGGGATATTAAACTTAAACGAGATTAAGGATAAGATTTTGGCAATTAAGGGCAAAGATATAGACATTACAATAAACCGCGGACGAAAAAAATATGACAGATTTAGCGGGGTGGTCGAGAATATTTATCCATCTGTTTTTACCGTCAAAATTTTTAATGATAGACAACTTAAAAATGTAACTTGCTCGTATTCCGATGTTTTATGCGGTGATGTCCTTATAAGCGAAAAAATGTAGAAAAAGGTTTACATTTCTAAAAAAAATCTAAAATTTTATCATAAAAATGAAAATTGCTTTGTATTCATATATCAAATGAACAAAAGGCAATTTTTTTAATGCTTTTTGGCTAAGGGGGTAGAATTTTGGAAAATACTGACAAACTTGACGTAGCCACAAGAACAAAATTAGGAGAGACACAAGTCAGAACTTCTGTGTCAGTGAACTTTGTGGGCGACGCCAAAATTACAAAGGTATTGACTGCTAGTGTTAGACCCGTTGTTTCGAATGTGGTCAGCGCGTCGGGGGCGGTCAGATTTGACGGCGAGATTTGCTATGATTTTATGGTCGTCTTAGAAAATGGCGAAGTGGCGCCTTATAGCGAGAGAGCAAAATTTGAAGGTAGCATAGAAGACTCTCTTGTAAAAGAGGGAATGCCTGTTAGTTTAGCCTTTCATGTGGTTGAAGTAAACAGTACGCAAAATGGCGAATATGCGTCGGTTGTGGAGTTTACGGCATACATTGTTGAAACAAATTCCGACCTTGCGTGCGCTGTTCCGCCAGAAGGTGTTATGACTCGCGAAGAAGAAATTTGTTTTGACTCACTTGTCGCAAACGGGGAATATGAAGGCTCGACTACAATTGACATCCAAAAGGATAACAAGGTTAGCAAAATCCTTTTTGTACGCAGTTTTGCGTCTATTAAGTCAATTTTGCCTTCAAATGACTACTTTGCAATAACGGGCGATATTTACACAACGATTGTCACTCAATCAGAAGAAGGGCAAATTAAGACAACAACGCGCGAAACGTCATTTAGTGAAGAAGTCGAAGCAAAAGGCGTGAATAAGGATTCAAATATTCAAGCAAACATTCATATGCTTGAAACGACTGTTAGTGAAAATGCTGAAGGTAATACATTTATTTTTGACCTTCCATATTCTATTAGTTTTACGGCGTACAATAGAAACCAAACTAAATGTGTATGTGACGCGTACAGTTTGACAAATGAAGTTAATTTGACTACATCTTCTCTCGTTAAAGACGATTTTTCGACAACCAAACTTGCCGAAGAAAATTTGCTTACAAACTTTACTCTTTCAAATGACATTGTGTCAATTGACAAAATTTTGGCGGTTGTGCCACTAAATTTGCAAATTGTAAATTATGACATAAAATGTAATGAAACATTGGTCGAAGGCATTGCGAGCGTCAACATCGTTTATAACCACGAAGACGACGATGGAAATAACATCTTAAATTCGGTTGATATTGAGGTCCCATATTCTGTCAACTTTGGAACTATGGACACAAAAGAAACTGATAGCGTGAGACTTGCACTTTCGTTTGGAGACATAAATGTAAAGGCTAGACACGGTAGAGAGCTCGAAATTCTTTGCGAACTCAAACTTAATTATTCTATTGCAAGTCAAAACATTTCAACTGTTACAACTGAAATTACTTTAGGCGAAGAAAAACCGCCAAAAGATTGCGCTCTAGAAATATATGTCGCAAGAGAAGAAGAAACATTATGGGATGTTGCTAAAAAACTTAATATCACTATTGCTGACCTTTTATCTCAAAATGGAGAGTTGTCTCTTCCGCTAAAAGACGGTCAAAAAATCATTGCATATAATAGGCTTACGCAAGATTATTAAAAAAGGCTGAAAATTGTTTAAAACCGCTTTAAAAGCATACAAGTGGACGCTTTTTAGAAAAAAATAAAAAATGAAAATGGCGTTTTTAGAAAATGAAGAGTTATATGTTTTTTAAAACAAAACAAGTAAATTCCTTAAAAATCACCAAAAAATGCCTTTTAAGACCTTTTTATAAAGGTAAGCACTAAAATAGTTTAAAAATAAAAATATGGTCAATAATTTTTTCGTAGGGAGTTAAAATGAAAAAGTTTATTGCCATATTTTTTTGTTTATTTTTGGTGGGTGGGTTGATTTTTTTAGGAACAAGAGAAACAGAATCGAGTCACACAGAATATTTAAGGATACATATTAGAGCGGATAGTAATAGTGCCGTCGACCAAGATATAAAATATATAATTAAGGACCAAATTGTGGACTTTTTGACCCCAGTTATATCTTCTTGCACGACAAAAGACGAGTTTGAAGAAAAAATAAATCAAAATTTATCACAAATTACACGAATAGCAAACGAAATTCTTGCACACAATAACCTTGATTATAGAAGTTCGGCAAAACTCACGAATGAATATTTCCCAGTTAGAACCTATGGGAATTTGACATTGGATAGCGGATATTATGACGCGCTCATAGTTAATCTTGGTTCGGGGAAGGGAGACAATTGGTGGTGTGTTGTCTATCCACCGTTGTGTTTTGTAAATTCAAATACGACCTATGTCTATAAAAGCCGACTTCTAGAAACTATAAGAAAGTTTTTTGGAGGGTAAATGAAAAGGTATTTGTTGGTCTTGTGTATGTGTTTGCTACTTATTGTGGGTGTGTCGTTTGCTGTGACATCATATCTTTTGCCACAAACTAGCCCAGTTGTCACCTATACCGCAACGACATCAGAAAACAAGGCAATTCAGAAAAAATTAAAACAACTTGGTTACTACAAAGGAAAAATCGACGGCATAATCGGTTCGCAAAGTTTGAAGGCAATTAAAAAATTTCAAAAGGATTATGGCTTGAAAGTCGACGGAATTGTAGGTAAAAACACGGCTAAGGCGCTTGGAATAACCATTTCATCGTCAAACACAAAGCAATCATCGTCCGACCTTTATCTTCTTGCGAAGTGTGTCCACGCTGAAGCGCGCGGAGAGCCTTACGTGGGGAAAGTTGCTGTTGCTGCGGTTATTTTAAATAGGGTAAAAAGTTCTCAATTTCCGAACACAATTGCTGGCGTAATCTATCAGCCTTACGCTTTTACGGCGGTAACTGACGGGCAAATTAACCTTGAACCAGACAAATCAGCTTACAACGCGGCGCGTGACGCTATGAACGGATGGGACCCAACCTATGGAAGTTTGTTTTACTACAATCCAGCCAAAACGACGAGCAAGTGGATTTATTCTAGGCAGGTTGTGACGACTATTGGCGACCACGTCTTTGCACTTTAAAAGGAGTTTAAAATGAAAAAAGCATTTATAATAACTGTTTCAATTTTAAGCGTTGTAATCGTGGGACTAATTGTTGCTCTTTCACTTACAACGACTAATTTGACATCGACTTCGGCGAGTTTAGAAAGCATTTATCAAAGAAATTTCTATGATTTGGTTGCAAATGTTAATAATATGGAAGTTGAAGTGAGCAAGCTTATGGTCTCAAATGACTCCACAAGTCAACAGAAAATTTTGAGTAATCTAAAACAGCAATCAAGTGACGCGGAAGGGACTTTAAGTTATCTTCCAGTGTCGAGTGATGTTCTTATGGAAACAACCCAATTTATGAATAAACTAAACGGATATTGTTCGTCGCTTATAACTTACAAACAAGGAAAAATTGAAGATGAAGATTATGTCGCGTTGTCGCAAGTTATGAAAAGTATTGCAAGCATAAAACAAGAATTAAATTCCGTTATGGAAAAAATAATGATGGGTTATAGAATCTCTGACAATTTGGGCGGTCAAGGCGTCGAAAATGATAATTTTAGCGCAAATTTCTCTTCTTTTTCAAACGACACAATTGCATACCCAAGTTTAATTTATGATGGACCATTCTCGGATAGCCTTAATAACAAATCAATTAAGGGGCTTGTGGGCGAAAATATTTCGCAAGAGCAAGCGACTTTAAAAGTACAAGAAATTTATGGCAATAACGCAGAAATTTCCTTCAAAAACGAAACGAAGGGGCGTTTTGAAACTTATGACTATCAAGTTAAGTTAAATGATAAGACCTATTTTGTTCAAATTACCAAAAAGGGCGGATTTTTATTGACTGTAAGTGCAAATGTTACGGAGCCATCTCAATCAAATGAGCAAGCACAATCGGGGACTGATAGTGGAAGTAAGCCTAGTACGGATGTTGATGAAAGTATAAAAATAAGTCAAATTGATGCAAAAACTTCGGCAAATGACCGCGCAATTGATTTGGCAACCAAGTTCGCAAAAGAAAGAGGTCTTAAAGATATGGAATGCGTATGGTCGGCGAGTTCAAATAAAACGGCATATGTCAACCTTGCACCTGTTATTGATGATATAATTATGTATCCTGACCTAATTAAGGTAAAAGTTGATTTGACGGATGAAACAATAGTAGGTTGGGAAGCGTCAAGTTACGCATATAACCATGTTGAAAGGGAAGATTTGGTCGCGACGTTAAGTTCTACAGACGCAAAAAAGAAAGTTAGTTCAAATTTAACTATTGATGACCAAAAATTGTGCGTTATACCGCTAGACTTTGTCGGTGAAACATTGGCGTATGAATTCTCGGGAGACTACGAAGGCTATAAATATTATTTGTATATCGACGCGTATACGGGCGACCAAGTAAGAGTCCTTAGAGTCATCCAAACAAACGAAGGCGAGCTTGTTTTGTAAAAAATTTTCAAAACAACTAAATAATGGATAAAAAATCCTGTTTTACGGTGTAAAGCGGGGTTTTTTGTGTTAAAATATGAAAAAATTGTAGAAAAAAAGAAGATAGAGAACTCAAATCACCTAAAAAATTCGAGTTTTTCTTAATTTAAAAAATTTTTTTTGATTTTATTTTGAAAAATTTTCAAAATAATTATTGCTTTACTTTTTTTTTGATGTAGTTTATACTATCCTTAACTAGGGGTGACAAATAGTGGAAAATTTAAACGAAGCATCTATGAGACATCTTAGCATCTTTGCTTTGCGTGATATAGCGCGTAATGTCGGTGTTAAATGCCCAACAGTACTAAAAAAAGAGCAACTTATTGACCAAATTATGAAAATAATGTCGGGAGAAATCGTCCCTGAAATTCCAAAAAGTAGACAAGGGCGACCACCTAAAAATAGGGCAAAAATCACAGTCTCGAAAGAAGATGAAGATTTAAACGCTATTTTTAACGATAAGGAAGTTAAAATTGAGTTTAGTCCAGAAGAAGCAAAATGGCTTTTTTGTGACAATGCGGAAAAAAGTGGCATTTATGATAATAAATTTGACTTTCGTGATGGTGAAGGGTATGTTAACTTTGTAAATGATAGACTTTATGTCTTTCCTTTTGAAAACAATTATGGTCGTGATTACGCGATTCTTTTACCAAAAGCGGTTGAACCAACGCCAGCTTTAAGGTCGGGGGACTTGGTTAAGTGCTTGTATAAGTATTCGGAAAATTGTCGATTTATGGTTTGTAACAAAATCAAGAATATGCCTGAATTCGAAGCGGAAAGACCATTTTTTGATAGTATTAAGCGTATTATTCCAACTAAACCTATCGAAATTTTGTCTAAAAAGGTCAAACTTGGGGACAAAATCATTGTAAAAGTCAACAATTTTAGTGATTATCCTGATGCCGTGAAAAAAATCAATTCACAAGTTAAAGATTGTACTGTCTTAAATCTTGTTCTTGACTCGCTTGTTGAAGATGATTATTCGGAAGTTGAAACAATGCGTTCATATGCGGGTGACTCGACAAGTAAAAACACAATGATTGTTAAACTCGCAACCGACAGAGTTAAAAGGCTTGTCGAAGAAGGCAAAAATGTTGTCCTTTGTATTAACGAACTTTTAAAAATTGTTAAATTTCAAAATTATTTGTATGGCTATGATTATGGTTCGGTTAGGACGAGTTCTTTTTCAAGTGTTTTAAGTTTAATTAAACTTGCTGGTGCTTACGAAAATGGTGCAACGGTTACTATTTTTGCAATCGTTAAAAATGATAAAGTTTCGCAATGTGGCGATTATCTTTTAAACGAACTAGAGAATATGAATTGCAAAATTTACGAAGAATATTGATTTTTTTAAAAATAATAGCAAAAAAATTAAAAAATGATAAAAAACGCATTAGATTTGTGATAATCTAATGCGTTTTTTGTGTTTTTAAAAGGTCATCATTTTTCTTATATTTAAAGGCGTTACTTTTTAGTTATAGCTAAAAATTTAAATTTTAGTGTAAAGATAGGTTTGTAATAAAAAACACATTAGGTTTTAACAATCTAATGTGTTTTTTGTATATTTTATCCTTTTAAGAATATTTTTGCTTTTATTCTTACTTTTTTAGGTAAAGCCTATTTTACTCTCATACGAGTACGAAGTTTAATGATAACAATTATAAGCACTGTAACCGCTACGACTGAGACAATAATAATGATGATTGCAAATGTGTTAAGCGGGTCGGTTTTGTTGACTCTAAACGATGAAATTGTGTTGCCAGTCTCAGTTTTTACTTGAATGAAGTATGAATATGACCTTGTAAGAGTGAAGGTCGAGATTGATGATGTTTCATTTTCGTCGATAGCAAATCTTGCAAATTCATAGAACGCGTTTGAGTCTGTATTGTAGACATAAACTACGATATAGCACCTTCCGAGTTGGTTATAGATGTAACTTGGATTGTAAGAAACGTCAATATTTGATGTCGTCGTTTCACCATATGGAATGCTACACGAAATTGATGGGACATAGTCGTTAATAAGGAACGAGTAGGTAAGTTGGTCGGTCGCTTTGTCTCCATATTTTAGTGTCACGGTGTAATAACCATTTCCGCTACGGCTGTCGCTAGAAGAGATAAATAGGGAAGTGATTTTGCCGTCTTTTTTGAAATTTGATGTAATGTCAACATTATTTCTCATAACCTTGACGATTTCGTAGCCCGCGATTTCAGAGAACTCGTAGGCAAGTCTTGCAGATGTCGTGGATAAAATAGTGAAATTATAAACTGCATTTTCAAGTTCGACATTTTTATACGACCCGCTAAATGTCACTACATAACGCCCCGCTTCGCTGAATGTGTACAAATTGCTTTCTCTTGTAAACTCATAATTTTCATATTTTTGTCCATTTCTAATGACGCTGATGTTATAAGTAAATCCACTTCTCTTTGTGTAGTCACTATCTAGCTCAAGTGAAACGCTGTCGTTGTAAATCGCGCTTTCTATTGGATTTATTAGATTATCATTATACCTAATATAATAGACAACTTTTGTTATGATGTATAGAGTATAAACTTCTGGCTCTGTGTCAAAAGAATTCGTTGTAAATTTGTGAACATTGCCCGCAAGGTCCATAAATTTGAGTTTATGTGTGCCTGCGCCTTTTAAAGTTACATAATTGTAAGCGCTTGTAGTCGATGTAAAGTCAACAATAGTGTAACCGTCATCCATTCCATATTGTTCTAAGCAATAGATGTAGTTGCCTTGATTGTACCATTTAAGTTCACTGCCATATTTGAAGCTATCAAAACCAATCACAATTTTGTCGTCTTTAACGTCTGGGCTGTTAGTGAGTTCTTTTGAAGTTCTGTCCATTGTAAGATCGATACGGCTGTTTGTTCCATAGAATAGTGCGCTTCCAAGAAGGGAAGAGTTCGCGAGAGTTGGAACGCGAGTTGTTGCGAAAAGTTCGATTTTTGTTGTTCTTTTCAAACTGTAAACAAGATAAATTGTTGTATAATAATTGGTTGCATAAGAATAATTGATATTACGTCTATTTTCGCCTTTTATGTAGCAATCAATCAACTCGTCATTTTCGAACAAGAACTCAATAATATCAAGGTCGATGTTGCTATTATAAACAATTTCCATATCGCTTATTGAGTAGTAGTGGTTAAGGTTTGTGACGTTTGCGATGCCGATGTCATTTGGCGAGAAAACATATTGCCCGAGCGAGTTTATTCTAAATCCGAACGCTTCGAGAAGAACTCTATATGCGCTCTTGTCTCTATCAACAATTTGACTGAGCGCCGTTTTGTCCTTATTTTCGGTCAATTTGTCGTAAATAAGGTCAAGAAGTCTTTGCTCAGTGCCTTCCTTGTAGGTCGTTGTAATGTCAAGCCTTTCAAGTGAACTTGGGAGGATTTCTTCATTGTTACTTACAACGGTGTAGAGTGGGAATTCGCCAAATTGTATCGCAAAATAAACATAACGCGAGTTGCCAAGAAGGGAATTTTTAAGTTCTAACATATAAAACCCTTCGTCGACGATGACTGAGCCGTTTTGGAGATTTTCCTTGAAAGAGTATGTCCCGTCGTTACTTCTTGTGTACAAAATCGCTTGAGTAACTTGACGCGACTCGCTGTCGTTTAATAGTTCAAAGTCGCAGTCTGTTATTTGTCCCCAGCCGACTCTTACAATACTGTTAGTAATTTGAGAAGTGCTTTCAAAAGTGGTTGAACCGATTTCAACGCTGTCGTCGTTGCCGTTTGTGAGCAAAATCTCTGGTAACTCGTCAAAAATTACGATTTTTACGCTTTTTTGGACGGTATTTGTGATGTCAACATAATCTATAATAAATTGTGTTGCACCGCCAATTCTATCTTTTGCAGTCGCATTTGAAAAGTCAAATGAAGATGAAAGTGTAAATGTTTTACAATTTTTGTCGGCAAGCGTGGAAGAATTCCTAACATTTGTGACAGGTTTTCCGTTAACCAAAATTGTGTAAATATTTGCTTCATATGTTACATCGACTGACCCGCCAGTGTAGTAGGTATTTGTTGTGTTGTCGAGCAAATATTCATTCTCAAACGAAAATTCTTTATCAAAGTCGTTTATAAGATATTCTCCAACATAAAGGTTGTATTCATAGGTTGTTGCATTGTAATTATCCTTATATATTGCCTTATAAATGCCTTTATCGACGCGATAACCTTTTCCGTTGTCGTTAACTTCTCTAATGTCGTCTTTATTAGTAAGATTTAAAACTGTTCGCCACGAGCCTATGTCTTTTGCGTATTGCATAAGGGTAAGATTTGTAAGATAAAGAACGGTTTTTTCAGAGTAAGCAGGGAACACAAGTTTATAAATTTTTGTGTTTGTTGCCATAATCGTTTCTTCTTTTACAACAGGCGCGCTAAGTTTTGCGGTTGATTTGTTTGTTATAATGCTAATAGACCTACTTGAAGCAGGGAATGAATAGTTATATGGTTGAAGAGTGAACGAGAATCTGCTGTTTACGGTTTGCGCGTTCATAAATTCGTTAATTGAATATCTTAATTCGTTTATTAAAATGTTATTGTCAGGAACGAGAGTGATATTTTTTTCAAAGTTAACGCCCAAAGTTTCGTTTCTAAGTGTTACAATGCCCCAGCCAAGTTTTGACGCAAGTTTATTTATTTGGAATGTGATATTTGCCGTCAAATTATCGTCTGTACTTTCTTCATAAGTTTTATTGTCGCTATCAATTCCGTCGATAACAATAAGTGGCTCATTTGTCGCAAAATAAACCGTGAATGTTCTATAATTTCCAGCATTGTCCTTTTCAATAATTTCGTAGTGACCTTGTGGAGTAAGGGCGGTTGCAGTTAAAATTTGATTGTACAAGGAGTCGCTTGAATAATTTACTTTGTACCAAGTTGACGAGCCGATGTTTATAATGCCGTTAATGAGCGTAAGTTCGCTAAATCTAGGATAACTTGCGAACTCTTGACTTGTTGAGTAAATGCTTCCTATCATATCAGGTGTAATGCTTGGATATTCGCCATTATATTTGTTGTAACTTCTAACATAGAAGTAAGGCACGGTCTCGTTTTCGTTGTAGGTTAGCGTATAAGTATTTGAAATGCCAAAAGAATAGGTAAGGTTATTAGGGCTTTTATAGAAAATTGATGTAATGTCTGTATCGTCCGCTTTGAATATATTTTCGTCCTTAAAGTTTTCCGTACTATAGTTTTGATTGATAAATCTTTCTTCTACTAAAAGTGAATCAAGATTTGTATTTGGCTTTGTTCTATCGACTGTTAAGACATATGTCGATGACCCAAAACTTTGGTTATCAGAGTCGGAAGAAGTAAGCAAGTCAACCGTGTACTCGTCTTCATTAAGTAAAGTGAAGTAAAGTTTGTAAGTAAATCTATAATAATCTTTTCCGTCAAATGTTTCATATGAACTATTTTCGTCATAGAAATTTACTTCTAAATAACACAAATAATCTCTTGTTGCGAGTTCAGTTTTTGTTAAAGTTTGAAGGATGTAACCTTGAGCGGAAGAGTTAACAATTGCAAGGACACTGCCGTCAGTCGCCATTGCTTTTAACTTTTCTTCACCAAGAGTATTTATAGAAAAGAAATCGTTTTTAAGTTTTGAATAGATGTTAATTAGGCTTACTTTTGCAAGATATGGCGTCTTACTATCTTCAAAAGCAAGGAAAATTTTGTTAAGTTTATTGTCATCTTCATTTGCACTTGAAATTGCAGTTGCGTTTGTGGAATAGAAGCCTTCTTTTTCTGTTGTAAGTTTTGTTGTGTTAAATTTTCCAGTTTTTGCGTCTCCGATATAACTATATCCGTCAGCCGAAAGGGAAGAGTAGGATATTGAAAATGAGAACGTCATTTGAGTAGGATTTTGATTGTATAAAACGCTTGTGCTTGAACTTAGAGTATATCCCGTGTTGTCTGAAATGGTTAGGGTATAGTCGCCTTCTTCTTTTAGTACAAAAAATCCTTGTGGGTTTGTAGTTGAAACAAGTTTAGAGCAAGTGAGCAAGCCACTTGTGCTATCAAAACCGTCTGCGACAAAAGTTGTTACAGCATTATTTTTGCTTGTAAATTCGATTGAGAAGTTAAGATAAGAAAAATCAAATTTGCTAGCAATATATCCGCTAGAAGTTTTAAGAATGTACTTGCTGAATGGAACATTTATTTTAACTGGAACAAGGTTTGTGACAAGTTTATCAATACCAGTACTCATTTTGTCAAAATCAACAAAAGTCCAAGGGCTTTCATCTCCAAGAGTGAGTGAAATTTCGTTACCAACGCCTTTTGTTTTGTCAATAACCTTGTTGTTGTCGACATAAACTTCATATGTTCTTTCAATTCTATCAAAAGTGAAAAGGTTAATGTATGTGTCAGTCTCTGTCTTATAATATGTTCCGCCTGTCCCAACATATTTATATTGTGGATTGCCGTTTGAATCCACGCCGTCGTAGTCGTACTCGCCACCGATATATCTTCTTGTGACGACATATTTTCCTGGTTTTGTCTCACCAAGAGTGTTCATATTTATGCCGTCGATTACATAAACATTGTTGCTCTTTTTTTCTTGGCGGGCAAGCATATCAATACTTTCGCCGTCCGCTAGTTTTGAAAATGGATATGTGTTTTGGTCATATCCTGCGTCGGTAGGGGATAGAGCAAAAGGATAATAAGTGTAGGTTAGGCTTGCGATTTGATAATATTTTGCTTCAATTTCGTCGTTTATTAGTTCGTATTCAAATCTAAGAGTGCTTAAATTTGTTCCAGCGCCCTTCTCAATGTAAATTGGTTGGTCTGGTTGATTGTATGCGTAGAATGCCGTTTTGACTTTTTCAAAATTCATATTTATTCTACGTGTAAACGAAAGGTCGCTATGATTTACAATTGTGAACTCATAATTTGCTTCGCCCGAGAATTTTCTCAAAAGTTCAGGCTCGTCTTGCTTGTAAATTCCGACATTATAGTTTCCGCTATTTATTACTTGTGAACCTGTTTCGCCCGTTTTATTGTTAATTGAAGTTGGTGCATAAACATAATCGTATCTTTGGTTTGCAATGACTAGGTAGTAGTTGTCACTTCCCGCATAGAAAAGGTTTTCGCCTTGATTGAGTTTTATATAGTCGCTAAGTTTGAAGAGAACATCTTGCTTAAAATCAAATTCGATGTTTGAAACTGTTGACAAAACCCCGCCGTTATCAAGGTCGTACGCACTAAGGCAACTTCTGTTGTCAATTTCAATTTGGATAGGAGACGTGCCGTTAATGTCTGAACTAAACCCGATTGCTTTGTGTGTTCCAAAATACAAATAGGTGTTTGTGTTTACAAAATTATTTGGGTTGTCGCTAGGATTAAATGTGTTGATCCAAGTACTGTTTTCTACGCTTCCCGACCATTCGCCTTGTGCGATTGCTGGAAGGGAAGAGTCAATAAGAACCGCCACCGAAGTGTAGTTGCCCGCTTGGTCATAAATAAAGAAGTAGTACAATCCCTCCTTGTCAAAATAGTTGTTAATGTTAAGATTTGTAAGGTTATAACTATTTTGATATGTTGTGTCCGCGTTAAGCATTGTGTCGGTCAAATAGTAGTTGTTAGTAAGCCAGTATTCGGAGCCGTCATGTTGCTTAATTAGGGAAGAGGATTTTGTTGTATCTTCTTTAAGTTGCATTAAAGCGACATAAACGCTCGTTTTTGCACCACTAGTCTTTTCTGCCCAGCCAAGAGTGAACGCGCCACTAGTCACATAAAGGTTTTTGTCGATAAATCCACCACTTGAAATGTTGCTTGCACTTAGTTTGTTGCCTTTAATGTATGTGTCATATCTTGTGAGTAGTGCTTCGTTTACTACAACATCCGAATAACCCAATTTGTCGATTTTGAATGTATATCTTGGATAATTGCTGTTGTTTCTTCTAACGCTTACATTGTAACTTCCGCTTGCTGAAAAGGTATAGTCAACATCAGGGTATAAAACATAGTAGTTGTAACTTTTGCCGTTTATTACATAACTCACTGCGTTTCCGTCTGCGTCGCGCTTCAATGTAAGAGCACCAGAAGAAGAAATTGTAGAGTCAAAGGTTTGAGACAATGTATAAACTACACTAGTTGAAGCGGAGAAAAGGTTATCTCTTTCTTCTACTGCGACACGGACATTTTTATTTGTGTAATTGTTAAAGTCATACGCAAAAAGTCCGTCACTTGTTCTTTCAATTGCGTGAATGTATAGCCCTTGCGTTGAATTGTCAATTTCAAAAAGAACATATTGTGTGCCTTCGATTTTATTTGCGATAATTTCGTATTCAACTTTGCCGTCCACTTCTTTTTGAACGGTTGTGTTTAGGCTGATTGTATATTTTAAATTAACAAGATAAATGCCTTCACTTGTAAAGTTGGCAAATTGCGAGTAAGTCGCGGTTGTTTTATTTTGGAAATAAGTTGTGTTTAAGATGTCAAAAGTTCCATTTGTTTCCGCGTCTTGTAGCGCTTGCAAAATCTCCGTTTCTTTGCTTGAATTTAAGTCGTTAATTAAAACATATTTTGCTTTATACTTTTCTTCACCCGTTGCAAGGTCACCATAACTATGAAATCTAAGTGGGGCAAGGTTGGTTGTGGCAATTTTGTTTGGAATTGTAAAATGCTTGTTGTCTGTTTCTTGGTTAAACGACAAAACATTTGTGTGAGTGATGTTCTCTTTTATCAAATTCAAATTCTTGCCGTAGGTGGCGGAAGTTTGGTCATTATCGGTGTATCTTAAATCATAACCAAATATGACAAGGTTTTGGAAAGACAAATTTCTTTGAACTTCATCTCCAAACAATTCTTTGTTTACTTTTACGAACACGCTATCACTCTTTCCAGCGGTCAAGACATCAAGAGAAAACATATATTTTCCTTGGAAAACAGATGTTTGCATAGCGTCACTGTTTGGCAAAATAAAGTTTTGTTCAAAATCTTGCAAGTCAAATGTCGCGTAATATTGCACAGTTTTTTCTGGGTCAAATTCGGTTGCTTCAAAAGTTTTACTATGAGTATAAATGTGATAAGATTTGTTGAGTTTTGCGCATTCTATTGTGGCATAGCCTGTGTAGTTTGGATTTGACGAAACTGTAAAGCCTTTATACAAAAATTCATAATAACTATCTTCGTTGCTTCCAACATAATATTTAAAATTAAGTGCAAATTTCGATGCGTCAAAGCCTACCGTTGGGGCATCGTCGAAATCGTAATTGTACAAGTAGTAGTCGTTTGTCAAAGTTTGTCCTTCAAGTGTTGGTTCAAATTTTGACGCGTTTGATATAGTGAGCGGTGCAGTGTCGCCAGTTGATATATAGTCGCTGTAATCAATGATATAAAATGAAATCTTGAATGTTTCAAGACCAACAGTCTTTCCGTCCAAGCGGTAGTTGTATGTCAAATTGATTGTGTAAAGTCCCGTCCTATATGAAGCATTATTGTTTGTTGCTCCACCAAGAACGCTACCATCTTCCATAACAGGGCAGTAGCCTTTTTGTTCTGGATTATCTTCGTCATATTCTTTTAGGTTAAGTTTAAATTCAAAACTATAATCGTCAGTGTTTGATAGAAGATAATCTTGTGACCTAATTTTGATTGGGTCGGTACTGTATGCGTTTTGAAGAGTAATTGTGTATGTCGCAAAATACGAAAAAGGAATGGTTGCGTAGTTTTTGGTTGGGTCGTTTTTTGATGCGGTGTCGTTAAACTTAAATGTTAAATTAGTGTTGTAAAGTTCGTTCAAAATTGAGTCCGCTGTTCCTTTTCTACTCGACAACAAAATATATGGGGCGGATTCAACCCCCATTATGTAACTATGTTCCGTCTCTTCGGCGTCTGGATAATAGTCGGTGATTTGATATGCGTCATCGCCAGTTGGCAAATAGGACGTATAAAGAGAAAAAGGAATGTTACTCTTTTTTAAATTTGTAAACTTTTTGCTATTTTCTTGCGTCGACGCGTAGGAATCTCCACGTGAGTAAGAAGAATAGACTTCTTTTTCTCCTGTGCCGTTAGGCGAGCCGTTTCCGCCACCAAGTGGCAAAAAAATAAAGCAAAAACTTGCTATTATTGCACCAAGCGCTAAACAAATAGATAATAATTTTCCTTTTTTCATATTTGACTCCTTTTTTAAATAGAGTTTTGTCGCAAAGGTTAGTCCTGTAATTATTGTTTGCCAAAATGGCATATAATATTTACTATTTTATATACAATATATATAGTAACATATATAGGGTGGTTTCTCAAAATAATTTGACATAATTTTTGCTTTTTTGACAACAAATTTTTGCTAGGTTGAAAGGTAAAATATTTTGATTTTTTTGTTTAGTTTTAAGTCGTGCTAAGAAAAAGAAAAAATCGTTTTTAAAAAAAACTTTTAAAACAAAAATGATAAAAAAGCAGATTTAGAATTATTTATTAAAAAAAGTCTTAAAAGCCAAAAAATAGCGATTTTAAAACTAAATTGACAAAAATCTAGTAAAGAACTAAGCCTCAAAAATAAACAGGTAAAATTATTGAGATTAAAAGGATATAAAATCTACAAAAAAAGAGTCTTACAAATTTGTAAAACTCCTTTTATTTTTCGTCTAAATTATTTATTAAAAATCGTCGATGTCGATTGTGTTCTTTGGCTTTAAAACAATTGAGTTGCGTGTTGCGATGTTATATGCAACTTTTGTTTCGTCAAGTGGTTTTGCTGGAACGTATGTGCTTGATGCTTTCATTTTATCAAACATTGGCGTTGCATAAGCAAAGGTCGATTTGACTTTGATAGGGAACTCGTTAAGAATTTTAACAATAATTTCGCCCGTTCCGCCTTGGCTTCCAAGGTGTCCAAGTTCGTCTGGGTAGATAAGTGGACGCGATGTGGCGGAAAAACTTGTTGTTTTGTTTGGGCTGTCCTTTCCTTTATCGTCCTTTTGCTTGCTTTCGCTTGTAGATGTTGTTTGAAGAGTTATGTTTCCGCACAACTTACTAAATTCTTCGCAAGTTTTTGCGTCGTCCGTACCAATGAATATCTTGATAGGGCAGTTACCTTTAACTGTTTCCGCAATGTCGTCACCATACTTGGCATTAAGTTGGCTATATGATTGAATAACGAGCGCAAAGAAGATATTTCTACTACGGCTAACCGTAATCATAGAGTCAATTTTTTCAATTTTTGGAAGGTTTGCAAACTCGTCGAGTAGGAAGTAGACCGCGCGTGGAAGTTGCATATTCTTGTATCCGTTTGCAAGGTCGACAAGTTTGTTGTAAAGTTGCGACACCATCATAGTAACAATGCCGTGTCTTGACTCTTTTTCTTCTGGGTAAACGATAAATAGTGCGGTAGGTCTATCAGCAAATGAGTCAAATTCCATTTCATTTAGGCTTGTCGCGTAGCACATACCGCTGTCGTTGAAAATGGAAAGTGACGCGGAGACAATACCCATAAACGACTTTGTTGTTCCGGGTGCGTTGTTGATAGCGCCTGATACAAGTGGAAGAACCTTGCTATACTCACTTCTACCCGTGTAATATGCTCTAAGTGTCTTATATGGATTTTCTGGGTCTGGATCTTTATATGTCGCGATACGCGTTAAGTTGTAAAAATTGAATTTTTCGCGCGTCATATTAAGTCTAGGGTCAAGGCTATCTTCAAGCATTGCAAGAAGGGTACCATAAATAAATGATTGCGCGCCTTGTTCCCAAGTTCTATCGTTTTGCGCCTTGATAGGGCAAAGAATGTTTGCTATTTCACGCAAATCATTTTCCGCGCGGTCAATAAGTTCGTTCTTTTTCGACTCCAAATCTTGGTCTAAAATTTCTTTATATGGATAGGCAACGCCGTCATATTCGTACCACTCGTTGTTGTACTCGTTTGCAATGATTTTTAGCCCCAAGTCCGCTGGGTTGACTCCGACGTGCGTCTTTACATCGTTGTGCAATGTGAATGCTTTGTGATAAAGCATATATGCGTTGTCTAGCGGGTTCCACCTGTTTGAAGAGAAGGGAACACGAAGGTTGAAAACCTTTACATCATAGCCTTCCGCTTTTAGTTTATGGCAGTTTTTTTCGTAAAGTTCGCCTTTTGGGTCGGCTATTACAAAACTTGGCTTACTCTTTGTCGACGACATAATTTGAATGGTTGGCTCAATAAACTTTTGAGTTTTACCAGTACCTGTCGTACCAATAATGAGCGCGTGAATTGGTTTATACATATTGATAAGAAGATTGTTCCCCGAAACTTCGCTCCTAAGCAAAATGCCGTCGTTACTCGTGTGCAAGTCGCGCCAAGTTGTGTACATAAATTTCTTTTCCGTTTTAAGCTCTTTTTCAGTTACCCAGCGCGAATCAAAAAACTGGGCAAGTTCTTTGCCTTCTTTTGTTTTTGAACCAGTTTTGACTTCTTTTGGCTTGTCCGTTCCTAGTTTGTTTAAAAAATAAATAGCATAAAGCCCACCGCCCACAACGACAGGAAGAAGAAAATAACTACTTTGAGATAGTTTTGCAATATCAAACTCGCCTTTTCCGCCCATGTAGTAGGATAGCGCAAGCCCCGCTGCCGCGCAAAGCAAAAGGACTGGAATAAATAATAAAAGTCTTTTGAGTGTTTTGTTCATTTTATTTTACCTATAAACCCATTATATATATTTATAACCTATTTGACAAATCTTTCACGCAAAAATGTTTTAAAATTTTTGTTTTGACATGGTAAAATTGGAAGAAATATTTTTTAAGGCATAATTAAGAAAAAAAATTAAAAAAAATATTTTTTTTGTAAAAATCGTTTTGATATTTAAAAAAAATGTGATAGTCTTATCTTAGATTTAAATACATAGGGGGAAATATGTTTAATTTTTTAGCGGGACCATTTGCAAATCAAATTTCAGAAAACTTTTCAGATAATGCAACATCTTGGTTTAAGCCAGTTGTTGAAGTGTTGGATAATTTGATTTGGCCTATCACTATCATTGCATTCATTGCGGGTGCAATTTGGATTATCTGGCTTGGCGTCAAACTCGCAAAGGCGGAAGATGATAGTAAGCAAAAAGAAGCAAAAAAAGCACTTATCAATGTCGCTATTGCACTTGTAAGCGTTTTAGTACTAATTTGGTTGCTCACTTGGTTTGCGTCAGCAGTTCCGGGTTGGATATCAAACAACAATCCATTCTCTTCAAATAGTTAATTATTGGTGAATGAGGATCTTTGCTTTACATTACCAAGGATTTAGTTGAGTTTTGTGTATTTTTTGCAAAGAATATAAATTGTATTTTTAGCCTAGTTTTATGCTAGGCTTTTTGCTTTTGTGTATATTGTGGACAAATTTGATTAAATTATTACTCTAAGCTTAGTAAGTCAAATTTTTGTCGATTATGTATTCTTTGGGCTCTGTATAATTTGTTTTTACCAAAAGTTTTAATTTTTGCTTTTTAAAAATTTAGTTTTTTTAAAATGATTTGGTTTTGCTAAAAATTTCGTTTTTTAGCAAATATAGAACAAAAAGTCAAATTAGTTGTTGTGTAAAAGGTGTGCTAGATGATATTGGACTGAAAAATCACAATTTTTGTTGTTTTTAGTAACTTTTTTGGTTATTTATTTGTCTTATTATATATTTTGTGGTATTATATTATATAATAACAAAAGTGTTGTGGGGGACAAAATTTTGGGTATTTTTAATTTTTTACTCGCGGGTGAAGCGTCAAGTGCTAATGATCCATATTTAAAAGGTATTTTTGATGGAAGCAAAATTGATAGCAATTATGGTTGGATACAAGAAATTATTAGGTTTTTGAACCAATATCTTATTCCAATAACCATATTTTTGGTTGCGCTCGCGGCTGTGTTTGTTATAGTTTTGCTCTTTATGACAATGAAAACGGACGACCCAGCAAAGCAAAAAGAGTTTAGAAAAAGAATGTTCCAAATTGCGGGGACGATGCTTATATGTTTAGCGCTAGTGTGGCTACTTGGCTGGTTGTTTACTGCTCTTCCAGACATTATAAACGCGTTTAAGGCTCCTGTTATGAGCGGATTTAGTGAAGCCAAAGGGTCGTAAGTAGGTTTCTAAACGCAAAAAAGGTAAATTTTGCACTATAAGAGAGTAGGGTTTCAAAGGAAAAATGGTTTGATTTGTTGGGGGTGTTTCCGAGAATTTCCGTAGGCAGAGGCAGATTCAATCGCGGTAAAATTAAATATATCAAAGTTGTGCCCAATAGTTTACTTTAGTGTGGTCTATTGATTGTTTAAATAAATATATAGCCTTTATGAGCGTACCAATACAAATTTTGGTTCGTCTAAAAAAATCACTTTCCATAATCCACATTTATAAATAAGCAAAGAATAGAAGTAAATTATTTTCACAAACATTAACTTTTAAAAGCGTAAATAGATTTTTTTAATTTTGACAAACTAAGGAAAAGGGGGTTAAAAATGAAGAAAATTACCAAGAAAATCATTAGTTATTTTTTGGTTTTTTGTCTAATTTTAACCCCTCTTCTTTTTACGGGCTGTATTGAGTTGTTTCTTGAAACGGACGGGGGAGAAGAACCAACATTTTATGTGGGGGCTGTAAGAAATACGGAAAGGGTTTATGCGGAAGCGAATGCTCTTGAAGCGTATAGGGTGAAGTGGGAAGACTATGCTAGTCAAATAATAAATGGACTTATTGACGAATATGGCAACAGTTCTAAGTTTGGAGATAGAAATAAAACAACGAGCGAAAATGGGATTGTGTATGCCGAAATTAAAAATAGAACGGACTATTTGCCAGATTACAAGGGACTTTTTAACGCACTTTACTCAATGGACTTGTCGTCAAAGCAGGAAATTGCTCAAAATTTAGCAAATTTTACTCACTGTTCGTTGCATACCGATGGCTATGGGTGTTATACGCTTGTTTTGACTGATGATCAAACAACTAATAATGAGTGGAGTGTATTGGCGCCAAGTGGTGACCCAGAAAATGGCTCGGGGGCACTTAAACTTAATACAAAATATGTTGTGTGCGAAAAAGAAAGCGAAGCATCTTCTACATATGTATATAAAACGGCTATTGGAAGTCTGCTTGACACTGGGCGAATTGTAAGTTACACGGACGACTTGTCGGAAAAACTGGGCAAAGGCGATGAGATGTTTAGACAAGGGCAGTCTGGATATAAGGTTTTTTATCTTCAAGTTGGGAATCCAAATAACCCACTTGCGCAAGGAAGGCGTGCCTTAATTATAATAGGGAATTACAATCAAAGTCAGCAACTCGGCGACGGGTCAAATCTTGCGGGACGAGCGAAGTCGTTTATTAAGAAATTGTACAAAACAAATTATGATAAGATGAATCACTATGTCTTTTTTAATGAGACATCAGCCGTCTATTTTAAAGAAAATGTGGAATACCTTTCGGAGTTCCGTACAAGTGGTTGGTTTGGAAATTATTATGGAAAATATTTTGGTGACTTTGAAAATAACGAACTAATTAGATATGTTCTTGCAGCGGAAATAATAAAAAATGTATTTTTTGATTCAAAATCGTCTAGGGACAGCGTTATTTATAGGTGTTACCCAACTGGAATCTTGTCGACGTCATATAGACTTGGAACGGGTGCCTTTGAGTCTTTGACATTTGCAAATGAAGAAATGGATGAAGAGGAAGGGGTTTTGGTAGGAAATATAACTGCTATTAGTTTAGGTAACCTTTATGACAAAATGCACGACCCAAAATCAAGAACGATATCGGCTGGCTCAAACGGTAAATATGATACTATTGTTGTTAATGGGCAAGATATTGAGGAAGGCGATTCAGAGGCGGTGACAACTGCAAAGCAAGCGGTGTGGATTAAAAATTATGCTACGCTTTTTGTCGATTTTTCTTACCAATTTTTAAACGGAATTTATGGCTTTGAAGATTCAAAAATCGACGAGGTCGCGGATGCTGTTTTGGGAACTTGCATAGGTGTAAAGGCAATATCAAATGAAGGTGCTCCAACCGGCAAATCGTATAAAGATTTCTTAAGTTCAGAATTAAAAGTTATAACTCAAACGAATAACCGCGTGGCTGAAAAAACGCTTTGGCCTATTTTGGCACCTGTTTGTGTTGATAGAACTATCCTTGTTAGCGATGTAAGGACGCAGGAAGTTGTCGAGATGTCGTATTTAAAATTTGAAGATATCAGCGACGAAAGTAACAAAACAGAATTTGGCTTTTTCTCACCAAAAAAATATAAATATCATTCCTTTGCTTTTGAAGCGTGGGGTGGGGATTATATGATAGACTATTTCGCCGTTAAAATTAGGTTTTTGACCGAAGAAGAAGAGTCGGCTGGTGTGCAGTCTGACGCGTGGAAGATTTTTGCAGAACATTACTCTTTTACTGTTCAACAATATAGAAATGGGGTCTTTTCTGAATGGGAGTTTGACTCAAAAGTTTTTGAAGATAGCGGTGTTGAAAGTGGTTTGCTTTTATTTGATTTCGCTAACGCTAAAAACACATCTGGGAAAACGCCAGGTTCTTTAATGTTTTCTGACCAACAAAAAATGAAAAAATCACCTTTTGAGCCTTCAATTGACAAAAAAATATACGAATTTTCAAATAATGGGAGCGCTTTTGCATATAAAGGGCGCGTTGATAAAACGCCAGGTCTAGAAGAAGAGTTTGTCCAAATTATTTTTGGTGTTGATAGTGAAGTAAATAGAGTTGAATTTAGCATTGAGACGATTTTTGCTTAAAGCGGTCAAAATAAACATTGAATGTATAGAATAAAAACATATAAAAATGTTGATTTTGACTTTAAATGTAGAAGTGATTGATAAAAATAACAAAACTTTTGCAATTTTAATATCTTTTTAGCACTTTTTGGGTGGCGGAAAGGAAAGAATTTTAGATTTTTAGCAAGAAAAAGAGTAATTTATTGTACAAATTTAAAGTAATTTGTTATAATATGATTATACTACAAATATGGGGCTAGTTGTACAAAATTTACCTAAGAATGTCGCGTCATAGAAAATAAGGCTTAAAAGTGAGTACGTGAAATAAAAAAATACATAAACTTGACCTTTTTTGTCAAAAAGTGATTAAAAAGTAAAAAAAATGTGCGGTTTAAAATATGCAAAAAACTAAGTAGGTTTTTGCTTAAAGAAGAAAAACAAAAGGAGATAAAATGGGGTTGAGAAATTTTCTCGGGTGGAGCATAGTTTCAGAATTTGAAGCGCTTGTTAACTTTGGTATCAACAATATTGGTACCAAACTTATAGGCATATTGTTCTATAACATAGTTAGAGCAATTCTTTTTGTTATTCAATTTGCAGAAGACCTTTTTAAGGCACTCGCAGGTATTTCTTCTTTAAGCTTTGACGGCACAATTTATGGGGGAAATGGGACAAGTACTGACTTGCTTTTTGCTTTTTTAACTGACCCTACTGTTCAAAACACTTTCTTCGCTGTGCTTGGATTTTCTATTGTTATGCTTGTTATTTTCACTATTATTGCTATGGTGAAAGCGGAATTTACTATTGACACTAAAACCGCTGCAAAGGGACCTATTCTTGCAAGGTCGTTTAAAGCAATTTTACAATTTTTCATCGTTCCAGTCTTTGTTTTAATTGGGGTTGTTGCGTCAAATGCTCTTACGAAAACCGTTTGGGCGTTTACGACGGGGAGTGATAACGCTTCAATTTCAGCCACTTGTTTTAAAGTGGGGGCTTATAATGCAAATCGGGCACGAAACGACGCCCAGTTTGCAAGTTTCTTAAAGCAGGGCTATTATTTGGATGCAGATACCCCAAATCAAGTTAATCCTTTTGCAGGAAACAATATGACTCAAGATATGATTGCTAATTATGTAGACGCTCTCATGACGGGAATCCCTGGGGATTCGGGGTTGTCAAGCGGTTCTACTAGTACGGATAGTGTTAAAATTAAAAAGACTTATACCCTTGATAGCAATACACAAATTGAAGGGTTTACAATTAACGAATTAGTTTTTAATGTTTTTTCAACCGATAATCTTTATAAGCTATGGAAAGATGGGAAGTATTCTTCGGGAAATAATGTAATAAATTATGGGAATTCGTCGGGGACGGATTTGTCTGGTAAAAATTGGCAAATAGAAGACAAAAAATATTATGCTCCTTGGCAAACTTATATGAACGGAACTCCTAAGAAACAACAAAATGCCGATATGGGAATGTTACCTTATAGGAATACCACTCTCGTAAATTATTTTTACGACTTTAAAGAGTTTGATTTCGTGCTGGCTATAGGCTGTGGCGCGGTTATTGGTTGGACTATGCTTACATTGTGCTTAGGGCTACTAAAACGCTTGTTTGAAATGGTAATTTTATTCCTTATGTCGCCAGCGGTCATTTGTATGGCGCCACTTGACGGCGGAAACGCCTATAACTCGTGGAAAAAGGATATTTATTCTAGGCTTGTTGCTATAATTGGACCTGTTTTTGGCTTTAATGTGTTCTTAACATTGCTTCCAATGATAAATAAAATTGCAGTGTTTAATGTAATAGGTGATACAACATTACTATCAAGAAGTTTCCCGAATGCACTTAGAATTCTTATGGATATATTCTTGCAAACACTTTGTTTGATTGTGGGGACGGGACTTTTAAAGAGTGCGTCGACTATGCTTAGTGGCTACCTTGGTGTAAAAGATTTGCTCACTGAGGGTTCAGATGTTATGGGCAAGGTCGGTGGCGCTGTTAAACGCGCAACTATGGTCACCGCAGGTGTCGCAGCAGGGACTGCAATGGCGGGTCGAGCGGCTGGAACGGTTTTCCATGGAACGGCAGCAGTAGTTAAGGGCGTTGGAAATAAATTAGGAATTGGGCGTGGCTCTGGAACGGAAGAAAAAGCAAAACTGAAGGCAAATAAGGATGAACTTAAATCTATCAAATCTCAAATCGCCGAGTTAGCACCACATGCAGATGATCCAGAAGTTATGGAAAAATATAGAGGACTTAAAGCTCGCGAAGCTGAAATTGGCGCCGAAAATGCAGGCTTGCAAGATAAAATAAATAGTGGTGATGTGACCAAGAAAGGCTCCGCTCAAAAACTTGAAAAATTGCAAAACAAGTTAGCAAATGACAAGCATCTTAGTGAAGATGATAAAAAGCGTCTAAAAGAGAAAATTAGCAAAGTTCAAGAAAAGAGTGAAAATTTTGCTGAAAACAAAAAGTTAAATGTTACTGACCCATTCCGAGCAGTTGTTGGATATAATGATGCGGACGGAAAACATCAAAACGGACTTCTTAACAACATTAAAGACAAGGCACATGAAAAGGCTGACAACTTCAAAAAGACTGCTAAAAATATTTTCTTGCCTGAAGATAAGGACGGTAGGACGTGGACTGTGGTGCTTGATAGGCTATCGGCTGGGCTTGGAGGAAAAGACCAAGCGGGGATTGGGCTTCTTAACCTTGCTTTAACTAAGGACGGAAGAAAGAGCCTTTATCAAAGTGAACTTGAAAAGAAGGCTGCTGACAAAGCAAAAGAGAAAAAAGATAAAAACGATGCTGCGGCTGCGGAAAACGATCTTTACAACAAGAGAAAACAAGCCGAAAGGGATGAAAGAGAAAAAGAAGCGGAAGCGGAGAGACTCAGAGCACAAGAAGAACAAGCGCAAAGGATTATGGACCTTGTCAAACAGTTCTATGCTAGTAAAAACCTTGGAGATAATGAATATGCGGAATATAAAGGACTTTATGAGAAACGCAAGAGAGCAATGGAAATGGGTGACACTGCAAGTGTTGACAATATAAACGCTGATATTAAGAATTTTGAAACAAAACACGACATTGAAGTTAATGCAGATAAAACAAAGCAAGACATTATCAATAACGAAGACACTCAAAGAGAGTTTAATGCATTTAAAGACGCACTTCGTGCTGCAGCGCAAGAAGATGCATTTAAACATATGGGAATTGACGATAGTAAGCCTGTTAAAGTTACAAACGACGACAAAGAGGTTAAAGCAAAAGTCAAAAATTCAGAGCTTAATGTTAAAGTTAAAAATACATCTGATATGGCTAAAGATATTGGAAATAAAACTGCCAATGCAGTTAGAACAGATCTTGAGAGCATTAAACAGAAGATTGATAGTGGCGAACAAAGTATTGTTGATGCAATAAAAAAGAAAAAAAACTAAAAACCAATTAAAAGGGCGGAAGTGAAAAGCGTTTAATATGCTTTTCATTTCTTGCTAAAAAGCGAAAGGAGATATAAATGAGATATATTCCTAGAAAGACAAAAGTCAAAATGGAGTTCTTTAAAGGCATAACCTTGTCAGACATTATTGTTATGGCTATTGGCTTTGTCGGCGGGCTACTTTTTGCTATAAGCAACCTTCCATATCACTGGTATCTTGCACTCGCGTGGGTGTGTCTTATTGCTATGCTTTTTATGCCTATTGAAGAAGATTTGCGACTTTACGCGTCGATTGGACTTTTGATTAGGTTCGTTGCGTTTAAAAAATCCTATCGAAAATCGGATGTCGACAAAAGGACGAATAGGCTTAAAATTAAGGATATTATTCCTTATGAAGGCATAATTAAGGAAGAAGTTATTGACTATAAAGACTACTACGCTGAAGTTATTGAAGTTAGACCCGTTGAGTTTGGACTTTTAAACGGTGACAAGCAAGAACTTGTTATTAGGTCGTTTGCAAACGCACTCCGCAGGCTTTCAAACGAGCAAAGCGCAAGTATAGTTAAGGTTAGTAAGGCTCTTATTTTCGACGATTACATCACAGGCGAAGATAAAAAATTTGACGACCTTATGGAACTTCAATATGAAAACGAAATGACCGAAGCGGAAGTTGAGGCAAGGTCGGGGGTTTTTGAAGCGCGTGTTGCACAACTTAATATGATGAACAAAAACGAAAAGGTTTACAAAGACTTTTTCTACATCGTCGTTTATGATAAGGATAAAGATACTCTTGACACGACAATTAAAGGAATGATTGATACTCTCGGAAACAGCGTTGTTCCTATTATGTCGCACAAATTAAAGGGTAAGGAACTCGCGGTTTTCCTTAGGGCAAACTATGGAAGATATTTCGACGAAAGGGACCTCGAAACTATCCCAAGAGACCAATACATAAACTGGGCTATTCCAGAAGAAATCAATTTTAAAACAACTCGAACGGTTATAGATAAGCATAATTATAAATCATTTGTTTTGACCGATTATCCACTTCAAGTGGGGAACGCGTGGGGTGCGCCGTTCTTCTTACTTGACAACACAAATGTCGTTGTAAATTTTAAACCTGTTCCAAAAGGCGTTGGTGAAAAGCGCATTGATAAGTCCATTATTGAAATGGAAGGCAAAATGAACAACACCTACAAAAGTAGTAAAAGAATTGAAAACGAGATTCAGTTAAAAACCTTGCGAGACCTTCTTCAAATGCTCAAAGGCAACAACGAACAACTTTTCGAAGTAAATACTCACCTTTTCTGTGAAGATTATGCAAAAAAGGAAGTTCGCGCGATTTTAAAACAAAACGGCTACAAGTTTTCTGAGATGTTTGGTAGACAAGTCGACGCTTTTGTTAGTAGAAACATATCGGCACTTGATACAATTAAAGGCTATAAAAGAGACATTCCGACAACAACTTTTGCGTCAATTTTCCCATTTATTTCGGGTGCACTTCTTGACCCTAAGGGGTTTTATATCGGCTCAAACGAATATCCAGTCTTTATCGACCTTTTCAAGCGTGATAGAGAAAGGGCTAACAGTAACATTATGATTATTGGTAAGTCGGGTGGTGGTAAATCTTACGCGACAAAAACGCTTCTTACTAACCTTGCTTGCGACAATACAAAAGTTTTCGTTCTCGACCCTGAAGACGAATATACGCCACTATCTTACAATATGAAAGGGAAGGTTTTGGATGTCGGGTCGTCTCAAAAAGGTAGGTTTAATCCTTTCCACATTATGACCACTCTTGACGCAGACGAAGGCGGAAGCGACGACTCTTATTCGACGCACTTGCAGTTCTTGGAAGAGTTTTTCAGCATCATTTTGCCTGGTATGCCGTCGGAAGCGTTCGAAGAGTTGAATACTCTTACTATTGAAGCGTATAAAGAAAAAAACATCAATTCGCAAACACCGCTTACAAAACTTAAACCCGAAGATTTCCCAATTTTTGACGATGTTTACAACCTTTGTGTTCGAAAACTAAACTCAACAACGGACGAATATCATAAGCGAGTTTTGCAAACGGTTGAAACATACATTTCAAAATTTGCGACAGGTGGGCGCAACTCCAACCTTTGGAACGGACCTATGTCGATTGCTACAAAAGAAAATTTTGTTACATTTAACTTCCGTTCGTTGCTCGCAAACCGTAACGAAGTCATTGCAAACGCGCAAATGCTTCTTGTTTTCAAATACTTGGATAATGAAATTATTAAAAACAAGGACTTTAACGACAAATACAAGGCAAATAGACATATTGTTGTTGCCGTCGACGAGGCTCACGTTTTCATTAACCCAAAACACCCTATCGCTCTAGAATTTATGGCGCAAATGGCAAAGCGTATTCGTAAATATTCGGGAATGCAAATCGTTATTACCCAAAACATTAAGGACTTCGTCGGTTCACAAGAAATTGCGCGTCAATCGACCGCTATTATTAACGCGAGCCAGTACTCATTCATTTTCTCGCTCGCGCCTAACGATATTACCGACTTGATTGAACTTTATCGTAACGCGGGGGAAATCAACCAAGAAGAACAAGACAATATTGTTACGGCGGGCGTCGGACAAGCGTTCTTAATTACGGGGGCGCTCTCTCGTACATCAGTAAAAATTGAAGCAAACGAAGAAGTCGTACGACTCTTCTCGTAGCGTGATAAAGAAAATTATTAAAAGATTTAAAAATACATTTGGCACAAAAATATCGACTTTTTTGGCTAAAAACGCTACTTAGTGCGTGATTTTCTAAAAAAACAGCCACAAAAAAATAGGATAAATAATAAAAGGAAGGAAAGACAAATGAAGTGAACCCCATTTTTGCACCGCAAAAATGGGGTTCACTTCACAAAATCTTCTTTCCTTTTTTATTTGAAATATCGTTATTTTTTTTAAAAAAAGCCTACATTATCTATAAAAAATATTACTTTATTTATTTTTATATGCAAATGCACAAATTTATATTTTACTATTGAAATTTATTTTGAATTATGCTAAAATACTTACAAATAATAGAAAAGGGGTGTAAAAATGGCAAACATCGAAAAAATAAATTTTAATAAAATGGTTTTTTCAAAACTTATTAAAAATTATTTGCAAGGTGCAAATAACGAAGAAGTTGCTCCAAATAAAAACTTCGCGTACATTGAATCTCTTGGACTTTTCGAAAGAAATTTCTTAAACAGACTCGACGAAGAACATAGGGCGCAACTTGTTGATGTTTTCAACAAATGTATAAAACAACAAGATTTTAGACCTTTTGTTGAAATCGCGGAAAGGGAAATCCCAAATGTCGCGCATAGGACTTTTAACGGCTTTGATAATGCGTCAAAAGCAATTATGAAACAAGGAATGAGCGATAAGGTTTATCTTGAAAGCGAAAATACGAATTATACAATTCTTGTCGACAAATTGGAAGGAAGTCTTTTTAACGAAATTCTTAATTTTGTGGACAATAAGAGAAACGGCATTCAATCTATTAGGGCTTTGAATAGCAAAAACGGAAAAGGGCTTAGTGGTGTTCAATTCTTGTCACTTTTGTCGGGCGCTTATTATCTTAAAGATTATTATGAAGCAAAACGACCAAGTTATGAGAATTTTAAACGCTATCAAAAGTTGTTTAACAAGGAAAATGCCCAAAAAATTCTTAGCGAAGTTGGCTTAGATTATGACGCAGTTAAAGATGTCATTTCGGAAGATTCGATTTTTGACGAAGATAGAATTCGTGGAGCAAAAATGCTCTATTCGCAATACACTTTTGAAGATATTGCAAAAATCGATAGAGAACAAAGAAAGTTGACAAGTTTGCTTGTAAAAGACCTTGTCAAAAGAGAAATTTCGCTTCCAACAAGTAGCAACTTCAAAGCGTGGAATGAACTAAATAGAGTTCAAAAAAGAGATCTTGAAAAACTAATTGCTCTAAATCCTGGTGATAAATATTCAAAAACTATGGATAGACTTGGCGCGTTTGGTGCGATTGTAGAGAAAAGTGCTTCAGAATTTTACCAAAAGTTTGGTACAACATTGAAAACAGATGTTTCTCCTGAATCAATCGCAAACGATTTGATTGACGAACTTGCAGAAAATGGAGCATTTGCAAGTACGACAACTGATGAATTTGAAAAAATAGCGACTTTTGTCAGTGCACAAGATAAATTTAAAAACTACTATCTTGACCCAGAAATGAGCGAAATTTCCCAACTTGGCACAAAAGATGGTGACCCAAATATTTACACGACTGCTTATATTAGACACGAAGACCAAACTTACGTTCTTGATAGTATTCGTGTTCCAAACGGCGATTTGAATGCTTTTGTCGAATCTCTAAAACCAACCGTTGTTATGGTCGAAGGAAAGCCAGTTGAGCAAGTTTCAGCAGAGTTTTTGAAAATAAAGGACGCTTTAAAGGCTCGTTACAACAAGAGCTTTGATAATTTGGAACTTGACGAAGTTATCGTCGGGAATTCAATGATTTCAAATGAGTTCTACACTTTAAAGGCAAAAGAACAAATTGTTCAAAACCAAGCTAAACTTGAAAAAGCAAACTCAGCAAGCGTTGCAAAAGTCGATGTAAATCAAAAGCAAGAAACAATTAACCCTATTGTACAAGACTTTATAAGAAAAGTTGCACCTGTTCAACCAAAAATCTGCACTGCAAACTATATCTATGAAGAAGCATATAACGAAGCAATGAAAAATATTTCTCAAATGATGTTTGCAAATCCAGAATTGTTTAGAAATAAATATGCATTTAAAAAAGAGCAACAAATTCAAAAAGAGATTGTTCAACCTGAGATGACAAAGTCAAATTTTGATGAAATTATGAAAGAGATTTCTTCCGAAGTAAAGAAAGGTGACGAAAAACAAGAAGTCGCTCAAGCAACACAAGAAGAACCTAAGGCAAAAGTCGTTGCTGACTTAGATGCAAAACCTGAAGAAGTCTCAACACCTGAAGAAGTCATAAAGAATGAAGAAGTCGCAAAAGCAGTTGATAATTCTAAGGCTGAAGACGCAGTTGTAAGTCAGATTTTACCAGATGAACTTCGTGTAATTTCACATAATGTTATTCAAAAGAGAAGAGAAGCGTACGAAGAAAACTTTATTAACCTTAACACTTATATGCTTAATCTCAATAGCCTCAAAGATACAATTATGTTGTCAAAAGTTCTTGACGAAGCACAAAAACAATCATTTTCGGATAGAATTGACGCCCTTATGGGTGGTACAGTCGATTTTGAGGCGGGATTGAAAAAAATGAAATGTGCAAGTTCGCTTGATGAAATTTCAATGCTTTGCGAAAACTTTAATAATAGTTTGACTGTCCAAGAAGGGTATATGAGCGACATCTCAAACGACTACGAATCGACAATTAAGCAAGATGGCTCAAAAACTTCAAAGGTAAAAAAGAATAAAAAGGCAATTAAAGAAACGCTTAAAAAAGAAAACACTAAAAAAGAAAAGAATAAAAAGGCTGTTGCAAAACAAACAAGCGAAGAAAAAACTGACAAAGAACTAGATTTAAGCAAGGAAAAAGTTGAAAAAGCGGGTAGAATCGTTGACATTCTTAAAACAATAAAAGACCAAAAAATAGCAGAAGAACAACTTAGTACTGAATTTGCTCAAGCACAAAATCAAGAAGAACTTGATGAAGTCGATGTCACAAATATGAACAACGACCAAGACAAAATCGAACTTGGCGAAGCAAAACTTCCAGATGCAGTCGAACCAGTTGACACAACGAACTTAGAAGTTGAGCCAGTTAAAGAACCAGTAGAAGCAACTTTAAACGCACCAATTGTTGAAACAACTCCAGTTGAGACAAAGTTCGAAAAGGAGACTAAAACAGTGGCGGAACCTAAGGAATACACGCTTTCGCTCGATGAATGCAAAGAAATGGTAGACGAAGCGTTGTCAAAACTTGGAACTTCAATTGAGGATCTCAGTTCGACTGATAAGCATTTCAAAAATACTGCAACTGACTATTACAAGAGTATTAGTAGAGAAGTTGAGAGATTCTTTGAAAAAGGCGACGCGAAAAGTGCTAGCGAATATGCAAAAGACATTGTTGTTAGATGTGAAAAGTTCGCAGGTCAAATTGTTGAAACAAACAAGAAAAAGGTTAGACTTAACAAGAAAATCGAAAAAGAAAGCAACCAAACTGTTGGGGTTACAAGGGAAAAACTTGACGATGGAAAGACAATGCAATATTACTTGAACAAAAAAGGTGCTGTCGTTCAATCGGTTCTTGTTGATGAAAAGGAAAAAAGTCAAGAAAAATCAACTTATGACGCTCAAGGAAATGTTGTAAAGACAATTTCTAAAAACAAGACAAAAGAAGCCGAACTTTCAGACGAAGGTCGCGGAATGGGCGAGGACTAAAAGGGGAGAAAAAATGAATAAAGACATAGATTACAGTTTCAAAGTTTTGGAAGAAATGTTGACTTTCAAAAAATATCAAAATAGAGAAGAAGTTATGCTTGTTGGCAAAACAATGCTTGATAAAGTTATGGAAAAAGATTGCCCACAAGAATATAAAGACATTTATCAAGAAGCATATCGCAAACTTGACTCTCTTAATTTTGACGAAATGAACGAAATTATTGACATTTTGGCTTCGAACAACTAATTTTGTTTGTTTAAAAAAATAGCCACCAAACGCAATGGTGGCTATTTTTTGCTTTTTTAATGCTTTTTTAATGCTTTTTTAATGCTTTTTTAATGCTTTTTTAA
>CALBHW010000060.1 GCA_937893125.1 uncultured Clostridia bacterium
AATAAAAAGCACTATGTCCTATACTAGTTACACTATTTGGTATCGTTATACTTGTTAAACCACTACAATTACAAAAAGCACCTCTTCCTATACTCGTCACACTATCTGGTATCGTTATACTTGTTAAACCACTACAACACAAAAAAGCATTATACCCTATACTTGTCACGCTATCCGGTATTGTTACACTAGTTAAACCTCTACAAACATAAAAAGCTTGATCACCTATACTCGTCACACCATTTGGTATGGTTACACTTGTCAAACCACTACAACCAAAAAAAACACCATAATCTATACTCGTCACACTATTTGGTATTGTTATACTTGTTAAACCTTTACAATCAAAAAAAGCAGAATCCCCTATACTCGTCACACTATTTGGTATTGTTATACTCTTTAAACTGGAACAGCCATAAAAAGCACTGCCTGTTAAACTTGTCCCATATCCAATATTTTTCACACTTTGTGGGATTGCTACATCTGTTATGCTTGATTTGTTATAAAACGCTTCATAAAGAATATTTGTAACTTTATTTGAAATAACGATTTGAGTATCACTTCCTCTATATTGTACTTCACTTGTATAATTTGGTGTCATAAAGCAAGCGTAGA
Organism: uncultured Clostridia bacterium; assembly: GCA_937893125.1. Taxonomy (GTDB): domain Bacteria; phylum Bacillota; class Clostridia; order Christensenellales; family UBA1242; genus UBA7862. The sequence goes on from CALBHW010000060.1 coordinate 616, forward strand.
GTTGAGTCTCGGAAGACGGAATATCGTACCAGTTCTCTAAAGTTGAGTCGGATGTTGATGTGTAATAAATTGTTCCTGGGTCGTTATAACTGGTCGAGCCTACAACTGCTGGATTTGTGCAAAAGTAGAAGAACTCAGCGCCATTACTATTTGTAAGGTCGTCAATGCTAGACACTTTGCCCGTAGACGCGAGAGTTGTTCTATCATAGTAACCGTTTATGTGTCCACTTGTGGAGGTTGAGTCAATAACTGGCGTTGCGCCGACAATTTTAAATTGAGCTTTGCCGTCCTTTTCCCTTACATCATAACTAAATGTACTAGGACTTATGACTGTGCCGTCATTATTAGCAAAACTAAGTGACACTTTTTCATCTAAAAATTGTGTCTTTTCCTTGACTAGTGCCCAGTCGATTGTGCCTTTTAGACTGGCGTTTAAATAGGCTTTATCAATTGAAATTTTGACTGAAAATGTTGCAGTGCCTAGTCTTGGAACTGTTAAAAGTGTTCCGCCTGTCGTTGAGTAGTCAGAATCATTTTCTTTTTTGTAACTAAATACTAAATTTGTATAAGGGGTATCCGTATCACTATACGACATATTTGCATAATATTCTTCCCCACTATTGGTAAAAGTATATGTAAGGATAAGTGATTCGCCATAAAGTAGGTTTATTGTTTCGTTTGGAGATAAAAGAGAAAGAGTTGTAGGTTGGTCTGACCCAAAATTTACAACTTTTGCCCCACTGTCATTTGTCATATCCTTGGCTGGATTGTCTCCCACCTTATATGTCCCACTGACCGACCCGCCAATTTCGCTCGCAACATAAATTAAACTTAGGTTGCTACCTACATTTTGGTTGCCACTCGCAAGGACAATTATAGTCGTTATAAGCGCCACAACAAATATACATACACAACTAAATGCAAAAATTAACCCTTTATTTTTCATTTTATCTCCCCTTTCTATCTTTTGTTTTTTACCTATTATTTATCCATTTGTCATAAGCAATTATGCTAAACATTTTTACTACCCTTTGTCGGTAAACCGACACTCCCCCTTATGCGTCGAGCCAAGCCCTTTAACTCAGATTGCACCCGCAATCATTCGACTTGTGGGCTGTCTCTCCTTTTCCCCAAAAGTTTCACATTCGTTGCTACTTTGGGGGACCTATTTAAAATACTTATCTGTCGTCGTGGGCGGTCGGGAGTCAGTGCCAGAATGGCTGTTGACTCGCGGTCGCCGTCACTCATTTTCAATTAACCAATTACTAAATAATTATAGCAATAATATTTAGCATAAGTCAAATGAATTTTTGAAAGCCTACTTTTCACTTATATATTCATTTTACCCCCCCCCCCCCCCTCTGTCAAGCAATTTTGACCACTTTTTTCGTAAAATTTTAAGTTTTTTTTACAAAAAATAGCTCTTATTTGGGGGTGTGTGGAGAAAATATGTGGTTATAACCAATTAAAAAGGAGCGGTCAATCACGCGCGTTGTGTGTGATTGGTCGCTCCCAATAAGACATATTAAACTATTAAAATCTATTACTATTATTTAGATTTTTTTGTTGCTTTTTCTTGGACAACACTGACATATTTTCTTGTGCCATGTTTTGTCTCAAATTTAACTTTTCCATCGCTCAAAGCAAACAAAGTGTAATCCTTTCCAAGTCCGACATCGTCACCTGGGTAGTACTTTGTTCCGCGTTGTCTAACAATGATATTTCCAGCAACAACAGGTTGACCGTCACTGCATTTGACGCCTAGTCTTTTAGCTTGACTGTCACGACCGTTTTTTGTTGAACCGCCACCTTTTTTATGGGCGAAAAGTTGCAATAATATAAACATTTACTTAACCTCCAATTCTATAAAGTCCGAAAACCCCTCTCTCAAATCACTAATTCCGCAAAGCATAGTATTTAAAATAACATCGACATCGTGCCTTTGTTCATCTGACATTTCTTTTGGAAGGTCGAACTCCAAATAGCCCTTATCTTCGTTTCTTTTTAACTTCCCGTTAACCCCCGCGACTAAAAGCACGCCAAGGACGGCAGTTTGCACTATACTAGAAAGTGCGCTACACACTATATCTTCCCCGCTCACGCCGTAATTTGTATGTCCGTCGCACACAAAATGCGTAATATGGTCACCTTGCTTATCAATTGTGATTTTGGTCATAATTTTATCCTACTTAATCTCCAAAATTTTGATTCTTGTGAAAGGTTGTCTATGACCTTGTTTCTTTCTTTCGTTCTTTTTTGGCTTATACTTAAAGACAACGACTTTGCTCTCTTTGCCTTGTGCAACGATTTCCGCTTCGCACTTGACATCTTTCAAAACTGGCTTGCCTGCCTTAATTTTGCCATCGTTACTTACAAGCAACACTTCAAGTTCGACCTTAGAACCAATTTCGCCGTCAAGTTTTTCGACGTCGATACTTTGACCAGCCTCAACTTTGTATTGTTTGCCACCACTACGAATAATTGCGTACATACTTTTCCTCCTTATCCTCCAGACTCGCTAAACAAAGGCGGTGCCACGCACACTTTTAAGCCTTTTTCAAGCGGTTATCACAAATTTAGCATAATTTGCGTCATTTGTCAACTCAAATTTACTTAAAAGTCACTTTGTTGTAAAGTTTGTAAAGTTTTATCTTTATTTGCCATACAAAAAGCTTTTAAATAAGTTAATTTTTCTCCTTTTTTGTGTGGTCTTGAAAATCTAAAAAAATCCACACTTTGTTTTTTTTAGAAAACACTTTTCCCTCTTCACTTTTAAGCGTATCAAAGAAGTCCCACACTTCACTTTTTTAAAAATATTTCGTTTTTCTACTCTTAAGAGCTTCTCGCAACAAAAACGCCCTAAAAACATTTTGCATAATTCCCCGTTTCTTGCACAAGATAAAAGTAAATAAGGAGAAATTTTATGCCAAAAAGTCAAAAAGAAATAAATACAAATTTACTTATCGCAATTTATCAAAATTTGCAAACCGCAAAACAAAGTATCAATAATGTTATCGACAAAATAAAGGACAGCAAACTTAAAAAAGAACTAAAAAGCCAATTCACAAACTACGACCAGTTTAGCGAGTCGTGCGAGGACCTTGCACACGCGCTCGACATTGACCTTGTGGACAACAACTTTTTAAAGAAAGCAAAAATGTGGCTAAGCGTAAATATGAGCACAATGATGGACAAGTCAAACCGCAAAATCGCAAGTATAAATATAATAGGTTCAACAATGGGCGTAATTGACCTTATGTCCGTTTTAAGCGACTGCAAAAAAGGCAAAAAAGAACTCATCGCCTTTGGAAAACGCGTCCTAGAACTCGAAGAAAGCAATATCGAAAAATTAAAACCATATATTTTGGTCGAAAACAACAAAAAGAACAGCGAAATCGCCCAAAAAGCCATCGAAAACGGCGCCCTTGAAGATTAAAATCATTGATATTAACTATATTACTGGTAAAACAAAAACAACAAATACCAAAGAATAAATGATTACAAAACAATAATAGATATAAAGAATATTATCAAACCTAAAAAGCCCCTTGAAGTCATCCAACTTTAAAGGGCTTTTTACTATGTTTACTTGAAAACCTATTCACCTAAACATTCTAACTATTCTTAGTCCAATCACAATAGCTTCTATAAGTCGTCACCAAGTATGTTGCATTCTGCGTTGGATCTGCCACCGACACATCACTCGCTTTTATAGTTGAACCATCTTTAATCGTCCAAGTTTTGCTCGTATCAGCAAAAGTTACACTTGTAAGTTCTGAACAGTCATTAAAAGCAAACCATCCTATACTCGTCACGCTATCTGGTATTGTTATACTTGTTAAGCCACTACAACCATAAAAGGCATGATCCACTATACTCGTCACACCATTTGGAATAACTGATGTTTTACAACCTTTAATTAACGATTTGTCAGATTTTTTTATAATACAGTTATTAGAAGAATAATAGGTAGGGTTACTTGCCCACACTGCTATACTTACTAAACTAGTACAACCTTTAAAAGCACACTGATCTATACTCGTCACACTATCTGGCATGGTTATCTTTGTTAAGCTTGTACAACCAGTAAAATGATGTTCACCAATAACATTTATACTATTAGGCAACTCAACATTTTTTAAATTATTGCTGTAAAAAAATATTGAAGTACCGTAAGGCACTGGGTCAGAAACAGTAAAAAGAATATTCGTATTTCGCTTGTTTTGTGTCAATGATGTATAGTTTGCACCTCCGTCTATTGTAGTAATAGAATTAGGAACCACTGCAATAGAAAAAGTCGCATAGCCAACATAGTGTAGTGAAGTGATTGAATGCCCAAAAATCACTTCACCACTCAACTCTCCATCTGTTGTTGGTTCACTCGTATGCGTTGGAGTCATAAATGTTGCATAAAGAGTTGTGCTGTCAGTTGGTGTGTCGTACCAAGATTCACAAGCGGGGTTGGCGCTTGTTCCAAGCCCTGAGATGTAATAGGTTGTTCCTGGATCGGTGTAGCCAGTTGTTCCGACAACGGCGGAGTTGGTCGCAAAATAATAGAACTCGGAGCCGTTGGAATTTGTCAAATCGGCAAGATTTGTAACTGAACCATTTGAAATTGTTGGTGTTATTCCTGTTATTTTAAATTTTGATTTATCGGAGTTATAGACAACCGCACAATTTGCTGAGTTAATTTTACAATTACCAGAACTATTTGCAAAACTAATTGCAACTTTCTCGTCACTTCCGCTTGGGGTTTTGCCACCGTCTTTCGTTAGAGCCCAATTGAGAGAACCACTTAAGTTGGCGTTGAGAGCAGTGTTAGCGATGTGGAATTTGATTGAATAGGTCGTCGATTTATCAGGCGTTACTTCAATTGGCATTGACATTTTAGGATTGTATGCCCCGTCGTTAAGAGCGTAAGAAAATTCGATGTTACTTGCACTTGTTGAGTTATCTTTATATTCAAGTGTTGCGTAGTAGGTTTCTACCGCAGTGAATGTATATGTAATGATTAAGTCTTGTTCGTCAGTTAATGCAATACTACTTTCTGTTGGGTTAAGTAAATTTGTGGTTGTAGGTGCAGTGGATAAGAAACTAACTGTTTTACTCCCACTACTTGTAACCATATCTGTTGTAGATATTACAGCACTTGTGTTTTTGTTTACCTTACTATACCTAGCGCTTACTGTACCTTCTATATCAGTTGCGACATAAAGCACACTTACACTTGTGCCTACTCCTTGCGTTCCACTAGCTAGAACTATAATTGTAGCAATAAGTCCCGCCACAATCG